>JAHDYE010000068.1:0-11162 GCA_023383035.1 Burkholderiaceae bacterium | reverse complement strand
TCAGTTCGGTGACGGGGTGCTCGACCTGCACGCGCGTGTTCATCTCGATGAAGTAGAACTCGCCGTTCTCGAACAGGAACTCGAAGGTGCCGGCGCCGCGGTAGCCGATCCTGCGGCAGGCGTCGGCGCAGCGCGTGCCGATGCGGTCGAGCAGCCGCCGGCTGATGCCGGGCGCGGGCCCTTCCTCGATGATCTTCTGGTGGCGACGCTGCATCGAGCAGTCGCGCTCGCCGAGATACACGGCGTTGCGGTGCTCGTCGGCCAGCACCTGGATCTCGATGTGGCGCGGGTTCTCGAGGAACTTCTCGAGGTAGACCGCGGGGTTGTTGAAGGCCGCCTGCGCCTCGCTGCGCGTCATCGCCACCGCGTTGGGCAGCGCCGCCTCGGTGTGCACGACCCGCATGCCGCGCCCGCCGCCGCCGCCGGCCGCCTTGATGATCACCGGGTAGCCGACCGCGCGCGCGATGCGCGCCACTTCCTTCGGATCGTCGGGCAGGGCGCCTTCCGAGCCCGGCACCACCGGCACGCCGGCCTTGACCATCGCTTCCTTGGCCGACACCTTGTCGCCCATCAGCCGGATCGAATCGGGGCGCGGACCGATGAAGACGAAACCGCTCTTCTCGACGCGCTCGGCGAAGTCGGCGTTCTCGGACAGGAAGCCGTAGCCGGGGTGGATCGCCTCGGCGTCGGTGACTTCGGCGGCGCTGATGATCGCGGGAACGTTCAGGTAGCTGTCGCGCGACGGCGGCGGGCCGATGCACACCGATTCGTCGGCCAGCTTCACGTACTTGGCTTCGGTATCGGCCTGCGAATGCACCACCACCGTCTTGATGCCGAGTTCACGGCACGCGCGCTGCACGCGCAGGGCGATCTCGCCGCGGTTGGCGATCAGGATCTTCTCGAACATGTCATTCGATCACGAACAGCGGCTGCCCGAACTCCACCGGCGAACCGTTCTCGGCCAGCACCGCCTTGATCGTGCCGCCCTTGTCGGCCTCGATCTCGTTCATCAGCTTCATCGCCTCGATGATGCACAGCGTGTCGCCTTCCTTGACCTGGCTGCCGACCGATACGAACGGGTCGGCGCCCGGCTGCGCCGAGCGATAGAAGGTGCCGACCATCGGCGACTTGACGATGTGCCCGCTCGGCGGCTCCGGCGCGGGTGCCGCGCCGGCAGCGGGCGCCGGTGCCGCGGCGGCGCCCGGAGGCGGCGCGGCCACCGCCGGAGCGACCGTCGGAAGAGAACCCAGCGGAGCGTGTACCAGCAACGGCGCCGGCTGGCTCTTGACGATGCGTACCTTGCCGTCGCCTTCGGTGATTTCCAGTTCCGAGATGCCCGACTCGGCTACCAGGTCGATCAGGGTCTTGAGTTTGCGCAGATCCATGGGGTTCAGCCTTTGTTCGGGCGGCGTGGTGCCGCGGCGGTCGCGTCGGCGGGGCGCAGGGGCGCGATGGCCGCCTGCAGCGGGCGCCGGTAGCCGATCGGTCCCAGTCCGGCGATGACGCCGGCGGCAAGATCGGACAGGTAGGAGTGGTGCCGGAACGGTTCGCGGCGGTGGATGTTCGACAGGTGTACTTCGATGAACGGCACCGCGACCGCTGCCAGCGCATCGCGCAGCGCCACGCTGGTATGCGTGAACGCCGCCGGGTTGATCACGATGAAGTCGACGCCGGCGCGCGGCGCCGACTGGATGCGATCGACCAGTGCACCTTCGTGGTTGGACTGGAAGCTCTCGAGCCGGTGCCCGTGGGCCTTGGCGATCTTCGCGAGCTCGGCGTCGATCTGGGCCAGCGTCGTGGTGCCGTAGACGGCCGGTTCACGGCTGCCCAGCAGGTTCAGGTTCGGTCCGTGAACTGTCCACAGCAGTTTCGACATCGGGATGTTGAAGGGGCTGATGAGGCGCCCTTGTCGGAAGTTGGGCGAAGTTATACGCCTTTTGTCCGAAGAACGCCAGTGGACGCGCCTCGCTGCGGCGTCGGCGCGACGCCCGTTCAGACCACCGCGAGGATTGCCTCGCGCAACGCGGCGGTCTTGAAGCGCCCCAGCATCCGCCACGTGATGCGACCGTCGCGGTCGATCAGGACGCTGAAGGGCAGGGCTCCGGCCATGTTGCCGAAACGCCGTACCAGCTCGACGCCGCTGGTGCCGGCAACGAGCAGAGGATAACTCATCGGCGTCTTGCCGGAAAATTGCCGGATGTTGTCGGCCGAATCGATTCCGATCCCGACGATGCGCAGGCCACGGGGCCGGAACTCGGCGTCGAAATCGCTCAGCTCGGGCATTTCCTCGACGCACGGCGGGCACCACGTGGCCCAGAAGTTGACCAGCAGCGGCTGGCTGCGCCACTGCCGCAACGCGACCGCGCTTCCCGCCGCATCGGGCAGCGTGAGTCCGTACAGCAGGTCGACCGCTGCCGCATCGGCGCTGTCGACCGCGTAGCGGCGCGACCCCATCCACGCGCCGAAACCGCCGAAGCCCAGCGCGAGCGCGCCCACGGCCAGCCAGCGGCGGCGGCTCATGCCGCCTCCGCGAGTCGTCCGAGCAGCGCATCGCGATCGCCGCGCTCGGGGCCCGTGATGCCGCCGCGCAGTGCGCCGCGCAGGTCGTCGTGGCCGTACAGCGACAGCAGCACCGGCGCGTCGTCGAACCAGAACGCGAGCGCCTCGACTTCCTCGCCGCTGCGGAAGTGCGGCACGGTCGAGACGTCGAAGTCCACGCCGTCGTTGAGCAGCTGGATCTCGACCTCCTTCGGGTTGTCATGGAACAGCTGCAGATGGATCGGTGCGTGCTCGGTCACGATGCCCTTCCAGACCGCGCCGGTCACGTACGGATGGAAACCCTGCAGTCGCTGCATCAGCGCCACGGCGGTGCGCCGGCGCCGCGCGACGCGCAGCGCATGGTCGTCGTCGAACAGCGCCAGGTGCTCGCGCAGCGCCGCGTCGATCTCGTCGTTGTCGGGTACCGAGCGCTTGGGCACCGGGCCGCCGCCGAGAACCTGCCGCAGCGCCTTCTTCTTGGCGGTCGCGTAGTCGTGGCCCGCGTCGGCGACCAGCCGGGCGGCAGTGGCCGCCACTTCCAGGCGCAGCGGGTCGGAAGCGTCGTGCATGTCTGTAGAATCCGGTGGCTCGCCATTATCGCTCCGATGCACATCCATATCCTCGGCATCTGCGGCACGTTCATGGGCGGCATCGCGGCGATTGCCAGTCAGGCCGGCTGCCGCGTGACCGGCTGCGACGCCAATGTCTATCCTCCGATGAGCGACCAGTTGCGCGCGCTGGGGATCGACCTGATCGAGGGTTACGACGCCGCCCAGCTCGGGGTGGGCGCCGACCTGTGGGTGGTCGGCAACGTGGTCGCGCGCGGCAATCCGCTGATCGAGGCCATCCTCGACGCCCGCGAGCCCTACATCTCCGGGCCGCAATGGCTGGCGGAACAAGTGCTTGCGAAAAAGTGGGTGCTCGCTGTTGCCGGTACGCACGGCAAGACCACCACCGCGTCGATGCTGGCCTGGATCCTGGAAGCGGCGGGTCGGCAGCCCGGCTTCCTGATCGGCGGCGTGCCGGCCAACTTCCCGGTTTCCGCACGGCTGGGCGAGAGCGAGCTGTTCGTGATCGAGGCCGACGAGTACGACACCGCGTTCTTCGACAAGCGCTCCAAGTTCGTGCACTACCGGCCGCGCACCGCGGTGCTGAACAATCTCGAGTTCGATCACGCCGACATCTTCCCCGATCTTGCGGCAATCGAGACGCAATTCCACCATCTGGTGCGCACCGTGCCGCGCTGCGGGCGGCTCGTGGTCAATGCCGCCGAGCCGGCGCTCGAACGGGTGCTGGCGCGTGGGCTGTGGAGCGAGCGCGAAGACTTCCTGTCGCCGCACGGCTGGCATGCCGATCGCGTGGAGGAGCAGGCCGATGCCACCGGCTTCGACGTGAGTTTCGGCGCGCAGCATCTGGGTCGCTGCAGGCTGGCGCTGCCGGGCGCGCACAGCCGCGCCAACGCACTGGCGGCGATCGCCGCCGCGCGGCATGCGGGCGTGGATCCGGCGCAGGCGATCGAGGCGCTGGCGGCCTTCGGCGGCGTGCGCCGCCGCATGGAGCGGCGCGGCGAAGCCGGCGGCGTGGCGGTGATCGACGACTTCGCGCACCACCCGACCGCCATCGCGACCACCGTGTCGGGCCTGCGCGAGCGCCTCGGCGCCGGCGCGCGCATCCTCGCGGTGCTCGAACCGCGCTCGAACACGATGAAGCTGGGCGCAATGGCTGCGCAGCTGCCCGACAGCCTGCGCGCGGCCGACCGCGTGTTCTGCTACAGCGGCGGCGTCGGCTGGGACGTGGCCGCGGCGCTCGCCCCGCTGGGCGAACGGGCGCTGGTCGAAGCCGACCTGGGCCGGCTGGTCGACGCGATCGTGGCGGCGGCACAGCCGGGCGACACCGTCCTCGTGATGAGCAATGGCGGCTTCGGGGGCATCCATCAGCGCCTGCTCGATGCGCTGGGTGCCCGCTGAAATGAGCGCTGCGCCGCCACGCCTGATCTACCTGCACGGGTTCCGCTCGTCGCCGCAGTCGTTCAAGGCTTGCCTGCTCGCCGAACGGCTGTCCGCGCTGGGGCTCGCATCGCGTTTCGTCTGCCCGCAGCTGCCGGCCTCGCCCGCGGCGGCGGTCGCGCTGGTGCTCGAGCGCATCGCGCCGCAGCCCGGCGACACGCTGGTCGGCAGCTCGCTGGGCGGCTATTACGCCACCTGGCTCGCCGAACGCTGCGGCTGCCGCGCGGTGCTGCTCAATCCGGCGGTCACGCCGGCACGCGACCTCGCGGGCTGGGTCGGCGAGCAGCGCATGTTCCACAGCGACGAACCGTTCGTTTTCGAGCGCGCCTTCCTCGACGAGCTGGCCGCGCTCGAAGTGCCGGCGCCGACGCTGCCGCAGCGCTACCTGCTGGTGGCCGCCAAGGGCGACGAGCTGCTCGACTGGCGCGACATGGTGGCGAAGTATCCCGGCGTGGCGACGATCCTGCTCGAAGGCAGCGATCACGGCCTGTCGGACTTCGCCGAGCTGATCGACCGCGTCCTCGCCTTCGCGCGCCTGCACCGGTCGCCCGATTCGACATCTCCCGGAGAGCAGGCATGAGACTGAAGGACAAGGTGGCGATCGTCACCGGCGCCGCCGGCGGCATCGGCATGGCGACCGCGCGCAAGTTCGCGCGCGAAGGCGCGCGCGTGGTGATCGCCGATCTGGATGCCGCGCGCGTCGAGGCGGCGCGCGCCGAGCTCGCCGATACCGGCGCGCAGGCGATCGGCGTGCGGCTCGACGTCACCGATGCGGCCAGCGTCGCGGCGATGGTGGCCGCGGTCAGGTCGCGCTGGGGGCGCATCGACTGCCTGGTCAACAATGCCGGCATCACGCTGGACGCGCGGCTGGTGAAGATGACGGCCGAGCAGTTCGACCGCGTCGTGAACGTCAACCTCAAGGGCGTGTTCCTGTGCGGACAGGCGGTCGCCGGGCCGATGATCGAGCAGGGCTCGGGCGTCATCCTGAACGCGTCGTCGGTGGTGGGGCTGTACGGCAACTTCGGCCAGACCAACTACGCCGCCACCAAGGCCGGTCTGATCGGCATCACCAAGACCTGGGCGCGCGAGCTGGGGCCCAGGGGCGTGCGCGTGGCGGTGGTCTGCCCGGGCTTCGTGGCCACGTCGATCCTGGACACGATCCCGCCCGCGGTGATGCAGAAGATGGTCGAGAAGGTGCCGCTGGGCCGGCTCGCGCAGCCCGAGGAGATCGCCAACGTGTACGCCTTCCTCGCGTCGGACGAGGCGTCGTACATCAATGGCGCGGTGATCGAGGTCTCGGGCGGCATCGCGCTCTGAAGCCGCGCAGCGGCGGGGGGCTGCCGGCGGTCGCCCGCCGGCCGGCGCCCGGCTCCCGCGTGGCGGCCCTCTATAATCGGTCGTCACGATGAAGCACCTCCTGTTCGACGACAACGGCGACTTCAAGGCGGGTTCGGTCCTGTCGGAGTCCGGCGCCAGCCTGCAGGTCGAGCTGGCCAGCGGCAAGCGCACGAAGATCAAGGCGTCGTCCGTGCTGCTGCGCTTCGACGCGCCCGCGCCCGAGACGCTGCTGCCCGCGGCGCGCCGGCTGGCCGACGACATCGACCTCGATTTCCTGTGGGAGTGCGCGCCGCAGCAGGAGTTCGGCTTCGTCGAGCTCGCCGGCGAATACTTCGGCCGCGCACCCAATCCGGTGGAGGCCACGGCGCTGCTGCTCAGGCTGCACGGCGCACCGGTCCACTTCCACCGCAAGGGGCGCGGCCGCTTCCGGCCTGCGCCGCCCGAGACGCTGAAGGCCGCGGTGGCCGCGATCGAACGCCGCCGCCTGCAGGAAGCGATGATCGAGGCGCAGGCGCAGGAGATGACGGCCGGCCGGTTGCCGCCGGAGATCGCGACGCAGGCCGCGTGGCTGCTGGCGCGCCCCGACAAGTCCTCCCCTGCCTGGAAGGCCTTCGAGCGCGCCCTGGCGCTGACCCGGCAGGCGCCCGAGCGGCTGCTGCTGTCGCTGGGCGCCTTCGACTCGCCGTACGGTCTGCACCTGGCGCGCTTTGCGGCCGAGTACTTCCCGCACGGCTTCGACGCGCCGCTGCGCGACGATGTGCTGGCCGCACCGGCCGCCGCGCTGGAAGCGCTGCCGCTGGCCGCGGCCGAAGCCTTCTCCATCGACGACTCGACCACCACCGAGATCGACGACTGCCTGTCGGTGCAGCGCCTGTCCGACGGGCGCTGGCGCGTCGGCGTGCACATCGCGGCGCCCGGGCTGGCGATCGCGGCAGGCCGCGAGCTCGACGCGCTGGCGCGCGAGCGCATGTCGACGATCTACATGCCGGGCGACAAGGTCACGATGCTGCCGCAGCCGGTGATCGCGGCGTTCTCGCTCGATGCGGGCCGCGCGGTGCCGGCGCTGTCGCTGTACGTCGACCTCGACGTGCACGGCGAACGCGTGGTTTCGCGCTTCTCGCTGGCCGAGCGGGTGCGCGTGGTCGACAACATGCGCCACGACCTGCTCGACGACGTGCCCGCGGGCGAGGCGCTCGACGAGCCGGCGCTGTCGGGCAGCGCGCCGATCGGCCACCCGCGCGGCGAAGCGCTGCGCGTGCTGTGGCGGCTCACGCTGGCGCTGGCCGCCGAGCGCGAGCGGGTGCGCGGCACGCCCGAGCCGCGTTTCCGCTCCGACTTCAACTTCTACATCGATCGCGCCGACGGCGAGGAGCGCGTGCGCATCGTGCAGCGGCGCCGCGACGCGCCGCTGGACCGCATCGTCAGCGAGATGATGATCCTCGCCAACAGCGAGTGGGCGCTGATGCTGGCCGACCGCGGCGTGCCGGGCGTGTTCCGTTCGCAGCAGGCCGGGCGCGTACGCACCACCACGCATCCGCTGCCGCACCAGGGACTGGGCGTATCGCAGTACATGTGGAGCACGTCGCCGCTGCGACGCTACACCGACCTGGTGAACCAGCGTCAGCTGCTGGCGGTACTGGCCGGCGAGAAGCCGCCGTTCGGCCAGAACGACGCGGAGCTGTTCTCGATCATCAACGCGTTCGAGGCGCGCTACAGCGCGTATCTCGACTTTCAGCACCGCATGGAACGCTACTGGTGCCTGCGCTGGGTGCGCCAGCAGGACCTGCGTCGCGCCGATGCGGTGGTGGTGCGCGAAGACCTGGTGCGGCTCGCCGACGCGCCGCTGTACTTCCGCCTGCCCGGCGTGCCGATGCTCGCTGCGGGCCGTCGCATCGTGGTCGATCTGCTGGCCACCGACGAGGTCGACCTGTCGGTCGAGGCGCGCTTCGTCGAGACGAGCGCGGCGGCTGCGTCCGCGTCCGACGAGCCGATAGACGGCGAAGATGCGCTCGCCGCGCAGGCGGCATGAGCGGGCGCGCGATGCGCACGATGCGCAGGAGGCCGAAGACGATGCCGGGGCCGCTCGCCTGGCCGGGGCGTTTCTCGCCGCGCGAGCTGTGGCGGCGCGATCCGCTCGCCTTCGCGGTCGCGGTGTCGGTGCTGCTGCACGCGCTGGTGCTGCTGCTGCGCTTCGCGCCGCCGGCGCCGATCAAGTTCAAGCCGATCGACCCGCAGCTCGAGGTGATCCTGCTCAACGCCCGCACCGACGCCAGGCCGCTCGAGCCGCAGGTGCTGGCGCAGGTGCAGATGGAGGGCGGCGGCGATCGCGACAGCGGACGTGCCCGCTCGCCGCTGCCGGCCGAGACGCAGGCGCGCGACGGCGAGGACCTGGTGCAGCGCCGCCAGCGCCTGGCCGAGCTCGAGGTGCAGCAGCGCCGGCTGCTCGCGCTGGCGCGCGGCCCGCAGGCGTACGTGCAGCCCGACGAGCGCCCCGGCGAGTCGCGCCCGGTGACCCAGGGCGACGACGACAAGGACGTCGATGCCCTGATCGCCCGACTGCAGGCGCAGATCGACCGGCAGATCTCCGACTACAACAAGCGCCCCAAACGGCTCACCTACGGCATCAACGCGATCGGCGTGAGCTACGCGCGCTACGTCGAGGACTGGGCGGCGCGCATCGAGCGCCTGGGCACCGAGCGCTACCCCCCCGAGGCGCGCGGGCGCCTGTACGACTCGCTGATCATCACCGTCGAGATCGACAAGCACGGCAACGTCGTGGACGTGATCGTGAACCGCAAGTCGAAGCACGAGGTGCTCAACCGCGCGGTCAAGCAGATCGTCTACGCGGGCGCGCCGTACGAGCGCTTCACGCCCGACATGGCGCGCGAGGGCGACATCCTGCAGATCGTGCGCACCTGGACGTTCACCAACGACTCGCTCGAGACCGCGTCGGTGCGCCCGACCGGGTCGTCGCGCCAATGACCGATCGCTACGCCGTCATCGGCAACCCGGTCGCGCACAGCCGTTCGCCGTCGATCCACGCGCGCTTCGCGCAGCAGACCGGGCACGACATCGAGTACGGCCGGTTGCTGGCGCCGCCCGACGGGTTCGTCGAAGCGGTCGAGCGCTTCCGCGACGGCGGCGGCCGCGGCCTGAACGTGACGCTGCCGTTCAAGCTCGACGCCTTCGCGTGGGCCACGCGGCGCAGCGCGCGCGCGCTGGTCGCCGGCGCGGTCAACACGCTGCGCTTCGACGGCCGGCGCGACGTGTTCGGCGACAACACCGACGGCGTCGGCCTGGTGCGCGACATCGAGTCGCGTCTCGGTGTGCGGCTGGCCGGACGCTCGATCGCGATCCTGGGCGCCGGCGGCGCGAGCCGCGGCGTGATCGGTCCGTTGCTGGAAGCGGGGGCGGCGCGCATCACGATCGCGAACCGCACGCCGGCCAGGGCGTTCGCGCTGGCCGAGGCGTTCGCCGCGCCGCCGCTGCCGGTGCAGCACGCCGCGCGCGCCGCAGCCGCGCCCGCGGCATCGGTCGTCGCGGCCGGAGCGCCGGCCGCGGCGGCACCGGCGCGCGTGCAGGCCTGCGCGTTCGCGGCGCTCGAGCCGGGCCACGACCTGATCATCAACGCCACCTCCGCCGGGCTGAGCGGCGAGCGCCTGCCGGTGGCCGACGCGGTGCTCGCGGCCGCGACGCTGGCCTACGACATGTTCTACGGTGCGCGCGACACCGCGTTCGTCGCCCAGGCGCGCGCGGCCGGCTGCGCGCGCGCCTGTGACGGCCTGGGCATGCTGGTCGAGCAGGCCGCCGAGTCGTTCCTCGTCTGGCGCGGCGTGCGGCCGCTCACGGCTCCCGTCTACGAGGCCCTGCGCAGCGAGATTGCGGCCGAAACCGGCTGAACGCGGGCAAATGGGCAGGTCGGAATTCCGCCGGCGCCGCCCGCCCGGGCAACGGGCGCGTCCGCGCGTGGCGCGGCTGCTGCGCGCGGGGGCCTGGACGCTGCTGCTGGCGATCACGGCCGTGCTGGCGGTGCAGCTTTGGTACTTCGGCCGGGTGCTGTGGTGGAGCCACGTGGACCCGGGCACCACGCGCTTCATGCGTCAGGAGCTGTCGCGGCTGCGCGAGACCGATCCGCGGCGCGAGCTGCGGCATCGCTGGGTACCGTACGAACGCATCTCGGTGCATCTGAAGCGCGCGGTGATCGCGGCCGAGGACGCCAATTTCACCGACCATGACGGCGTCGACTGGGACGCGATCGAGCGCGCCTACGAGCACAACCGCAAGCGCGGGCGCGTCGTGCGCGGCGGCTCGACGATCACCATGCAGCTGGCGAAGAACCTGTTCCTGTCGGGCGAGCGCAGCTACCTGCGCAAGGCGCAGGAGGTCGTCATCAGCTACATGATCGAGACGGTGATGAGCAAGCGCCGCATCCTCGAGCTGTACCTGAACGTGGCCGAATGGGGCGCCGGCGTGTTCGGAGCCGAGGCCGGCGCGCGCCACTACTACGGCGTGTCGGCCGCGCAACTCGAGCCGTGGCAGGCGGCACGGATGGCGGCGATGCTGCCGCGTCCGCGCTACCATGACGCGAATCGCGATTCGGCGGCGCTGGCCCGCCGCGCCGCCATCGTCGGCCGGTGGATGGGTTCGGTCGATCCCCCCTGATCCTCCTCTTTCCTGCCTGCCATGGCCGAGCAAGACGCCGACATCCGCGCCGAAGAAGACGCCGAGCGCTTCGCCGAGGTGCCGGCCGCTCCGCAGCCGCGCGATCCGGAAGCCGCTTCGCGCGCGCTGCTCGAGGTGCAGGAGCTGCTGCGCCGGCACAACCTGGTGCTCGAGGTGGCGCAGCGCCAGGGCCACGGCGAGGCCGGGCAGCGCCACGAGCTGGTCGAACAGCTGGTCGAGCGCCAGCATCTGGACGAACTGCGCGCGCGGCTCGATTCCCTGCATCCGGCCGACATCGCCTACATCCTCGAGGCGCTGCCCTACGAGGAGCGGATGATCGTCTGGGATCTCGTCAAGGCCGAGCGCGACGGCGAGATCCTGCTGGAGGTTTCCGAATCGGTGCGCGAGTCGCTGATCCGCTCGATGGATCGCGAGGAGCTGGTCGACGCGGTGGAGTCGCTCGACACCGACGAGATCGCCGAGCTGGCGCCCGACCTGCCGGTCGACGTGGTCGAGGAAGTGCGCCGCGGCCTGACGCAGGAAGAGCGCGAGCAGCTGCGCGCCTCGATGTCGTTCCCCGAGGGCTCGGTCGGCGAGCTGATGGACTTCGAGGCGATC
>JAHDYE010000067.1 GCA_023383035.1 Burkholderiaceae bacterium | reverse complement strand
CGCGTCGCCGCCTTGCCGGTGGCGACCATGATCGACATCGGCGTCGCCAGGCCCAGTGCGCAGGGGCACGCGATGATCAGGACCGCCAGCGCGTTCAGGGTGGCGAACACCCAGCGGGGTTCCGGTCCGAACAGGCCCCAGACGAGGAAGGTGGCGATCGCGATCGCGATGACGACCAGCACGAACCAGCCCGCCACCTGGTCGGCCAGGCGCTGCATCGGCGCGCGCGAGCGCTGCGCCTGCGCGACCAGGTCGACGATCTGCGCGAGCATGCTCGCCGCACCGACACGCTCGGCGCGCATCGTCAGCGCGCCGCTGGTGTTCAGCGTCGCGCCGATCACCGTGTCGCCGGCGCGCTTGCCCACCGGGATCGGCTCGCCGGTCAGCATCGATTCGTCGACCGCGCTCTCGCCTTCGAGCACGACGCCGTCGACCGGCACCTTCTCGCCCGGTCGCACGCGCAGGACGTCGCCGACGTGGACGTGGGTCAGCGCGACGTCCTCCTCGTTGCCGTCGACGTCGATCCGCCGCGCGGTCTTCGGCGACAGCCCGAGCAGCGCGCGGATCGCCGCCGAGGTCTGCCCGCGTGCGCGCAGCTCCAGCATCTGGCCGAGCAGCGTCAGCGACACGATGACCACCGCCGCCTCGAAGTAGACCGCGACTCGTCCGTGCGCCATGAACGATTCGGGAAAACGCTGCGGCGCCACGGTGGCGGCGACGCTGTAGACGAAGGCCGCGCCGACGCCGATCCCGATCAGCGTCCACATGTTCGGGCTCGCAGCGCGGATCGACCGGCCGCAGCGCACGAAGAACGGCCACGCCGCCCACAGCACCACCGGCGCCGACAGGACCAGTTCGACCCATGACTGGCTCGACGGCGACATCCAGACGAAGCGATGTCCGGACATCGCCAGCACCGTGACCACGATCGTCAGCGGCAGCGTCCACCAGAAGCGCCGGGAGAAATCGCGCAGCTCCGGGTTGTCGTCGGCTTGCGCGGCGGGCAGCAGCGGCTCGAGCGCCATGCCGCAGATCGGGCAGCTTCCGGGTGCCGGCTGCCGGATCTGCGGATGCATCGGGCAGGTGTAGAGCGTCGCTGCCGTGGACGATGCGGCGGACTCGCGGCGCGCGCCGTCCTGGCCGGACGAGCCGTTCGAGCCCGCGGCGATCGGGCTGCGTGCCACTGGCGGCGCCTTCATGACGACCATGGTGCGCCGTGCGGATCGACCGGATCCTGACCGGCGCATTACATGTGGGTAATCTTCGCAGAACGGCGCTCGCCGCCGTGCAGAATGCGCACAGGCGGCATGGCGACGAGGCCAGACGATGAAGATCCTGATCGTCGAAGACGAACGCAAGACCGGCGACTACCTGAAGCAGGGGCTCGGCGAGGCGGGGTACTCGGTGGACCTC
This sequence comes from Burkholderiaceae bacterium, assembly GCA_023383035.1. Taxonomy (GTDB): domain Bacteria; phylum Pseudomonadota; class Gammaproteobacteria; order Burkholderiales; family Burkholderiaceae_E; genus Zeimonas. The sequence goes on along the minus strand of JAHDYE010000067.1, from coordinate 15,786 downwards.
GCGCGCGACGGCGTCGACGGCCTGCATCGCGCGAGCAGCGACGACTACGACCTGGTGGTGCTCGACGTGATGATGCCGGGCCTGGACGGCTGGGGGGTGCTGCGCGAGATCCGGCGCGGCGGCAGGCAGATGCCGGTGCTGTTCCTCACCGCGCGCGACCAGGTCGACGATCGCGTCAAGGGGCTGGAGCTGGGCGCCGACGACTACCTGGTCAAGCCGTTCGCGTTCTCCGAGCTGCTCGCGCGGGTGCGCACGCTGCTGCGCCGGGGGCGGGCGCGCGAGCCCGAAGTGCTCACTGTCGCCGATCTCGAGCTCGACCTGCTGCGCCGGCGGGTGGTTCGCGGCGGGCGGCGCATCGATCTCACGGCCAAGGAGTTCGCGCTGCTCGAACTGCTGCTGCGCCGCCAGGGCGAAGTGCTGCCGCGCTCGCTGATCGCCTCGCAGGTGTGGGACATGAACTTCGACAGCGACACCAACGTGATCGAAGTGGCGGTGCGGCGGCTGCGCGCGAAGGTGGACGACGACTTCGAACCGAAGCTGATCCGCACCGTGCGCGGCATGGGCTACGTGCTCGAGGCGCCCGACGGGTATTGAGCCTGCCGCGCGCCGCGCAGCTGCCAGCCTTTCACCAGCGCGTACAGCGCCGGGATCACCGCCAGCGTCAGGATCGTCGACGACACCATCCCTCCCACCATCGGCGCCGCGATGCGGCTCATCACCTCGCTGCCGGTGCCGCTGCTCCACATGATCGGCAGCAGGCCGGCCATGATCGCGACCACGGTCATCATCTTCGGACGCACGCGCTCCACCGCGCCTTCCATGATCGCGTCGTAGAGGTCGGCGGCGCCAGGCACCAGCCCTTCGGCGGCGCGCCGGGCCCTCGCCGCCTCCCACGCATGGTCGAGGTAGATCAGCATGATCACGCCGGTCTCGGCCGCCACGCCCGCCAGCGCGATGAAGCCGACCGCCACGGCCACGCTCATCTGGTAGCCCAGCCACCACATCAGCCACACGCCGCCGACCAGCGCGAACGGCACCGACAGCATCACGATCAGCGTCTCGGCGAGCCGCCGGAAGTTCAGGTACAGAAGCACGAAGATCAGCGCCAGCGTCAGCGGGCCGACCACGGCCAGCCTGGCGCGCGCGCGTTCCATGTTCTCGAACTGCCCGCTCCAGGCGGCGTAGTAGCCGGACGGAAAGCTCACCTGCGCGGCCACCGCCTGCCGGGCGCGCTCGACGAAGGCGCCCAGGTCGGCCTCGCGGGTGTCGACATAGACGTAGGCGGCCAGCAATGCGTTCTCGGTGCGGATCGCCGGCGCGCCGCGCCGCACGCTCACCGTGGCGAGCTGGCCGAGCGGCACCGGGCCGTTCATCGTCGGCACGTAGACCTCGCTCGCGATGCGCTGCGTGTCGTCGCGCAGCGCACGCGGATAGCGCACCGTGACGTCGTAGCGCTGCAGGCCTTCGACCGTGGTGGTGACCCTTTCGCCGCCGAGCGCGGTAGCCACCACTTCCTGCAACCCGTCCACGGTGAGGCCGTAGCGCGCGAGCCGGTCGCGGCGCGGCTCGATGTCGAGGTAGTAGCCGCCGGCGACCCGCTCCGCGTAGGCGCTGGCGGTGCCGGGCACGCCACGCACCGCCGCTTCCACCTGCCGGGCGACCCGTTCCAGCGTCTCCAGGTCGTTGCCGAACACCTTCACGCCGACCGGAGTGCGGATGCCGGTCGAGAGCATGTCGATGCGCGCCTTGATCGGCATCGTCCAGGAGTTGGCCAGACCGGGGAAGCGCAGCGCGGCGTCCATCTCGGCGATCAGCTTGTCGACGGTCATGCCGGGCCGCCATTGGTCGCGCGGCTTCAGGTCGATGACGGTCTCGAACATCTCCAGCGGCGCCGGGTCGGTGGCGGTGTTGGCGCGGCCGGCCTTGCCGTAGACCGTGGCCACTTCGGGAAAGGTCCCGATGATGCGGTTGGTGGTGGCGAGCAGCCGCCCGGCCTCGGTCGCCGACATGCCGGGCAGCGCGGCCGGCATGTAGAAGAGCGTGCCTTCGTCGAGGGTGGGCATGAACTCGGAGCCGATCTGGCGTGCCGGGAACACGGTGGCCGCCATCGCGACCAGCGCGGCGAGGAGCGTGAGCACCTTGTGCCGCATCACTCCGCGGATGACCGGGCGGTAGCACGCGATCAGCACGCGGTTCACCGGGTTCCTCGCCTCGGGCACCAGCGAGCCGCGCACGAAGAACAGCATCAGCACCGGCACCAGCGTCACCGACAGCAGCGCCGCGCCGGCCATCGCGAAGGTCTTGGTGTAGGCGAGCGGCGAGAACAGCCGTCCCTCCTGGCCCTGCAGCGTGAACACCGGCAGGAACGAGACGGTGATGATCAGCAGCGAGAAGAACAGCGCCGGGCCGACTTCCTTGCAGGCGCCGATGACGGCCTGCGCACGCACAGCCTGCGTGGCACCGGCCGGCAGGCGCTCGAGGCGCTTGTGCGCGTTCTCGATCATCACGATCGCGGCGTCGACCATCGCGCCGATGGCGATCGCGATGCCGCCCAGGCTCATGATGTTGGAACCCAGCCCGAGCGCGCGCATCGCGATGAACGCGATCAGGATGCCGAGCGGCAGCGTGACGATCGCCACCAGCGCGCTGCGCACGTGCAGCAGGAAGATCACGCACACCGCGGCGACGATCAGGCTTTCCTCGAGCAGCGTCCAGCGCAGGTTGGCGATGGCGCGTTCGATCAGCGTCGAGCGGTCGTACACCGGCACGATCTCCACGCCTTCGGGCAGGCCCGGGGCGATCTCGGCGATCTTCGCCTTCACGTTGGCGATCACGTCGAGCGCGTTCTGGCCGAAGCGCGCCATCACGATGCCCGAGGCGACCTCGCCTTTGCCGTCGAGCTCGGCGATGCCGCGCCGCTCGGCCGGCACCAGCTCCACGCGCCCGACGTCGGCCACGCGTACCGGCGTGCCGCCCTCGCTCCTGAGCACCACGCCGGCGATGTCTCCGGCATCGCGCAGGTAGCCGCGGCCGCGCACCATGTATTCCTTTTCGGCCATCTCGACCACGCGGCCGCCGACGTCGCGGTTCGATGCGCGGATCGCGCGGCTCACCTCGTCCAGCGCAATGCCGTAGCTCGCCAGCCGGTGCGGATCGACGGTGACCTGGTATTCGCGCACGAAGCCGCCGACGCTCGCCACCTCGGAGACGCCGGCCGCCTGCGTGAGCTGGTAGCGCAGGTACCAGTCCTGCAGGCTGCGCGTATCGGCGAGGCTCATGTCGCGGCCGGTGACCGCGTACTGGTACACCCAGCCGACGCCGGTGGCGTCCGGGCCGATCTGCGGCGCCACGCCGGCGGGCAGGCGGCCGGTCGCGGCGCTCAGGTATTCGAGCACGCGCGAGCGCGCCCAGTAGATGTCGGTGCCGTCCTCGAAGATCACGTACACGTAGGAGGCGCCGAACATCGAGAAGCCGCGCACCACCTTGGCCTGCGGCACCGCGAGCATCGAGGTGGCGAGCGGATACGTGACCAGGTCCTCGACCACCTGCGGCGCCTGGCCGGGATAGTCGGTGTAGACGATCACCTGCACGTCGGAGAGATCGGGCAGCGCGTCGAGCGGCGTGTGCTTCACCGCGTACAGGCCGCCGCCGATCAGGAACAGCGTGGCCAGGACGACCAGGAAGACGTTGCGGGCCGACCAGTCGATCACGCGGCCTAGCATGCTGGCGCTCCGTCGCGCTTCGCATCGCCCTCCTTCGGCGCTCGGTGCGTTCGCGGCAGGCGGCGACTGGGCCGGGCCAGAGGGACGAAAGGTTTCACTTCGATGTTCCGGCGGTCCGCTCGATCCGAGTGACGACGAACTCGCCAGGCGCGCGCTGCTCGAAGCGGAAGCGCACGCGCGTGCCCGGCGAGATGCCGGCGGCGACTTCGGGCGAGGCGAGACCGAAGTCCATCGTCATCTCGGGCCACTTCAGCGCGGGGATCGCGCCGTGGGTCAGCGTCACCGAGTTGGCCGCGGCGTCGATCTCCTCGAGCACGCCGTCGGCCTCGAAAGCCGGCGTCGCTGGTGGCGCGGGTGTCGCAGCGCCGGCGTGAGTGTCGGCATCGCCGAGGTTCGACAACGCCGCCTTCAACCGGCTTTCCGAATCGATCAGGAAGTTGGCCGACACCACGACGCGGTCGCCGGACTGCACGCCGTCGAGCACTTCGACGTCGTCGCGTCCGCGCCGGCCGAGCTTCACCGGCTGTGGCCTGAATCGGCCTTCGCCGAGCGCCAGCAGCACTACCTGGCGGTGACCGTCGTCGATCACCGCCGAGGCCGGCACGACGACGCGCGGCACCGACGGGGCGCGGGCGAGCTCGACGTGGGCGAACATGCCCGGCCGCAGCAGGCCGGCACGGTTGTCCAGCTCCAGCCGCACCCGCGTCGTGCGGGTGGCGGTGTCGAGCAAGGTGGAGACGTAGGCGACGCGCGCCGCGAAATCGCGTCCCGGCAGCGCGTCGAACACGGCCCTCGCCGGTTGGCCCCGCGCAACGCGGGCGAGATCCTGCTCGAACACGTCGGCCATGACCCACACGGTGGACAGGTCGGCGATGCGATAGATCGCCTGGCCGGGCATGAAGCGGGCGCCCTGCACGGCGTTCTTCTCCAGCACGATGCCGTTGGCCGGGGCGTGGAAAGTCTGACGTTGCGTGCCCGGCGCGACCTCCCAGTTGCGCAGTCGCGCGCGCGTGGCCTCGGCCAGCCGCGCGGCCGCTGCGGCCGCCAGCGGGTCGGCATCGGCGCTGTCGCGCTGCAGGCGTTCGGCGATGCGCAGTTCCTCGTCCGCCGATTGCAGCTCCGGACTGTAGACGGTGAACAGCGGCTGGCCGCGGCGCACCGGGTCGCCCACCGCGTTCACGTGCAGGCGTTCGATCCAGCCCTCGAAACGCGGTGCCACCTCGAACACCGCGCGCTCGTTCACCTCGACGCGGCCCACGGCGCGCACCGGTGCGTCGAGCGCACGCGTTTCGACCAGCGCGGTCTTCACGCCGAGCACCTGCACGCGCGCCGGGCTCACGCGCACCACGCCGCGGTCGTCGGGCGCCTCGTCGGCGTAGACCGGGAGGTAGTCCATGCCCATCGGATCCTTCTTCGGAACCGGCGAGGTGTCGGGCAAGCCCATCGGGTTGCGGTAGTAGAGGACCTTCCGTTCGCTGCTCGCGGCCGGTGCGGTGCCGGCGGGCGCGGTCGGCGCAGTGACGGCCGTGGGAGCGACGGGGGGTTCTGCCGCGGGATGCAGACCGTGGCGGCTGCCCGCCCAGTACCCGGCGCCGAGCGCGAGCGCCACCGCGATGGCGGCCAGTGAGAGTCGCGCGGGGAACTTCACGGCAGGTCTCCTGCGAGCTTTTCGAGCTCGGCGAGCGCGAGGCGCGTCTGCACTTCGGTGTCGAGCATGCGCATGCGGATGTCGATCAGCTGGCGCTCGGCCTCGAGCACGCTGTCGAAATCGACGCGGCCGCTGGCGAAGGCCGTGCGCGTGGCGTCGCGCGTGGCTTCGGCCTGCGGCAGCAGGCTGCCGCGCAGCAACCGCAGCGTTTCGCGGCCGGCGGCGTAGGCGGCGTGCGCGCTGCCCAGTTCGCCCTGCAGCCGCGCTTCGGCGGCCGCGCGGCGGGCGTCGGCCGCGCTCAGCATCCGCTCGGCTTCGCGTTCGCGGGCGCTACGGGCCGACTGCTGCAGCGGGATCATCACTTCGAGCATCAGGTCCCACGAGCCATCGCCGCCGCGCGGACGATTGCTGGTGAGCCCGATGCTGAAATCCGGATAGCGCTCGCGCCGCGTGCGATCGCGCTCCAGGCGGGCAACGTCCGCGCCCAGCGCTTCGGCGGCCAGCGCCGGGTTGACGCTGCGCCCGCGTTCGAGCACGCGGCCGAATGGCGGCGTCTCGGGCAGCGCGGGCGGATCGAGCGGGGCCGCGAGCGCGCTGTCCGACGGCCGCGCCAGCAGCGCATTGAGCGCCGTCACCGCGCCGCGGCGGCGCTGTGCCACCGCCACCTGCGCCAGCCGCTGCGCGGTGATCTCGCGCTGCGCGCGCAGCACCGCCTGCTGCGGCAGCAACCCGAGCCGGTAGCGCGCCAGCGTCGTTTCCTCCAGACCCCGCAGCAGCGCCAGCGCGTCGCGGTTCAGCGCTGCCTCGCGGTCGGCGGCGTAGTAGCGCAGCCAGGCCGTCTTGACGGCGGCGGCGAGATCCAGCCACGCCGCGTCGCGTCCGGCTTGCGCCTTGTCTGCGCGCGCCTCGGCGGCACGGCCATCGAGCTCGCGCTTGCCCCATCCGGGAAGCGGCTGGATGATCCGGTAGCGCGTCTCGCCGACCTGCCCGGGCAGCAACGTGGTGCCGCCGCCGCGCATCGCGTTGGTGAAGTCCATCAGCTCGACCTGCAGGCGCGGGTCGGGCAGCGCGCCCGCCGCTTCGATGCGCTCGCGCGCGGCATCGGCCTCGGCGCGCTCGGCGGCGAAGGCCGGGTTGCGCAGGCGGGCGTATTCGAGCAGCGCGGGCAGCGAAGCGCCCAGCGCGGGCGGTTCGGCCGGCGTCGTCGCACCCGGTACCGTTGCAGCCGGCGCGGCCATCACATCCGGTATCGTCGCAGCCGATGCCGCCGTCGTGGCCGGCACGAGCGGCTCGTCCGGCGCCGCATCGGCGAGCGCGACGGTCAGCCCCAGCGGCAGCGCAACGATGAAGCGAGACAGGCCTTGCGGACCGCGGCGGCGAGATGGCATGGCACGCGACTCCGGCCGGGCCTCGGGACGTTTCCCCGGCATGCGTGGCCGGATGCTGGCGCGGATGCGACGACCTAGCGCGCCGGCTCCAGCGCGGTCACGCTGAACACGCCGTCGGCACGATGCGCGACGAAGCGCACCCTGTCGCCCGCCTTGACCTTGTCCAGCATCGCCGGGTCGCCGGCGCGGAATGCCATCGTCATCGGCGGCATGTCGAGGTTGGCGAGCGGACCGTGCTCGATCGTGATCCTGCCGGCGGCCTTGTCGACCTTCTTCACCGTGCCTTCGGAGAACGATGCCGCCGCCGCCGCCGCGCCCGGCGCATGGCGCGAGTCGTGGCCGCTGGCGGCGAATGCCGCGCCGGTGCCGGCCGCGGCGGCGAGGACGGCGATGGGCACGAGGCGGACGGAACGTTTCGAAAGGAAGGCGCGCTTCACGGTCTCGATCCTGTGCAGTGTCGGGTCGATGCCGAGTATCGCGAAGCCGGTCCGACCACAGGCTGACGCCGACATTACATCTGCGTAATCCTGCTTCGCTCACCGTTCGCGCGACGTTCGCGCGAGGCACAATGGCGCCGATGCGGCCGCGCTCGATCACGTTCCGCCTCGCGCTGTTCTTCTGCGCCGCGTCGACCGCGGTGCTGATCGGGCTCGGCTGGCTGGTCGGCGTGCTGGTCGAACAACACTTCGTCCAGCAGGACGTGGCCGAGCTCGACAGCAAGGTGGTGCTGGTGCGCAGCGCGTTCGCCAGGGTGCGCACCGACGCCGACCTGCCCGTGGCAGGCGCGACGCTGCGCGATGCGCTGGTGGGTCGCGACGACCTGCTGGTGGCGGTGACCGGCCGCGACGGCCGGCTGCTGTATGCCTCCGCGTCGGCCGCTGCCCGGTTCCCGGCGGCGCTGATCGGCAGTCGGCCGCCGGTCGATCCTTCGGCGCGTGTCGGGCCCATCGACTGGGAACACGACGGGCAATCGTTCAGGGGGATCACGGCGTCGGCCTCGACCGCGATGCCGGGCGAACCGCCCGCGATCGTGGCGGTGGCGCGCGACATCGGGCACCACCACGCGTTCATGCGCGACCTGTGGCGCAACCTGGCGCTGGCGATCGGCGCCGGCGTCGCGCTGACCGCACTGTTCGGCTGGATCGCGGCACGGCGCGGCCTGGCGCCGCTGCGAGAAATGGCCACGGTGACGCAACGGGTGTCGGCGAGCCGTCTCGGCGAGCGCCTGCCGGCCGAGTCGGTGCCCGGCGAGCTGGCCGACCTGGCGGCGGCCTTCAACGACATGCTGATCCGGCTGGAGGATTCGTTCCGGCGCCTGTCGGAGTTCTCGTCGGATCTGGCTCACGAACTGCGCACGCCGATCAGCAACCTGATGACCGAGACGCAGGTCGCGATCTCGCGCGCCCGCTCGGCCGACGAGTACCGCGAGGTGCTGTATTCGAACCTCGAGGAGTACGAGCGGCTCGCGCGCATGACCTCCGACATGCTGTTCCTCGCCAAGGCCGACAACGGCCTGATCGCGACCGACGCGCGGGGCCTGGTCGATCTCGCCGCCGAGGCGCGCGACGTGCTCGGCTTCTACGAGGCGCTGTGCGACGAGCGCGGCGTGACGGTCGTGCTGGAAGGTGCCGGCACGGTGCGCGGCGATCGTCCGATGCTGCGCCGTGCGATCGGCAACCTGCTGTCCAATGCGATCCGCCATACCGCGCGCGGCGGCACGATCCGCGTGACGATCGTCGCCAACGCGGCGGGCGCGATCGAGCTTGCCATCGAGAATCCGGGCGAGACCATCGCCGCCGAGCACCTGCCGCGGCTGTTCGACCGCTTCTATCGGGTCGAGGCCGCGCGCCACAGCAGCAGCGACGGCGCGGGGTTGGGGCTGGCGATCACGCGCTCGATCGTCGAGGCGCACGGGGGAACGATCGGCGTCGCCTCGTCCGATGGACTGACGCGGTTCACGATCGTGCTGCCGGGCGAGGACGCGCGCACCGGGGCCGCCTGAACGGCGCCGGATCACGGCGCGTTACAATGCACGCCTCGCGCCCGTAGCTCAGCGGATAGAGTACTGGCCTCCGAAGCCAGGGGTCGCTGGTTCGATCCCAGCCGGGCGCGCCATCTTCCTGCACATCGCGCCCGGCTTCGCTTCGCTACGATGTCTTCCCGCGGCTGCGCGCCTGCTGCTCCGCATTCGTCGAAGCGCGCGAGCCTTTCAGATGCAATTCGACCTCGTCGGCGCGATCGCCAACGGCCTGTACCGCTTCCCTGATCTGTTCGGGCGTCGCGTCGAGCTTTCCGGCCCACGCCCGAAGCTCGCGCTCCTGCCGTACATCGATGCGCGGGCGTTCCGTCGTATCACGGCCGTCGGCATCGGCCTGCGTAGTGCCGTTCCCCGGACGCTTGCGCCGCTTGCCTTCCTCGACGGCCTTCTTCAGGTCTTCTTCCGACAGCACCCGTACGTCGGGATCGGCCGTATCCGCGCCGTCCGGCGCGAACTTCAGGCCCTGCATGTACGGCGTGGGCCTGCCGCGCCGGTAGTCGGCGAATTCCTTCGCGTAGTAGTCGCGCGCTTCCTGCACACTCCTCGCGTCGGTGACGATGTCATGCATCAGGTTCAGCGCGAGGAAGTTGGCCTGCTCGTCATGGCAGCGCGCCGAGACTTCGCCGACCGTGCGCTCGACGATCACGCTGCCGTCGAACTCGGCAAGCGGCGTGATCTTGTCGGCCGGCACCCGGTAGTCGACGAACGATTCGACCGAGTCGTGGTGCGGGGCGGGGAAGTTGTGCGCGTAGAACGCTTTCGAGGCGACGATGCGCTTCCACGGTCCGGGCCGGTGCCAGACCAGTTGCGTGGGTGTGGCCTCGTCGGGCTCGCCGTACTGCTCGATTACGAGCCGGGCGGCCTCGCGCGATTCCTCGGGCCAGGCCTCGATGGCCTTCGATTTCCGTTTGGCGTCCATCGGCGGTACTCCTTCGCGGTGGCAAGGCATGCGAAACGGCGTGTGCCGGTTCCGCTGCCATTGCCGGCGAACGGCGTTCCCGCCTGCCGGCGGCGCGCTATTCGCCGCCGAGCGCGGCGCCCAGATACAGCAGCAGCGCCGAGGCGAGTCCGCCCCCGTAGTTCAGCGCCATCGGCACCCATTCGCCCCACGCAAAGCCGGCGTAGAACGGCGTAGCGGCGATCGTGATCGGCGCCAGCAGCAGCGCGACAATCACGCCCCACATCCCGGCTGCTTCGGAGATGAGTCCGAGGCTCAACAGGAAGCCCCACAGCCCGCCGATCACCAGAACACCGACCGCCGCGACCCGGCTGAGCGCGCTCAGCCGTCGCACGCGTTGCGGGGTAGGGAAACGGCTCGCGAAGTTCCATCCCATGCTGGTCTCCCGCAGGCTCTGTCGGCCCGCTGTGCCGGGGATTCTAGGGAGAACCGGCAAGAAGGATGCCCGCTTCAGCTGTCGGAAATGCCAGCTGACGCCGGGCGGGACCCGAACGGAAAACGCGGGTGCCCGAAAAGCCGGCATACTTTCCGGATGACCGATCCCGTTCGCCGCATCGACTTCGGCCGCGTTTCCGTCTTCTTCGGCGAGAAATCGGGCAAGTATCCCGACGGCAACCAGGTGGTGGTGCGCGGCACCGATACGCGCGCGGCCTTCGATACGCCGCTGGTTGCCAACCGCATCGGTGCCGAACTCGACGATGCCGACGTGGTGGTACTCGGCCATGTGCACGAAGACCACATGGCCGGGCTGCACCGGCTGCCCCGGACGGCGGTGTACGCGCACGAGCGCGATCTCGACGCAGTGCGCAGCTGGGACGGTCTGATGCGCCACTACGGCCTGTCGGCACCCACGGTCGAGCCGATGCTGGCCAAGATCCGGCGCGAGTTCTTCTATGTGCCACGGCCCGATGCGATCGGCTATTGCGACGGCGCGGTCTGGGAGCTGGGCGGCACGCGCGTGCGCGCGATCCACATGCCCGGCCATACGTCGGGCCATTGCGTGCTGCTGATCGAGCCCGAAGGCGTGGCCTTCATCGGCGACATCGACCTGAGCGGATTCGGGCCGTACTACGGTGACGCCTCGTCGAGCCTGACGGCGTTTCGTCGCTCGCTGGCGCGGCTGCCCGAGGTGCCGGCCAGCGTGTGGGTCACGTCGCACCATCGCGGCGTGTACACCGAGCGCGCGGCGTTCCTCGACGCGCTGACGGCTTTCGCCGCGAAGATCGACGAGCGCAGCGAGCGGCTGCTCGCGCTATTGGCCGAGTCGCCGAAGACGCTCGCGCAGCTGGTGGACATCCGGCTGCTGTATCCGCCGGACTACGAGGAGGTGTGGGTGCTCGACGCGGAGCGGCGCACGATCGCGCAGCACCTCGACGAGCTGGTCTCCGCCGGACGGGTGAAGAGGGACGCCGACGGGCACTATGCGGCGGCCTGAGCGCGCCGATCGATCGATGGAGCCGATGCGCATGCGTTCCATGTTCCGTGCCGCCGCGCGCTGCGCGCTCACTCCCGCGGACCGGATGCGCCGCCTGGCACGCGTCGCGACGGGGCTGCTGGCCTGCGCGTTCGCCGCCCCCGTGCTTGCGTGGAGCAACCATGCGCCGAACACCTGGCAGGCGCTGAAGGACATGCCCGCGTTCACGCAACTGCAGCCGGTGAAGGCGGAGACGCTCGAGGCGTTCCTCGCGGCCGAGGCCCCGCGGCTCGAAGCCCTGCTCGACGAGCAGGAGCGCTGGGCGCGCGAGCACGTGCCGACTTATCCGCCGCGACCCGACGCGCTGCGCTTCGTCGCTGCCGGCGCCGATGCGCCGGGCGAGCTGCGCCGACGCTTTCTTGCGGCGATCCGCGTCGCGCCCGATGTGCGGCTCGCGCTGTTCGCGCAGCGCATGCCGGGCCAGGCCGCCGACGGCCGGCCGTCGCTCGTGGGCGGCCAGGTGAGCACGCTCGCCGACGACGAGGTGGTCGGCGAGACGCCATACATCGCGCTCGCCGAAGGCGAGGCAGTGTCGCCGCTCGCGGTCGTCGCGACCGCGTCCGACGAGCCCGACTACGGACTGGACATCGGTGTATGGGAAGACAACGACACGGCGTACGGTCGTACCTACGGCCTGGGCCGGCAGCCGTTCGGCAATCCCGCGCTCAGCTTCGGCACGCAGGCGCCGTTCCACATGGGCTTCTACCACGAGTCGGCCATCATCTACGCGGCCGCTGGCTTCCTGAAGCGCACCTATCCCGAGTACCGCATTCACCTGTACAGCACGCTCGCGCAGCACGCGTTGCGCACCGGTCACGACTACTGGGGCTGGCGCTTCGCCGGCTGGGCGTTGCACTACATCCAGGACCTGGTGCAGCCCTATCACGCGCGCGTGCTGCCCGGCGTGAGCACGCTGCGCATGCTGTGGATCAACGCGCTCGACATCATGGGGTGGCCGGACGCGAAGAACCGCGCGATCACGCTGGTGTCGAACCGGCATCTGGCGTTCGAGAACTTCCAGCGCGGCGCGATCCTCGCGGAGTATCGGGACCGGGGCAGTGCCGGGCCGCTGCTGCGCGCCCTTGCGGGTGCCGGCCCTGCCGACGAGCGGGCGAGTGCGGGAGGCGGCGGTACCGCCGGGCAGGCGGGTACAGGCGGTGGCGCGGGGGCGCAGCCGGCGTTCGACGACGACAGCCCGCGCATGCGGGTGGCGCGCCGCTCGGCGGACGCCGCCGATGCGGTCGATCGGGCGGTGGCGCAGGCGCTGCCGCCCCGGTACGTCGACGATCCCACGTTCGAATTCGGGGTCGATGCACGTGGCATAGACCTGTACGCGCAACTGGGCGAATCGACGCCGGCCGCGCGCGAGGCGATGCTGCGCGTGTTGACGCCGCTGATGAGCGAGTTCGGTGTGCACACGCGCGCGCTCGTGCACGCGTTGATGGCCGCGAGCCGGTAGCGGGTCGGCGGCGGCGGCGCTCACGGCAAGCCTTTCGGCCGGCTCTCACCACGAGCCTGTCGCGGCGAGCCTTGCCGGGGACCGGCCGGCGGAGATCCGCCGCCGCGCTCAGGCGTGCGTCGGGTGCACGTGCGACAGCGGCAGTTCGGTGGTGCGCTTGATCTCCTGCAGCACGACGCTCGATTCCACGCCGCGCACGCCGGGCAGGCGCATCAGCCGGTGCATCATGAACTGCGCGAACGACTCGAGATCGGCCGAGACGATCCGCAGCTGATAGTCGTACGGGCCCGTCACCGAGTAGCACTCGAGCACTTCGGGCATCAGGCGCACTGCGCGGTCGAAGGCGTCGTTCTGCGATTCGCCGTGGCGCTCGAGCGTCACCCGCGTGAACGCGGTGACGGTCAGGCCGACGCGGTTCGCGCGCAGCAGCGTCACGCAGCGGTCGATCAGCCCGGCTTCCTCGAGTCGTTGCACGCGTCGGCTGACCTGCGAGGCCGACAGATGCACGCGCTCGCCGAGCGCCTGGTTGGTGGCGCGTCCGTCGTGCTGGAGCGCTTCGAGGATCTGGATGTCGATGCGGTCGAGATCTGGCGTGATCATTGCTCGTTACACCAGTTTTGTGCACGAATCGTGCGTGATCGATCGATTCTACCCTCGAAGTCGCGCGAATCGTGCGTGCGAGGGCGCCTAACATTGCAGTGATCGGTCCCACTCCTCGCGGCTCGCGGCCGCGCGCACCCAGAGATGAACGCGCCCGATCGCTTCCTCGTACCGCCCGCGCCGCTGCGCACCGGCTACCGGCTCGACGACAGCCTGGACGCCACGGCCGGCCCGATCTTCCTCACCGGAACCCAGGCGCTGGTGCGTCTGCCGCTGATGCAGCGCGCGCTCGACGCGGCGCGCGGCATCGATACGGCCGGCTTCGTCAGCGGCTATCGCGGCTCGCCGCTGGGCGCCTACGACCAGCAACTGTGGCGGGCGCGCGCACGGCTGCAGGCGGCGAACGTGCGCTTCCTGCCGGCGGTCAACGAGGAGCTCGGCGCGACGGCGGTGCTCGGTTCGCAGCAGGTGGAGAGCGACCCGCAGCGCAGCGTGTCCGCCGTCTTCGGGCTGTGGTACGGCAAGGGCCCGGGCGTCGATCGTGCCGCCGATGCGCTCAAGCACGGCCATGCACGCGGCGCCTCGCCCAACGGCGGCGTGCTGGTGGTGGCCGGTGACGACCACGGCTGCGTGTCGTCGTCGATGGGACACCAGAGCGACTTCACGATGATCTCGTGGCGCATGCCGGTGCTCAGTCCGGCCAGCGTCGCCGAGCTGATCGAGTTCGGCCTGTACGGCTGGGCGCTGTCGCGCTACTCGGGTACGTGGGTCGGCATGAAGGCGATCTCCGAAGTGGTGGAGAGCGCGGCCACGGTCGACCTCGACGCGCTGCGCACGCGCTTCGGCGACGAGGCCGAGGCCGCTGCATCGATGCTCGCGGCCCACGTCGGGTCGAAGTTTCCCGCCCACGCGGGGTCGAACCTGGCGGCCGACGGCGGATCGCCGACCGCCGACCGCGGCGGCATGCGCGCGCTGCGGCGCGGCTCCGACCTGCACTACCGCCCCGGCGACACGCCGAGCGCCGAGATCGAGGCGCGCATGGCGGCGCGCCTGGGATTGGTGCAGGCGTTCGCGCAGCGTTACGCGATCGATCGTCTCGTGCGCGCACCGCGCGACGCGCAGCTGGGCATCGTCACCTGCGGCAAGGCGCACCTCGACCTGCTCGAGGCGCTGCGCCGCATCGGGATCGGCCTGGACGAGCTCGCGGCTGCGGGCGTGCGCATCTACAAGGTCGGGCTCGCGTATCCGATCGAGCCCACGCGCATGCTCGAGTTCGCGCGCGGCCTCGACGAAGTGCTGGTGGTGGAGGAGAAGGGCGCGGTGGTCGAGCAGCAGATGAAGGCGCTGCTGTACAACGCGCCGCCCGGATCGCGGCCGCGCGTCATCGGCAAGACCGGGCGCGACGGCGAGCCGCTGCTGCCCGAGGTGAACGAGCTGCGGCCGTCGCGCGTGCTGCCGGTGCTGGCCGAGTGGCTGGCGCGTCATCGCCCGGCGCTCGACCGGCGCGAGCGCGTCGGCGAGTTCGTGCGTCCGCCGCTGCCGTCGAACGCCGCCGATCGCGTGCGCCGGGTGCCGTATTTCTGTTCCGGCTGCCCGCACAACACGTCCACGCGCGTGCCCGAAGGCTCGCGCGCGCAACTGGGCATCGGCTGCCATGCGATGGCGATGTGGATGAACCGCGAGACCAGCGGCCTGATCCAGATGGGCGGCGAAGGCGTGGACTGGATCTCGCACGCGCAGTTCACGCGCGCGCCGCACGTGTTCCAGAACCTCGGCGACGGCACCTACTTCCATTCGGGCTACCTGGCGATCCGGCAGGCGGTCGCGGCAGGAACGCGGATCACGTACAAGATCCTGGTCAACGACGCGGTGGCGATGACCGGTGGACAGCCGACCGACGGCGTGGTCACCGCCGACTCGGTCGCGCGGCAGGTGCGCGCCGAGGGCGTGCAGCGCATCGCGGTGGTGTCCGACGAGCCGGGCAAGTATGCGCGACGCAAGGCGCTGTTCCCGCCCGGCACGAGTTTCCACGACCGCGGCGAGCTCGACGGCGTGCAGCGCGTGCTGCGCGATACCGACGGCGCGACGGTGCTGATCTACGACCAGGTCTGCGCGGCCGAGAAGCGGCGCCGGCGCAAGCGCAACCGCTACCCGGATCCCCCGCTGCGGCTGTTCATCAACGAGGCGGTGTGCGAAGGCTGCGGCGATTGCGGTGCGAAATCGAACTGCCTGTCGGTGGTGCCGGTCGAGACGCCGCTCGGGCGCAAGCGGCGCATCGACCAGTCGTCGTGCAACAAGGACTATCGTTGCGCGGACGGGTTCTGTCCGAGCTTCGTGTCGGTGACCGGCGGCACCCTGCGCCGTCCGGTGGCCACGCTGGACCCTGAGCGGCTCGCGCATGCGCTCGAGTCGGTGCCCGAGGTCGAGCCGGCAAGCTGGAGCGGGCCGTACGACCTGCTGGTCACCGGCGTGGGCGGCACCGGCGTGGTCACCGTGGGC
>JAHDYE010000066.1:8694-17214 GCA_023383035.1 Burkholderiaceae bacterium | reverse complement strand
CTTCGCGTTGTACATGCGCAGGACCATCTTGTCGGAGAACCAGTACGCGAAGAAGTTGCCGATCGCGCCGAAAGCCAGCGCCATCAGCATGCCTTCGCGGCCGCCGATCACCGAACCCACGGCGCCGAACAGCGCCATGATGCCCGCCATCAGGATCGCGGTCTTCATCCAGTTGAACATTCGTTCCTTCTCCTCGTGACTGTCCCGGCAAGGCCGATGCGTCGAATATCGGGTCGATCGGCCCCGCTGCAAGTGCGCGCGCGGCCTCGTGCCACGCGTCGGCCCGAAGCGCTACGTCGCGAGCCCGGCGACGAACCTTTCGCCGGCCTCGATCGGACAGCCGCGCAGGAAGTCGGCCGCCGGCAGGCGTCGGCTGCCGGATCTTTGCAGCTCCAGCAATTCCACGGCGCCATCGCCGCAGGCCACGATCAGCCGTCCGGGCGCGGCCAGCAGCACGGTGCCGGGCCGGGCCGCGGCGCCCGTCTCGACCGGCCCGGCGGCCCGCGCCGACCACAGCTTGATCGGCGCTGCGGGCATGCGCTCGAGGATCGCCGTGGCGCCCGGCACCGGGTCGAAGGCGCGCACCCGGTCGACGATGCGCCGCGCCGGCTGCGCCCAGTCGACCAGCGCGTCGGCCCGTCCGAGCTTGTGCGCGTAAGTGATGCCTTGGGCCGGCTGCGGTTGCGGCCGCAGCATGCCCGCACGCAGCCGCTCGAGCGCCTCGACGATTGCGTGCGCCCCGAGCGCGGCCAGGCGCTCGTGCAGGCTGCCGCCGCTGTCGCCGGCGCGGATCGCCTCACGCTCGGCCAGCAGGATCGGTCCGGTGTCCAGACCTTCGTCCATCTGCATGATGGTGATGCCGGTTTCGGCATCACCCGCTTCGATCGCGCGCTGGATCGGCGCCGCCCCGCGCCAGCGCGGCAGCAGCGACGCATGAATGTTCAGGCAGCCATGGCGCGGAATGCCCAGCACTTCGGCCGGCAGGATCAGCCCGTAGGCGGCCACCACCATCACGTCGGCGTCGAGCGCGCGCAGCCTGGCCTGCAGCGCCTCGTCGCGCAGGCTGCGCGGCTGCCCGATCGGCAGGCCGCGTTCGCGCGCGAGCTGCTTGACCGCGCTTTCCTGGACGGCGCGGCCGCGCCCGGCCGGCTTGTCGACGCGCGTGAGCACCAGCACGATGTCGTGGCCGGCTGCGACGATCGCCTCCAGCGCGACCGCGGCGAACCGCGGCGTGCCGGCGAAGACGATGCGCAGCGGACGGGACGGGCCCATGACGAGCATTGCGGCCGCGGCCGACGCCGGGCGCCGCTCTCAGGCGACGGCGCGTTCGGCCTTCTGCAGCCGGGTGCGGATGCGCGACTGCTTGAGCCGCGACAGGTACTGCACGAACACGCGGCCGTTCAGGTGATCGATCTCGTGCTGCACGCACACCGCGAGCAGGCCGTCGGCCTCGAGCGTGAACGGCCGGCCGTCGATGTCGAGCGCGCGCACCGTGACCCGATCGGGACGCTCGACTTCGTCGTACACGCCGGGCACCGACAGGCAGCCCTCCTCGTAGACTTTCGACTCGGCGCTGGCCTGCACGATCTCCGGATCGATGAACACGCGCAGCTCGTCGCGCGCCTCGGAGATGTCGATCACGATCACGCGCAGATGCACGTCGACCTGCGTGGCCGCGAGCCCGATGCCGGGCGCCGCGTACATGGTCTCGGCCATGTCGTGCACCAGCTGGCGGATGCGCGCGTCGACCTCGCGCACCGGTTCGGCGATGCGATGAAGACGCGGATCGGGATAGCGAAGAATGCTCAGTACGGCCATCGGGAAAATTCTACCGTCCGTAAGATCGTGCGGCCAAGTTTGCTTGCGGCATCAATACATTAGCGGCAGAATCCAAAGCGATTTGCGAACCCATGTAGGGACGGATTCGCCCGAATCCAACCCCTGCGAACCCTCTCGGGCGGACGGCGCGTCACTTCATGAAAAAGTCTAGCACGCAGATCCTGGCACTCGCCGTAGCGCTGGCCGCCACCGTGGGCGTCAACGCGCTGGCCCAACAGGCCACGCCGCCGCTGGAGATCACGCGCGACGCGCCCGACCGCTACACCGTGGTCAAGGGCGACACCTTGTGGCACATCTCCGGACGCTTCCTGGAGAAGCCGTGGCGCTGGCCCGAGATCTGGCAGCTCAATCGCGAGCAGATCCGCAATCCCCACCTGATCTATCCGGGCGACGTGGTCTACCTCGACCGCAGCGGCGCCGAGCCGCGGCTGCGCCTGGGGCGCAGGGTCGGCGGGGGCAGCAGCGCGGACGCGAGCGGCGCAGGTGCGGGCGGCGCGGGCTTGCCCGCCGAACGACTGCAGCCGCGCGTGCGCGTCGAGCCGCTCGAGCGCGAGGCGGTTCCGACCATCAGCTCCACCGACATCGAGTCGTTCCTGAGCCGGCCGCTGGTGGTCGACGAGGCGGGACTGAAGTCGCATCCGCGCATCGTCGGCACGCAGGAAGGACGGGTGAACCTCGGCCCGGGCGAACTCGCCTACGTGCGCGGCCTGCCCGGGCAGTCGAGCGGCGACTGGCACGTCTATCGCTCGGCCAAACCGCTGGTCGATCCCGACACCCGCCAGACGATCGCCTGGGAGGCGATGTTCGTCGGCACTGCCAAGCTCGAGCGCAACGGCGATCCGGCCACGATGCGCATCGTCGCGACCACCGAGGAGATCGGCGTCGGCGACCGGCTGATGCCGGCCGAACGCGCCTTTCCGGTCACCTATGCGCCGCGCCCGCCCGAGGCGGCGGTCAAGGGCCGCATCGTGTCGGTGTACCGGGGCGTCTCGCAGGTGGGCCGCAACAGCGTGGTGGCGCTGAACCTCGGCAAGGCCGACGGGCTCGAAGTCGGCCATGTGCTGGCCGTGAACGAGCGCGGCCGCACGGTCACCGACCGCGAGGCGGCCAAGCCGGAAAAGATCGCCCTTCCGGATCGGCCGGTTGGCCACCTGCTGGTTTTCCGTGTCTTCGATAAGATCGCATACGGTCTGGTGATGGAGGCGTCGGCGTCGATCTCGGTCGGCGACGCCGTCTCGAATCCGCGTTAGCGATCCTCGATGCCCGTTTCCGCCGCGGCGCGCGACGAGCGCGCCGGCTGGCTTCGTCTCGTCCTCACGCCGGGCATCGGCCCGGCCGCGGTGCGTCGCCTGCTCGAGGCGTTCGGCCTGCCCGAAGACATCTTCGCCGCCGGACGCGCGAAACTGGCCGCGGCACTGGACGCCGCACGCGCGCAGGCGCTGCTGGCGAACGACGCGGCACGCGAAGCGCAGGTCGAGGCCGCGCTGCGATGGGCACAGCACGACGGCCACCACCTGCTCGCGCTGGTCGATCCCCTCTATCCGCCGCGACTGCTGGCGATCGGCGATCCGCCGCCGCTGCTGTTCGTGCGCGGCGATCCGGCGGCGCTGTCACGCGCCTCGCTGGCGATCGTCGGCAGCCGCCACGCCACGCGCGCCGGGCTGGGCAATGCGCAGGCGTTCGCGCGTGCGCTGGCCGACAGCGGACTGCAGATCGTCAGCGGACTGGCGCTGGGCATCGACGCGGCCGCGCACCGCGGCGCGCTCGAAGGCCGCGCCGGCACCGTGGCAGTGCTCGGTACCGGGATCGATCAGATCTATCCGCCGGCGCACGCCGCGCTGGCCGAGGCGATCGCCGCCAGCGGCACGCTGGCGTCCGAGTTGCCGCCGGGCATCGGCGTGCAGCGCGCCAGCTTCCCGCGGCGCAACCGGCTGATCGCCGGCCTGTCGCTCGGCGTGCTGGTGGTCGAGGCGGCGCGGCGCTCGGGTTCGCTGATCACGGCGCGCCAGGCCGCCGAGTTTGGCCGCGAAGTGATGGCGATTCCGGGGTCCATCCATTCGCCGGTATCCCGCGGCTGCCACCAGCTCATCCGTGAGGGCGCGAAGCTGGTGGAGTCCGCCGAAGACGTGCTGGTCGAGCTGCGCGCGCAGATGGGCGAGGCCGGGGCGGGGGATGCCGTCCCCGGGCGCAGGGCCGTTCGGCGGCCCGCCGACGGTCAGGGCGCCCGCTGGCTGCTGGCCGCGCTCGGCTGGGATCCGGCCGCCCCGGACGAGCTCGCCGAGCGCACCGGGCAGCCCGTCGGCGTCGTGTCGGCCGGCCTGCTCGAGCTCGAACTGGCGGGGCTGGCCGAACGCTGGATCGACGGCCGCTACGTGCGCACCGGGCGCTGAACGCGGCCGCTGCCGGTCCGTACGCCGCTCGCTTCGGCCTTCCGGCCGAGCCCGCCGGCGGGGCGCCGCAGCTTGCTTCCGATCCCGACCGGCACTTATGATTGGCGCCCTTTCCGCCTGGCGGGCCCCGCACTTGCCCGCCGCCCGACCGGGATCCCATGAGCAAAGCGCTGATCATCGCCGAGAAGCCCTCCGTCGCCGCCGACATCGCGCGCGCGCTGGGCGGCTTCACGCGCCAGGGCGACTACTTCGAGAGCGACCGCTACGTGCTTTCGTCGGCGGTCGGCCACCTGGTGGAGATCGCTGCCCCCGAGGAATACGAGGTCAAGCGTGGAAAGTGGTCGTTCGCTCACCTTCCGGTGATCCCGCCTCGCTTCGACGTCCAGCCGATCGCGCGCAACGAGGACCGGCTCAAGCTGCTGGCCCGCCTGATCAAGCGCAAGGACGTCACCCGGCTGATCAACGCCTGCGACGCGGGCCGCGAGGGCGAACTGATCTTCCGGCTGATCGTGCAGCACACCAGGGCAAAGCAGCCGATCCAGCGGCTGTGGCTGCAATCGATGACGCCGGCGGCGATCCGCGAGGCATTCGCCAGCCTGCGCGACGACGTGCAGATGCTGCCGCTGGCCGATGCCGCACGCTGCCGTTCCGAGGCCGACTGGCTGGTCGGCATCAACGGCACGCGCGCGATGACCGCCTTCAACTCGCTCGACGGCGGCTTCTACCTGACCACGGTCGGGCGCGTGCAGACGCCCACGCTGACCATCGTCGTGGAGCGCGAGGAGCGCATCAAGCGTTTCGTACCGCGCGAATACTTCGAAGTACGGGCCACGTTCGGCGCCGAAGCGGGCACTTACGAAGGACGTTGGTTCGATCCCGCGTTCAAGCGCTCCGACAGCGATTCCGACGGCCGCGCCGAGCGCCTGTGGCAGCGCGAGCGCGCCGAGGAGATCGTCGAACGCTGCCGCGGCAAGTCCGGCACGGTCAGCGAGGAGTCGAAGCCCAGCACGCAGCTGTCGCCGGCGCTGTTCGACCTCACCAGCCTGCAGCGCGAGGCCAACTCCCGTTTCGGCTTCTCGGCGCGCACCACGCTGACGATCGCGCAGGCGCTGTACGAGCGGCACAAGGTGCTGACCTACCCGCGTACCGACTCGCGCGCGCTGCCCGAGGACTACCTGCCGACCGTCAAGACCACGCTCGGCACGCTAGGCGACGAACGCGACTACGGCAGGTTCGCTCGCCAGATCCTGCGCAAGGACTGGGTGCGGCCGAACAAGCGCGTGTTCGACAACGCCAAGGTGTCGGACCACTTCGCGATCATCCCGACGCTGCAGGCGCCCAAGCCCGGCAGCCTGTCGGAAGCCGAGCACAAGGTGTACGACCTGGTCGTGCGCCGCTTCCTGGCGGTGTTCTTCCCGGCCGCCGAGTACCTGGTCACCACGCGCATCACCGAGGTCGAACGCGAATCGTTCAAGACCGAGGGCAAGGTGCTGGTGAACGCCGGCTGGCTGGCGATCTACGGCCGCGAGGGCGGCGCCGACGACACGCTGGTGCCGGTGAAGGCCGGCGAGCGGGTGGGGGTGAGCGACATCGAGCTGCAGGCGCTGGCCACCAGGCCGCCGCCGCGCTACACCGAAGCGACGCTGCTGTCGGCCATGGAAGGCGCAGGCAAGCTGATCGAGGACGACGAGTTGCGCGAAGCGATGGCCGAGAAGGGCCTGGGCACGCCGGCCACGCGCGCGGCGATCATCGAGGGCCTGATCGCCGAGAACTACCTGTTGCGCGAGGGCCGCGAGCTGGTTCCCACGCCCAAGGCGTTCCAGTTGCTCACCGCGCTGCGCGGCCTGGGCGTCACCGAGCTGACCGCGCCCGAGCTCACCGGCGAGTGGGAGTACAAGCTCGCCGAGATGGAGCGCGGGCGGCTGTCGCGCGACGTGTTCATGCGCGAGATCGCCGACATGGCGCGCCAGATCGTCGAACGCGCCCGGCAGGGCCGGCTCGAGTCGGTGCCGGGCGAGTACGCGACGCTGTCCACACCCTGTCCGGCCTGCGGCGGCGTCGTCAAGGAAAACTACAAGCGCTTCGCGTGCACGAAGTGCGACTTCTCGATCACCAAGATTCCGGGCAGCCGGCTGCTCGCTCCGGCCGAGGCCGACGAGCTGCTGCGCGAACGCAGCATCGGGCCGCTGCAGGGCTTTCGCAGCAAGATGGGCCGGCCGTTCGCCGCCATCCTGAGAATCACGCCCGAGAACAAGCTCGAGTTCGATTTCGGACAGGGGGCGGGCGGGGAGGATACCGGCGAACCGGTCGATTTCGGTGACCAGGCGCCGCTCGGGCCGTGCCCCAAGTGCGGAGCACGCGTGTTCGAGCACGGCATGAACTACGTGTGCGAGAAGTCGGTGGGCCCCGGGCGCAGCTGCGACTTCCGCAGCGGCAAGATCATCCTGCAGCAGGAGGTCGCGCGCGCGCAGATCAGCAAGCTGCTCGCCGAGGGCCGCACCGACCAGCTCGAAGGCTTCGTGTCGGCGCGCACGCGTCGCCGCTTCAAGGCGTTCCTGGTGCGGGGCGCCGACGGCAAGATCGGCTTCGAGTTCGCACCGCGCCCCGCGCGCGGCGGCGCGAAGGACGGCGAGGGGCCGGCAGCCGACGCCGGTGCAACCGCAGGACGTCCGGTGAAGCGGCCCGACTCGGCCAGCCGGGTCGCGACGGTGCCCGCGTCCGGCACCGAGCCAGGCGGGCGCGCGGCGGCGAAGAAGGCCTCGACGGCGAAGAAGCCCGCCACCCCGACCAGACGCGCGGCTGTCGCGAAGACGGCGCCGATGAAGACGACGCCGGTGAAGACGGCGTCGGCGAAGCACGCCGCGCCGGCGAAACGCACCGCGTCGGCGAAGAAAGCCGCGCCCGCGAAGAAAACCCCCATCGCGAAGAAGGTTGCTCCCGCGAAGAAAGCCTTCCCGGCGCAGAAAGCTTCCCTCGCGAAGAAAGCCGCCCCCACGACGAGAGCGCCCGCGAAGCGCGCCCCCGCCCCCGCCCGCGCGACGTCCGGCGCCGGCAAGGCAGCGAAGTCTTCCAGATCGTAGTCCGCAGCCGCGACGACGTTCGCGGCTGCGCGGAAAGGCGAATCCTCACGGACCGCAACCCCGTTTACAGCCACCCAATTCGACAGTACACTGAATTTATCGATGCTCGTCGGATGCCGTTCCTCCGCCATCTCCACCATGTCGCTCGAACAGCTGAACCGCAAGCCCGGACACCTGATCCGCCGCGCGCAGCAGATCGCGGTGGCGGTGTTCATGGAGGAATGCAGCCAGTTCGACCTCACGCCGGTGCAGTACGCGGCACTCGCGGCGATCCACCTGCAACCCGGCATCGACGCGACGCGCCTGTCGCAGCTGATCGCTCTCGACCGCTCGACCACCGGCAGCGTGCTCGAGCGCCTGGAGGCGAAGTCACTGGTATTGCGCAGCCCCAGTCCGGAAGACCGGCGCATCAAGCTGCTGCGCCTGAGCCAGGCCGGGCGCGCGCTGTTGCGCGAGGTCGAAACGGCGGTCGAGCGCGCGCAGCAGCGCATCGTCGCGCCGTTGCCGCCCGCCCAGCGCAAGACGTTCATGCGCCTGCTCGCGCAGCTGGTCGAGTCGAACAACGCGCTGTCGCGCGCGCCCGCGGGCCTGGACAGGCTCGACGCGCATCCCGCCTGAACAACCCGCGACCCGGCGCCGCCCGAGCACCGTTCCGTTCCCGACCCACAACCTTCGAAGCGGTGGATTCCATGACACAGCAACCAGTCCTGATCTGCGGCGGCGGCATCGGCGGCCTCGCAGCGGCGCTCGTGCTCGCGCGCCAGGGTCATCGCGTCGAAGTGTTCGAGCAGTCCGACGCGTTCAAGGAGATCGGCGCCGGCATCCAGATC
Organism: Burkholderiaceae bacterium; assembly: GCA_023383035.1. Lineage (GTDB taxonomy): Bacteria > Pseudomonadota > Gammaproteobacteria > Burkholderiales > Burkholderiaceae_E > Zeimonas. The sequence goes on along the minus strand of JAHDYE010000066.1, from coordinate 9,075 downwards.
GGCCCGAACGCGTTCCGCATGTTCGAGCACCTGCACCTGACCGGCGCGATCGACCGCGTGGCCTACTATCCGGGCAACCTGTGCATGCGCGACGTGCGCAGCGGCGAAGTGGTCGCGCAGGTACCGGTATCGGCCAGCGCGCAGGCCACCTACGGCTATCCGTACGGCGTCATCTACCGCGTCGACCTGCACTCGGTGCTGCTCGAAGCCTGTGCGGCGCAGCCGTCGATCGGGCTGTACACGCATGCCCGGCTCGAACGCTTCGCGCACGACGACGACGGCGTCAGCGTCACGCTGGCCGACGGGCGCCGGTTCAAGGGCGCGGCGCTGATCGGCGCCGACGGACTGTGGAGCACGGTGCGCCAGGCCATCGTCGGCGAC
>JAHDYE010000066.1:0-8684 GCA_023383035.1 Burkholderiaceae bacterium | reverse complement strand
GAAGACGCACCTGGTGCACTACCCGCTGCGCCGCGGCGAGCTGTTCAACCTGGTCGCCGTATTCCACAGCAACCGCTACGAGGAAGGCTGGAACGTGTTCGGCGACCCGCACGAGCTGCACGAGCGCTTCGCCGATGCGGTGGGCCCGGTGCGCGAGCTGCTCGGCAAGATCGAGACCTGGAAGATGTGGGTGCTGTGCGACCGCGAGCCGGTGAAGAACTGGTCGCAGGGCCGCGTCACGCTGCTCGGCGATGCCGCGCACCCGATGCTGCAGTACCTCGCGCAGGGCGCCTGCATGGCGATCGAGGACGCGGCCGTGCTGGGCGCCGCGCTCGAGCGCGCGAACGGCGACTTCGTCGCCGCGTTCCAGGACTATCAGCGCGTGCGCTACCTGCGCACCGGCCGCGTGCAGCTCACCGCGCGCCTGTACGGCGACATCTATCACGCGTCGGGCGTAGCGCGCGAACTGCGCAACCAGATGTTCCAGTCGGGCACCGAGAGCGCCGGCTTCGCCGGACTGAAGTGGCTGTACCAGGGTGTCGACCCGAAGACGGCGTTCGCCTGACGGCAAGGAGACGAGGTTGAACCGCATCGACGAGCACGCGGCGCAGCGCGCCGACCCGCACACACCGGCAGACGCGCCCGGAAACGGACACGCGCGCACGCCCGCCGACGCGCGCGCACGGCTGTACGCCGACATGGATCCGGTCAACCTCACGCCGCTGTGGGAGTCGCTGCACGCGCTGGTGCCGCCGCAGCCGCGTTCGCCGTGCCTGCCGGCGCTGTGGCGCTACGACGCGGTGCGTCCGTTCCTGATGCGCTCGGGCGAGCTGATCACGGCCGAGGAGGCGGTACGCCGGGTGCTGATCCTCGAGAACCCGGGGCTGCGCGGCCAGTCGGCGATCACGCAGACGCTGTACGCCGGGCTGCAGCTGATCCTGCCCGGCGAAGTCGCGCCGAGCCATCGGCACACGCAGACCGCGCTGCGCTTCATCGTCGAAGGCGCGGGCGCGTTCACCGCGGTGAACGGCGAGCGCACCACGATGCACCCGGGCGACTTCATCATCACGCCGAGCTGGACCTGGCACGACCACGGCAACGAGGCGGCCGGGCCGGTGGTGTGGCTCGACGGGCTCGACATTCCCACGGTGCGCATGCTCGATGCCGGCTTCGCCGAAAACCACGGCGCCGCGCAGCAGCCGGTGCTGCGCGCCGAAGGCAGCAACTTCGCGCGCTTCGGCGCCAACATGGCGCCGATGGCGCACGACCCTCACGCCGACCCGCACGGGCCCACGTCGCCGCTGTTCGCCTACCCGTACGAGCGCTCGCGCGATGCGCTGGTGCGATTGCGGCGCGACGCGCCGGTCGACCCGTGGGACGGCGTGAAACTGCGCTACGTGAACCCGGCCACCGGCGGCTGGCCGATGCCGACCATCGCCGCGTTCCTGCAGATGCTGCCCGCCGGCTTCCAGGGCAAGGCCTGGCGCCAGACCGACGGCGCGGTATTCAGCGTCGTCGAGGGCCACGGCCGCGCGACCATCGAGCGCGAGATCGACGGCGCGCTCGAACGCACCGTGTTCGAGTTCGGTCCGCGCGACCACTTCGTCGTGCCTTCGTGGCACCGCTGCAGCCTGTCGGCCGAGCAGGATGCGGTACTGTTCAGCTTCTCGGATCGGCCGATCCACGCCGCGCTCGGCCTGCTGCGCGAGGACCGGCTCGGCTGACGCGCCGGTGCGGCGCCGGCGCCGCACCGCGACGCGCGCGTCCCCCTTTCGTACCTTCTTCGTCGGAGAATGCCCGTGACCTACGTCGTCCCCGCTCCCGAAACCGTGTCGCTGCCGGTCATCGGCAGCGCCGACCGCTTTCCCGTGCACCGCGTCTACTGCGTGGGGCGCAACTACGAGGCGCACGCGAAGGAGATGGGCTTCACCGGCCGCGAGCCGCCGTTCTTCTTCCTCAAGCCCGCCGACGCGGTCGTCGCGGTGCCCGCCGGCAGCATCGGCGAGATCGACTATCCGCCGCTCACGAAAGACCTGCACCACGAAATCGAGCTGGTAGTGGCGATCGGCCGGGGCGGGCGCAACATCGCGGTCGCCGACGCGGCGCGGCACATCTACGGCTACGCGGTCGGCCTCGACATGACGCGGCGCGACCTGCAGAGCGAGATGAAGAAGCAGGGCCGCCCGTGGTGCATCGGCAAGGCGTTCGACCAGTCCGCTCCGATCGGCCCGATCACGCCGATGGCCCGCTGCGGCGAGCTCACCGCCGGCGCCATCACGCTCACCGTCAACGACGCGCCGCGCCAGGCGAGCGATGTGTCGAAGCTGATCTGGAGCGTCAACGAGGTGATCGCGCACCTGTCGGCCGCGTGGGATCTCGCGCCCGGCGACCTGATCATGACCGGCACGCCCGAAGGCGTGGCCGCGGTCGCGCGCGGCGACCGGATGCACGGCGAGATCGCCGGCCTGGGCGCACTCGACGTGCGGGTGCGCTGATCGGAAGGCGATTCGCCGCTTCGTCGAGCGATCCCCCGGCCATGTGCCAGCGGTCTGCGCATTCGACCCCCGCCGCACTCGACCGCCGCTGCGCCGATCGCCCGTTGCGCCGCGCGCAACATGCGACGCCGCCGGACGACGGCCGGCCGCCTCCGCGCGGCGGCGGCCCCCGGCCCGCGCCGGCGCAGACGCTATCCTTGCGGCCATGGTGTGCATGCATCCCACCTCGGTGTTCGTCGACTGGGTGTTCGGCTACGGATCGCTGATCTGGAACCCGGAGATCGAATTCGACCGCGCCGAACTGGCCCGGGTGCACGGCTATCACCGTTCGTTCTGCATCCGCTCGACGATCTATCGCGGCACGCCGGCACAGCCCGGCCTGGTGCTCGGCCTTGACCGCGGCGGCAGCTGCATCGGCGTGGCCTACCGGCTGAGCGCGACCAGCCGCGACGACGCGATCCGGCGCCTGTACGAACGCGAGATTCCCGACTGGGACGACCGCGTCTACCTGCCGGTGGTGATCGAAGTGCGCCTGCCCGGCGGCGAGCGGGTCGATGCGCTGACCTTCCGGGCCGATCGCGACCGCCCCGCCTACCAGCGGCTCGACGACGACGAGATCCTGCAGCGGATCGGCTGCTGCGCCGGCCAGCGCGGCGCCAACCGTGACTACGCGATCAACACCTGGCGCGCACTGGCCGCGCACGGCGTGCACGATGCCCGGCTCGAGCGCATCGCGCGGCGGCTGCTGAACGCCAGCCACTGAACGCCGCCGTCGCGCGGGGGCGTTCCGGCCCTCGCCACGCGCGGCAGGCACCCGACTTCGAAAGCGATCGCTCAGGCGGTGACCGCCGCGTCGGCCGTGTGCAGCCGCGAGTTCGCCGGCACGCCCGCCATCAGGAACTCCATCTGGTCGGCCAGGATGCGGCGGTTGCGCAGGATGAAAGCCTCGTGCAGGCTCGGCACGTAGGGCACGTACAGCAGCGGCATGCGCGCCTGCTCGGGGGTGCGGTTGCCCTTGCGCAGGTTGCACGGCTTGCAGGCGCTGACCAGGTTGGTCCAGGTGTCGCGTCCGCCCTTGCTCTGCGGCTGCACGTGCTCGGCGGTGAGTTCGGACGGCCGATGCCGCGTGCCGCAGTACGCGCAGATGAAGCGGTCGCGCGCGAACAGCATCTCGCGCGTGAGCGCAGGCGTGTGCTCGAAGCGCGCGCGTCGCGATGAATCGCCGCGCACCGCCACGATCGAGCGCAGCGTCAGCGACGAACGCTCACCGGTGGCACGGCAGGTGCCTCCGCGCAGCGTGAAGGCGTGCTCGCCGAGATCCCAGGCCACCTGACGCTTGTAGTAGTAGCCAACCGCGTCTTCCACGCCGATCCATCGGCGCGGCGTTCCGCCTGCGTCGAGCACCAGGATGCTCACCGATGGGGGCACCGGCCACACTGCGATCTCCATACCTGCACGGCTTGTGGTATCATTGCAACATCATCGCACAAGCGATGCGTTCCACAAAGGTGTCCCCATGTCAATCCGTGCCCAGCTGCGCGGAGGCAACGCAAGGCGCCTGGTCGATTCGATCCTCCTTGCGTTCCTCCGTCCGATCGACGTCGGACGTTAGCGGCGCCCGTCGTTTCCCCGCCGTCATCCCTGTTTCGCGCGACGCACCGTTGCCGCCTGCCGGCCGCGAGCGCACGTCGCCGCGTTCCCGACACGCAAGCGGAGGTTCCCGTGTTTGCCCGTATCCAGTCATTCCTGCGCGACCGCGAGTTGCGCGCACAGCTCGTCGTTGCCTTCGCGAAGGCCGCTGCGCCGATCGGTCTCGTGGTGGCGCTGCTGCTGGCCGGTGCGCCCGAGCAGCCGGCGCCGCTCGTCGCCACGCCGATGCCGGCGGCAGTCCAGCTGCGATAATGAGTGGATTGCAGCACCCACAAGCAGGAGCGACCGCCATGGTTCGCAGCAAGACTCTCGCCGCACTGGCGCTCGTCGCCGGCGCGCTCACGCTGGCCGGATGCGCGGCGCCGTCCCGCTCCGGTCACACCTACACGTCCAGCGAAGCGCGCCGGCCGATGGAGGTCCAGACCGGCGTCGTTCAGGCCATCCGTGAAGTGCGCCTGGAGCGCGACCAGCAGACCGGCGTGGGCACCGGCGCCGGCGCGATCGTGGGCGGCGTGGCCGGCTCCAACATCGGCAGCGGCCGGGGCCAGATCATCGGCAGCGTGCTGGGCGCGGTGGCGGGCGGTGTGGTCGGCAGCCATGCCGAGCAGTCGCTGAGCAATCGCCCGGCGCTCGAGATCACGGTGCGCACCGATGCCGGACGCACCTTCGCGGTGGTGCAGGAGGCAGGCGGCGAAACCTTCTCGCCGGGTCAGCGGGTACGCATCGTCACCGACCCCGCCCGCGGCACGACCCGCGTTTCGCAGTAAGCGCTCACCAAAGCGGATAGCCGCCCCGCTGGGGCGCGCCGCACGGTGTCGACACCCATGCCGTGCACGCCTTGCGCGGGGTGCAATGCCGCGCGAGGCTTGCGCTAACATCGCCTTCCCGTCCCGTCCCATCGACCCGAGCCGCCATGATCGATACCACCCTCGAACGCTTCAAGGCCGACGTCATCGACGCGTCGATGCAGACTCCGGTGGTGCTCGACTTCTGGGCGCCGTGGTGCGGTCCGTGCAAGACGCTCGGCCCGATGCTGGAGAAGCTCGAGCAGCAGTACGGCGGCCGCTTCAAGCTGGTGAAAGTCGACACCGACGCGCAGCCCGAGCTGGCCCAGCATTTCCGCATCCGCTCGATCCCCACCGTGTTCGGCTTCGTCGGCGGCCAGCCGGTCGACCAGTTCCAGGGCGCGCTGCCCGAGGGCCGGCTGCGCGAGTTCATCGACCGGCTGCTGCCGAACCCGGGCGACATCGAAGTCGAGCAGGCGATGCAGGCATTCGAGCGCGGCGATACGGCCGCGGCCGCCGAACACCTGAGAAAGGCGCTCGCCGGCGATCCGGCCAACGACGACGCGCGGCTGATGTACGCGCAGATCCTGCTGCAGGAAGACGACCCCGGCGCCGCGCAGGCGCAGCTCGCGCAGGTGTCGGCCGAGGCGCGCAACGATCCGCAGGTGCAGGAGCTGCTCGAACGCGTACGCCGCCGGCTCGACGAGGGTCAGCAGCCGCCGCCGATCGAGCTGGTCACGCGCGTGGCCGAGAACGGCAACGACCTGCAGGCGCGGCTCGAGCTGGCCCGGCACTACATGGAACAGAAGGCGTGGGCACCGGCGCTGGAGCAGCTGCTCGAGATCGTGCGCCGCGACCGCGGCTTCGGCGACGACGTCGGCCGCAAGACGATGATCGAGATCTTCGGCCTCGCCTCGGCCCAGCCGGAGCTGGTTTCGGAGTGGCGTCGCCGCCTCAGCTCGGTCCTATTCTAGGAGCACGGCCATGGGCGAATTCATCGAACTGTCGGCCGCCGACGGTCATCGCTTCGCGGCCTGGGTCGCCGCGCCCGCAGGCAAGGCGCGCGGCGCGCTGGTCATCGCGCCGGAGATCTTCGGCGTCAACGGCCACATCCGCTCGGTGGCCGACGGCTATGCGGCCGACGGCTACCTCGCCATCGCACCGGCGCTGTTCGACCGGGTACAGCGCAAGTACGACACCGGCTACGCGCCCGAGGAGATCCAGGCGGGCCTGGCCATCAAGCAGAAGATCGACTACGACGACGCGCTGAAGGACATCGCCGCGGCGATCGCGCACGGCCAGCCGGCCGGGCGCGTCGGCATCGTCGGCTACTGCTGGGGCGGCACTCTCGCCTGGCTGGCCGCCGCGCACCTGGCCGGGCTCGCCTGCGCGGTGCCCTACTACGGCGGCAACATGTACGACTTCATCGACGCGACGCCGAAGTGCCCGGTGATGTGCCATTTCGGCGAGCGCGACAGGTCGCCGTCGCCCGAGCAGGCGCGCGCGCTGCTGGCCGCGCATCCCGAGGTGACCGGCTACTTCTACGACGCCGGGCACGGCTTCAACTGCGACCGGCGCGCCTCCCACGACCCCGCGGCCTCGAAGCTCGCACGCAGCCGTACGCTGCAGTTCCTCGCGCAGCACGTCGGCTGACTCGCCGCCGGGCCGTGCGCACGGCGCCGTTCAGTGCGCGCTGCGCTCCTGCTCGCGCAGCTCGGTCTTGAGCACCTTGCCGTAGTGGTTCTTCGGCAGCGCTTCCACGAAACGGTAGCGCCGCGGCCGCTTGAAGCGCGCGATGTGCTCGAGACAGTGGCCGTCGAGCTCGTTCTCGCCCACCGGCGCATGCGTGACCACGTACGCGACCACGATCTCGCCCCATTCGGCATCGGGCGCGCCGATCACGCTCACTTCGGCCACCGCCGGATGGCGCAGCAGCGCCTCTTCGACCTCGCGCGGATAGACGTTGCTGCCGCCGCTGATGATCAGGTCCTTGTCGCGGTCGAGCAGCGTGAGGAAGCCGTCGGCATCGAGCCGCCCGATGTCGCCGGTATGCAGCCAGCCGTCGCGCAGCGCCTCCTCGGTCGCGTGCGGCTGGTTCCAGTAGCCCTTCATCACCACTTCGCCGCGCACGCATACTTCGCCGGCCTCGCCGACCGGCACCACGGTGCCGTCGGGCGCACGGATCGACAGCTCGACCATCGGCTGCGGGTAGCCGACCGAGGCCAGGCGCTCGCGATGGCGCGGATGCGCGCGATCCTCGATCACGTGCTTCGGCAGCACGGTGATCGTCATCGGGCATTCGCCCTGGCCGTAGATCTGCGCCAGGTGCGGCCCGAGCGCCTCGCACGCCTGCTCGATGTCGGCCAGGTACATCGGCCCGCCGCCGTACACCACGGTGGCCAGCCCGGCCGGCGGCGCCGGCTGCGTGCGCGCCCACTCGGCCAGGCGGCGCACCATCGTCGGCGCCGCGAACAGCGATGCATTGCCCCAGTGCGCGGCCAGCGCGGCGATCTCGGCGCCGTCGAAACCGCCCGATTCGGGCAGCACGTTGACGCCGCCGTTCAGCACGTAGGGCAGGTGATACAGGCCGCTGCCGTGCGAAAGCGGCGCCGGATGCAGCATCGCGTCGCCGGGAGCTACCGGCTGCACTTCGACGAGGTAGGCCATCGTCATCCAGCGCAGGTTGCGCATCGTCAGGCGCACGCCCTTCGGATGGCCGGTGGTGCCGCTGGTGTAGAACAGCCAGGCATCGTCGTCCTCCTCGCGCGGCACGATCGCCGGCGGCGCGGTCGTGCCTTCGAGGAAGCGGTGGTCGTCGATCAGCCGGCATGCGCCGGGCACGTGACCGGTCAGCGCGTCGGCGTGGCTCGCGTTCACGAAGCACATCGTGGCCGCGCAGTCCGACAGGATGTACGCCGCCTCGCGGCCGTGCAGCTTGGCATTGATCGGCACCGCCACCAGGCCCGCCCACCAGGTGCTCCACAGCAGCTGCAGGTAGTCCGGCTGGTTGCCGAGGAAGAAGCCGACCCGGTCGCCCGGCATCAAACCCTGCTCGTGCAGCCAGCCTGCGCCGCGCGCGGCCCGGGCGGCAAGATCGCGATGACTGCACACCGTGGTGCGTCCGCTCGCGATCGCGGGCCGGTCTGCGAATACCGCGGCAGCTCGTTCGAGCCAATGCGCAAGGTTCATGACCGCCTCCTCGCCGTCTCGTGGCCGCCCTGGCGTTGCCCCGGCCGCTCACGGCCGGCCCCTGTCGCGGCGGACCCCGGTACCATTGAGGATTCTGCCACGCGCGCCGCGATACTCCAGATGCACGCGACCGTCGGACGCCTCTCCGAGCACCACGCCGAGCTCACCGCGTGGCGGCGCGACATCCACGCCCATCCGGAGCTCGGCTTCGAGGAGACGCGCACCGCCGCGCTGGTCGCCGCGCGGCTCGAGTCCTTCGGCATCGAGGTGCACCGCAGCATCGGCCGCACCGGGGTGGTGGGCGTGCTGCGCCACGGCAGCTCGGCGCGCACCATCGGGCTGCGCGCCGACATGGACGCGCTGCCGATCCTCGAGGCCAATACCTTCGCGCATCGCTCGCGCCACACCGGGCGCATGCACGCCTGCGGCCACGACGGCCACACCACGATGCTGCTGGGCGCCGCGAAGCACCTGGCCGCCACGCGCAACTTCGACGGCACCGTGCATTTCATCTTCCAGCCCGCCGAAGAGGGGCTCGGCGGCGCGAAGGCGATGATCGACGACG
>JAHDYE010000065.1 GCA_023383035.1 Burkholderiaceae bacterium | reverse complement strand
GACGGGCTGATCCGCTTCAGGCCCGACTCGACGCCCTGGTAGGCCACCGAGAAGAAGCGCACCGCGTACGCGTACACCACCGCGGTGGCGCTGCCGCCGGCCAGCAGCGCGGGCATGCCCACCGTGGCGAGCGCCCGGTCGACGGCGCCGGACAGGATCAGCAGCCCGACCCCGAGCACGACGCCCGGCAGCGCATAGCCGGTGTTGGCGAACAGCAGCGCGGCGCGCAGCGTGGGCGACGAGGCCACGCGCGCCGAATAAGCGGCAACCAGCGCCACCGGCAGCACCACCGCCACGCCGCAGGCCGCGAGCCACGCGGTGTTGGCGATCCAGCGCGGCAGGCGCGCGTCCCAGCCGCCGCCGTTGCCGAGCCAGGCCCCGGCCAGCAGCAGCGCCGGCAGGAAGAAGCCGAGCACCACCGGCACGGCGCACACCAGCGTGGCGCGCCAGGCTGCGGCGCCGTGCAGCGGGCGGCGCGGCGCGGGTCGCGGACTGCGCACGTAGAACTGCATCCGCCCGCGCTGCCCGCGCTCGAGTACCAGCATCGCGAGCACCAGCACCAGCAGCATCACCGCCAGGCGGGCCGCTCCGACGCGGTCGCCCATGCCCTGCCAGGCCCGGTAGATCCCCGCCGTGAAGCTGTCGACCGCGAAGTACGCGACGGTGCCGAAATCGGCCAGCGTCTCCATCATCGCGAGCGCGCAGCCGGCCACCACCGCGGGCCGCGCCACCGGCCACGTGACTCGCCACCACACGCGCCGGCGGCTCATGCCGAGCGAGCGTGCGGCTTCGCCCAACGAGACGCTGCGGTCGGCGAACGCGGCGCGCGCCAGCAGGTACACGTACGGGTACAGCGCCAGCCCCAGGAACGCGCCGGCCGCGGGCCACGAATGGATATCGGGGAACCAGTAGTCGCCCACCTGCCAGCCTGTCAGGCGGCGCAGCCCGCTTTGCAGCGGGCCGAAGCTGGCGAGGAAGTCGGTATAGGCGTAGGCCATCACGAAAGCCGGCGTGGCCAGCGGCAGCACCAGCATCCACGACAGCGCGCGCCGGCCCGGGAATTCGTAGGCGGCCACCAGCCAGCCCGTGCTCACGCCGAGCACCAGCACCACGGCGAGCACGACCAGTGCCAGTTTGGCGGTGGTCAGCGTGTAGCGCGGCAGCACCGTGCCGAACAGGTGCGCGAGCGCGCCGTCGACGTGCAGCCCGGCCGGCGCGGGGGCAAGCGCGAGCCAGACCAGCGCGAAGATCGGCGCGGCCACCGCCAGCGCCGCGAGCACCGACCCGAACGCCAGCAGCCGCGGGGAGAAACCCAGTGACGGATCGACCCGCAGCCAGCGGCGGGCAGGCGCAACGTTGACGGAAGGCAGGCTCGGCACGTCGGAGCTGGCACTACAATCGAGGACTGAGAATTATAGGTATTTGCAGTGTCCCGTAATCCGCCGTCGAATTCCCGTGCCGCGGCGCTGCGCGTCGAAGCGCTGGACGTTTCGTTTCCGCAGGCCTCGGGCACCACCCGCGTGCTCGACGGGCTGTCGTTCCAGCTCCAGCCCGGGGAGATCGGCTGCCTGCTCGGCGCCTCGGGCTGCGGCAAGACCACTGCGCTGCGCACCATCGCCGGCTTCGTGCGGCCCGACCGCGGCTGCGTGCACCTCGACGAGCGCTGCGTCGCCTCGCGCGAGCAGTGGGTCGAGCCCGAGCACCGCGGCGTGGGCGTGGTGTTCCAGGACTACGCGCTGTTCCCGCACCTCGACGTGGCCGCCAACGTGGCCTTCGGGCTGCGCGCGATGCCGGCCGCGCAGCGCCCCGCGCGCATCGCGCAGATGCTCGATCTGGTCGGCCTGCCCGAGATCGGCGGCCGCTTTCCGCACGAGCTGTCCGGCGGGCAGCAGCAGCGCGTCGCGCTGGCACGCGCGCTCGCTCCGGCGCCGTCGGTGCTGCTGCTCGACGAGCCGTTCTCGAACCTCGATCCCGACCTGCGCGAGCGGCTGGCGCTGGATCTGCGCGACATCCTGAAGCGCAACGGCACCACCGCGCTGCTGGTGACGCACGACCAGTACGAGGCGTTCGCGCTGGCCGACGGCATCGGCGTGATGAATGCCGGCCGCATCGAGCAGTGGGACACGCCGTATCGCCTGTACCACCAGCCGGCCACGCGGCTGGTGGCCGACTTCGTCGGGCTCGGTGCGTTCCTGCCGGGGCTGCTCGCGCAGCGCGACGGCAACGCCCACGTGCACCTGGAGCTCGGTTGCCTGCCGATCCGCGCGCGCACCGAGCAGGCAATGGCCGGCGTCACGGCCAATGCGCACGGCGAAGTCACCGTGCTGCTGCGGCCCGACGACGTGGTTCACGACGATGCCAGCCCGCTCAGGGCCGAAGTGGTGCGCAAGGCCTTCCGCGGCGCGCAGTTCCTGTACACGCTGCGCCTGCCCAGCGGCACCATGCTGCTCGCGCTGGTGCCGAGCCACCACAACCACGCGGTGGGCGAGCGCATCGGCATCCGCTTCGACGCCGATCACGTGGTGACGTTCAGCCCGGGGCCGCACGACGCGGCCGGCGAGCCGGTGACGGTGCGCGACGCCTGACGGCGATCGGCGCATCCGCCAGCCGAGCGTCGCGAGCGCACCGGCCGGTACTTGCCGGCGCCGTCAACGGGCGGCCTGCCACGGCGCGCTACACGCCGAGATAGGTCTGCAGCGCCCGCTCGTCCTGCGCGAACGCCTGCGAGCCGCCTTCGAGCACCACGCGCCCACGCTCGAGCACCACGCAGCGATCGGTATGCGCGAGCACCGCGCGATAATTGCGGTCCACCACCAGCGAGGCGATGCCGCTGGCGCGGATGCCGGCGATGATGCGCCAGATCTCCTGCACGATCAGCGGCGCCAGGCCTTCGGTGGCCTCGTCGAGGACGATCAGGTCGGGGTTGGTCATCAGGGCGCGGCCGATCGACAGCATCTGCTGCTCGCCGCCCGAAAGCTGGTTGCCGCCGTTGTTCAACCGCTCGGTGAGCCGCGGGAAGGTCTCGAGCACGCGCTCGAAGGTCCAGTCGGTCTGACCCCGCACGCCGGGGCGTGCAGCCATCAGCAGGTTCTCGCGCACCGACAGGTTCGGGAAAATGCCGCGCCCCTCGGGCACGTAGCCGATGCCCAGCCGCGCCACGCGATCGGGGCGCTCGCCGGCGCGGTCGTGTCCGCGGATCGCGATACGACCGGTGGTCGCGCGCATCAGCCTGAGCATCGCGCGGATCAGCGTGGTCTTGCCCATGCCGTTGCGCCCGAGCAGCCCCACGGCCTCGCCGGCCTCGATGCGCAGGTTCACGCCCTGCAGCACGTGGCTCTCGCCGTAGTACGCGTGCAGGTCGGCGATCTCGACGAACGCGCTCAATGCACGCCCTCCTCGCCCAGGTACGCGGTCTGCACGTCGGGGTTGGCGCGGATCGCCTCCGGCGCCCCGCTGGCGATCACGCGCCCGTTGACCATCACGGTGATCTCGTCGGCGACGCGGAACACCGCATCCATGTCGTGCTCGACCAGCAGGATCGCGTGCTCGGCCTTCAGGCCCTCGAGCAGCGACAGCATGCGTTCGGATTCCTCGGCGCCCATGCCGGCCAGCGGCTCGTCGAGCACCAGCACGCGCGGATGCGTGGCCAGGCACATCGCGATCTCGAGCTGGCGCTTCTGCCCGTGCGACAGCGCGCCGGCCAGCAGGTGCGCCTGCGCGGCGAGACCGGCCTTGTCGAGCGCCTGCCGGGCCGCGGCAAGGCTGAACTCGCAACGCGCCGCCGGGGCGAACCAGTTCCACGGCTGCGGCAGCCGCGCCTGCGCGCTCAGGCGACAGTTCTCGAGCACCGTGAACGGCGCGTAGATCGTGTTGCGCTGGTAGCTGCGGCCGAGCCCCGTTAACGCACGCCGCGGCTGCGACCAGCGCGAGACGTCGCGACCGAGCAGCTCGACCGTGCCCTGGGTAGCCTGGATTTCGCCGCACAGCAGGTTGATCAGCGTGGACTTGCCCGCGCCGTTGGTGCCGATCACCGCGTGCACCGTGCCCTGTCGCACCTCGATCGAGACGTCGTCGACCGCCCGCAGGCCGCCGAAGCTGCGCGAGATGCCGCGCGCGCGCAGCAGCACTTCGCCGCCTCGCGACTCAGGCATGGCGCAACCTTCGCAGATGGGAGACCCGGCGGCCGAGCTGCCGGCCGATGCCGACGATGCCGTTGGGCATCAGCGCGACACAGGCGATGATCGCGAAGCCGAGCGTGAGCTGCCAATGCTGCGCGAAGCCGCCGAACACCGCCTCCGACTGGAACAGCTCCTGCAGCAACGCGAACGCGAAAGCGCCGATCACCGCGCCGCGCAGGCTGCCGATGCCGCCCAGGATGATCATGATCAGCACGGCGCCCGACTGGTGCCAGGACAGCAGCTCGGGATTCACGAAGCCGTCCTTCAGCGCGTACAGGAAGCCGGCCAGTCCGGCAAGCATCGCCGCGAGCACGAACGCAGTGAGCTTGTAGCCGTAGGTGGGAAAGCCCACCGCGCGCATGCGCTGCTCGTTCACCCGGATGCCGGCCAGCGCGCGGCCGAAGCGGCTGCGCGCCAGGAACGCGAGCAGCGTGAAGGTGAACACCAGCGACGCGAGCACGAAGTAGTAGAAGGTGTGCCCGCTGTCCAGGTCGAACGGCTGCCAGCCGGCGATCGACAGCGCCGGCCGGAAGTACAGGTAGATGCCGTCGCTGCCGCCGCCCAGCTTGGTATCGTGGAACACGTAGTAGGCCATCTGCGCGAAGGCCAGCGTGACCATGATGAAGTAGATGCCGCGCGTGCGCAGCGACAGCGCCCCCACGACAAGCGCGTACAGCCCGGCGGCCACTACCGCCGCCGGCAGCAGCAGCAGCAGCGGCGCGGGTCCCGACTGCGGCGACAGCAGCGCCGCGGCATAGGCGGCGATGCCGAGGAACGCGGCGTGGCCGAAGCACACCAGCCCGGTCTGGCCGACCAGCAGCTCGAGGCTGAGCGCGAAGACCGCCAGGATCATGATGCGCACCACCAGGTCGACGGCGAACTTGCCGCCGAACAGCGGGAACAGCGCCAGCAGGATCGCCGCGACGACGACGGGGACGGAGCGGGAGACGAGCTCGTTCATCGGCGCGGCTCAGGCGGTGCGGAACAGCCCCTCGGGCCGCCACAGCAGGATGATCGCCATCAGCACGTACACCAGCACGCCGGCGGCCTGCGGGAAGAACACGGTGCCGAAGGTCTCGACGAAGCCGACCAGCAGCGCGGCCAGCAGCGCACCGCGGATCGATCCGATGCCGCCGATCACCACGACCACGAAACAGATGATCAGCACCTGGTTGCCCATGCCGGGATACACCGAGGACATCGGCGCGGCGATCGAGCCCGCCAGCGCCGCCAGCGCGACGCCGGCCGAGAACACCACCCGGTAGAGGAACTTGATGTTGACGCCCATCGCCTGGACCATCTCCCGGTTCGACGCGCCGGCGCGGATCGTCATGCCCAGGCGCGTGCGCGTGATCACCCAGAACAGCCCCAGCGCGACCAGCACGCACACCGCGGAGACGAACAGGCGATAGACCGGGTAGGTCATCAGCTCGCCGAGCGGGATCGTGCCCGACAGCCAGTCGGGCGCGCGCACGCCGTGCACGTCGTTGCCGATCAGGATGCTGCGCGTTTCCTCGAACACCAGGATCAGCGCGTAGGTCATCAGCACCTGCTGCAGGTGCTCGCGCTCGTACAGATAGCTGAAGAACAGCCATTCGAGCACGTAGCCCAGCGCCACCGACAGCGCGATGGCGATGGCCAGCGTGGTGAAGAAGCCGCCTCCGAGCGTCTGCTCGACCAGCGGCGCCAGCGCGAACGCCATGTAGGCGCCGATCATGTAGAAGCTGCCGTGCGCGAGGTTGATCACGCCCATGATCCCGAAGATCAGCGTGAGACCGCTCGCGACCAGGAACAGCAGCAGTCCGTACTGGACTGCGTTCAGGCACTGGACGAGAAAGACGACCGGATCCATGCGGTACATCCGGCGCACGGCGGCGCCGGGACGCGGCCGCGAGCCGCGTTCCGGTGCCGCGCGGCGCGCGGGCCGGCCTTACATGCGGCAGCCGCGACCGGGATCGGCCAGCGCCTTGACCGCGACGCCCTGGACCTGGTTGACCTTGCCGTCGACCTTGCGCAAATAGATGTCCTGCACCGGGTTTTGCGACTTCGACAGCGTGAACGCGCCGCGCGGGCTGTCGATGCGTGCCTTCTGCATCGCCGCGTACATCGCGTCGCGCTTGCTGGCGTCGCCCTTCACCGAGGCGAGCCCCGCGCCGAGCAGCTGGGCGGCGTCGTAGCCCTGCACCGCGTAGACGTCGGGCTGCAGCTTGTATGCCTTCGCGTAGGCGAGACGGAACGTCTTGTCCTTCGGGTTGTCCAGGCCGTCGGCGTAGTGCAGCGTGGTGAGCAGCCCTGCCGCCGCGTCGCCCTGTGCCTCGAGCGTGCCGTCGGTGAGGAAGCCCGCGCCGTAGAGCGGGATGGTCTTGCCCAGGCCCGCCGCCGCGTAGTCCTTGACGAACTTGACCGCGCCGCCGCCGGCGAAGAACGTGTAGACCGCATCGGGCTTGAGCGAGGCGATCTCGGTGAGCAGCGCCTGGAACTCGACGCTCGGGAACGGCACGGTGAGGTCCTTGACCACCTTGCCGCCGGCCTTGGTGAAGCTTTCCTTGAAGCCGTTGACGCTCTCGTCACCGGCCGCGTATTTCCATGTGATCGTCACCGCGGTCTTGTGACCGCGCTGGGCCATCACCTGCCCCATCGCGAAACCCGGCTGCCAGTTCGAGAAGGAGGTGCGGAAAATGTTCGGCGCGCACATCGGACCGGTGACCGCATCGGCCCCGGCGTTGGGCACGATCAGCAGGGTGCCGCTGTCCTTGGCCGCCTTGGCCATCGCCATTGCGACGCCCGAGTGCACGGTACCCACGACCACGTCGACCTGGTCGCGCTTGATCAGCTTGTTGACGTTGTCGGTAGCCTTGGACGGATCGCTCTCGTCATCGACGCGCACGTATTCGACCGTCTGTCCGGCCAGCTTGCCGCCCTGCTCGTCGACGTAGAGCTTGAAGCCGTTCTCGATCGCGACGCCCAACGCCGCATACGTGCCGGTGAACGGCAGCATGAAGCCGACCTTCACGGGCTTGCCCTGCGCGGCCGCCCCGCCCGCCATGGCTGCGACCACCGCCGCGGCGGCGAGCTTCACTATGTGTCTGCTGTGCATCTGGATCTCCTCTGCTTGACAACCGGATTTGACCGTCCCTGAATCCGCATGCGTCGGCGCCCCGGCCGCCGCTACCATGCCCCGAACGATAGCCGGCCAAGATTGCTCTGTAAGCGGACCGAGCGCAAGCGCGGGGCTTCCCGGATCGCGGCGTGAATCCGGCCGGGCGCCCATGCGACACCCGCCGCAGCCTCGATGCCGTCGGGCGCGGACGACTTGCCGCATGGACCGGCGCCCGACTGGCGATCCGCAGATACGAGAACGACGAACGACACGCTTGCCGCCGCCCCACGCCCGCCGCACGGGCGTGCAAAGTAATTCCTTCAATGGAACATGTCAAGCACTATAGTGCAGACCGATCGGCGCGCCTGCGCACGCGCCTCAGTGGTCGTCGAGCAGCCACGCGCGCCGTTGTTCGAAGCGGGCACCCAACTCCTCGGTACGCAGCGACATCGCGCGACGATCGGCGTGGCGCACCAGCAGCGCGACGGTACGCCGCCGGTTGATCCACGCGACCTTCAGGAAGGTGCTGGCGCCGTCGCGTGCCACCAGCTCGATCCAGTCGCCGCGACGCATGCGTTCGAGCGACTGTGCCGGCGGCAGGTCGCGACGGCGCGGCTGTGCCGGCAGATCGGTGAGATCGAGCGATTCGAGGATCTCGAGCAGGCGCCGCTCGGTGCCTTCGTCGTCGCCGCGCTCGTGCGCCTGCGACGGCTGCGCGGGCGTCCCGTCGGGTGCTGCCGACGGCTCGACGGGCACGGCCGGCATCGCGGCAGGGACCGTATGCGGCGCGGCAGGCGGGGGTTGCGTGGCGGTCGGACGCGGGGCGGTCGGCGAAAGCGTCCCGGCAGCGCCTTCGCTGCCTTCGTCGCCTTCGCCGGGGCGCAGCTCGGGCTCGCCGCCCGGCGCCGGCAGCGGCACTTCGTCCGCTTCGGATCGTGGCGCTGCGGCGGCTTCTCCGATCGGCTGTCCGAGCATGGGCACGCCGGCCACCGTCGCGCCGCCTTCGTCCACGCGCATGCGGGTGGTCGCCCCGCGCTCGCGCTCGCGGCGCTGCATCCGGCGCAGGTGCACCAGGAACAGTTCGTCGAAGAACGGCTTGAATTCCTCGTCCTTCGCGCCGATCTCGCGCACGCCCTGCGTCATCAGGCGGATCAGCGGCGGAATGCGCTGCGCCAGCTCGCGCCGGCTGCGCCGGTCGTCGCGCTCGTCCAGGCTCCACAGCAGATCGTCCACCACCTGCAGCGACACGCGGAATTCCGCGCTCTCCTCGCCGTTGCGCAGCATCGCGGTGCGCATGTGCCGCAGCCACACGTTGGCCACGAATTCGCGCACCGAATCGGGGGCACGATGGCGATCGAGGCGCTCGACGAGAATGCCTTGCAGGCGCTCGGTGACCTGCTTCTCGCGTTCGCGGTTCGGGCGCCGGGTGTAGTCGCGGCGGTTGCGCCGGCTCGGCGTCTCCTCGAGCGTGCGCCGCTCGCGCGCCACGCGGTCGATCAGCTGGCTCACGCTGCGCGCTGCGCGCGAATATTCCTTCTCGACCTGCTGCGCCATCACGGCCGAACGCGACTGCAGCGCGCTCGAGACGATCTCGACGGCGCGCACCACGGTCTCGAGGCGCCGGTACAGCTCGCTGCCGCGCACGATGTCCTCGCCGAACGCGGTGGAGATCGCGCCGAAGTGCTCCACCAGGCGCCGCAACGAGCGCGGATCGTCGCCGAGATAGGCCGGATCGAGCAACGTCAGCGCCACCGCCGGCTGCTGCAGGCGCCACACCAGCGGCTTGGCGGCTTCGGGAAGCCGGCGATCGTCGATCACGTAGTCGAACATCGCCGCGACCAGATCCACCACCGCCACCTGCGCCGGCGCGGCGCCGGACTCGCGCATGCGCGTGCGCACGTTGCCGAAGAACCCGGCGCGCGCCTGGCGGCTGTACGGCATCGCGCCGATCGCGTGCGCGAACGCCACCGCGTCGCGCTCGATCTCCAGCACCGGCTGCAGCGTCGGGAGCACGCGCAGCCGCTCGCCCGGCGCGGCACCGGCCAGCGGCGAGCTGCCCAGCGTCGCAGCGTCGCGCTCGGCCTGCAACGTCGCGCCGATGGCGCGCGCGGCGTCGGCGCTGCGGCGCTCCACACCCGGCAGCGCCGCTTCCGAAGCCGCGGTCGCGGGCGTCGCGTCCGGCACCGGCGTCGCCTGGGCTTGCGCTTCGGGCTCGGGCACGGCCGCGGCGGTTTCGCCGTCTGGCGTCGCCAACGGTCCGGATTGCATCGACGGTACCCGGCCCGGTTCGACCGGCAGCGCTCGCTGCGGTTCGGCCGGCGGCTCCGGTTCGGGCGGCTCCGGTTCGGGCGGCTCGAGGGGCTGCACGCCGGCCTCGTCGAGCAACCGTTCGGCGCGCTCGATCGCTTCTGCAACCGGCGCGGCGAGCGCCGCCACGGCGAGCTGCCGCAACGTGGCACGGGTGCGCGGGCCTTCGGCAAGATCGTCCAGCGATGCCACCGCCGCGCTCGCCAGCGTACGCGCACCGAGGGGGTTCAGGTCGTCGTCACCCCAGTCGTGATCCACTGTCTGGCGCAGCCGTGCCGCGTAGCGCGGATAGACCACCCCGGCGCGTTCGCGCGCGGCGCGCGCGAGATCAGCGGCCAGGATCTGCGCCTCGAGCTCTTCGTGGTCGA
Organism: Burkholderiaceae bacterium; assembly: GCA_023383035.1. Classification (GTDB taxonomy): domain Bacteria; phylum Pseudomonadota; class Gammaproteobacteria; order Burkholderiales; family Burkholderiaceae_E; genus Zeimonas. The sequence continues at coordinate 7,566 of JAHDYE010000065.1, read as the reverse complement.
CCAGCGCCAGTCCTTGTACGCCGGGTTGCTCGTCGGCGCGCCGCGACGCCTCCAGACATCGCTCCGCGCGCCGCGCCAGCGCGTCGGCGACCCGCGTCACCCGGGTGGCGGTTTCACGGCGCAGACGCGATGCGGCGTTCAGCAGCGACTGCCGCTCGCGTCCGTCGAGCGCGCGCTCGGCCGCCGCGTCGAGCTCGTCGGCGATCGCCGGCAGCACGTCGGTCACGGCGGCCGACAGCGCATCGGCGAGCGACTCGCGGGTGCGTGCGAACAGCAGCGAACGCGGCGGGTGTCTGTGCAGCGAAAGATCCGGTTCGGTCATCGACTTGTTCTGACGCGAGGCGCGCGGGCCGATCCGCGTGCCGAATCGGCCGGCACGCCTCGTTGCGACAGGAGCGATGCTAGCGGAACGGCAAACGCCGAACAGTGAACAAGTTAGCCGGCCGGAAGGGCGGTGGCCGGCAACAGGCGCCCGCGATGCGACTTTCGGCACACTCCGCGCAGCACTTCACATGACATGCGGACGGCCGAGCGCCCGCAGAATGCCGCGCCGCTGCACTGCCGCACGCATTCCGGCCACCGGCGCGCGCGGGCAGCGCGTCCCGCTCAGGCGATCAGGTAACGCTCGATGCCGGCCCGCAACCCGGCCGGAAACGGGACCGAGCGCAGCGTGTCGACGTTGGCGAGCACCAGTGTGAGCTGCGCGCGCACGCGCGGCACGCCGCCCGACACCCCCTCGACCGACAGGCCGAGCGAGCTGCGACCGATACGCTTGACGCCCAGGCGCAGCGTCAGCATCTCGCCGATCTTGCTCGGCGACAGGAAGTCGCATTCGACGCGCACCATCGGCGTGCCCAGACGCTGGCTGTAGACCAGGTCGGCATAGTCGTGCAGCAGCCCGTGATTGAACCAGTCCTCGACCAGCTCGTTGAACAGGATGAAGTACTGCGGGTAGAAGACGATCCCGGCCGGATCGCAATGATGGAAGCGGATGAGCTTGTCGCGCTCGAACGGCTTGCCTGTTTCCATGGTCCGGCTTCCGCCTCGGCTTCGGTGCTCGGTGTGATCGCGGGCCATGCAGGCCTGGCGGAAAGGGTGGGATTCGAACCCACGTTACGGTGTAACCGTAAACCGGATTTCGAGTCCGGCGCATTCGACCACTCTGCCACCTTTCCGGATCCTCGCGCGGGTCGCGACGCGAAGGCGGCGAGTATACCAAAGCTCAGGGCGCGAGCCGGCGCAGCCCGCCCATGTACGGCACCAGCACATCGGGCACGCGCACCGAGCCGTCGGACTGCTGGAAGTTCTCGAGCACCGCGACCAGCGTGCGCCCCACGGCAAGCCCCGAGCCGTTCAGCGTGTGCACCAGGCCGGTCTTGCCGTCGGCGCCGCGAAAGCGCGCCTGCATCCGGCGCGCCTGGAACGCCTCGCAGTTCGACACCGAGGAGATCTCGCGATACGCCTGCTGCGCCGGCAGCCAGACTTCGAGGTCGTAGGTCTTGGCGGCGCCGAAGCCCATGTCGCCGGCGCACAGCAGCATCACGCGATACGGCAGGTCGAGCTTCTTCAGGATCGACTCGGCGTGCCCGACCATCTGCTCGAGCGCGTCGTACGACGCGTCGGGATGCACGATCTGCACCATCTCGACCTTGTCGAACTGGTGCTGCCGGATCATGCCGCGCGTGTCGCGACCGTACGAACCCGCCTCCGAACGGAAACACGGCGTGTGCGCGGTGAGCCGGATCGGCAGCTCGGCGGCGGCCACGATGCGGTCGCGCACGAAGTTGGTCAGCGGCACTTCGGACGTGGGGATCAGGTACAGCGTCTCGCCTTCGCCTTCCTGTCCGCCCTTCTTCGCGGCGAACAGGTCCTGCTCGAACTTCGGCAGCTGGCCGGTACCGCGCAGGGTCTCGCGGTTGACGATGTACGGCGTGTAGCACTCGGTATAGCCGTGCTCGGCCGTCTGCACGTCGAGCATGAACTGCGCGAGCGCGCGATGCAGGCGCGCGACCGCGCCCTTCATCACCGCGAAGCGCGAGCCCGACAGCTTCGCCGCGGTGTCGAAGTCGAGCCCGAGCGGCGCGCCGACGTCGACGTGGTCGCGCGGCGCGAAGCCGAGCGGCGTCGGGTCGCGCCCGTCCGGCGCCCAGCGCCGCACCTCGCGGTTGCCGCGCTCGTCGGCACCGGCGGGCACCGACGCGTGCGGCGGGTTCGGCAGCTGCAGCAGCCACTCCTGCAGCCTCGCCTGCACCGCTTCGTTCTCGTCGGCGGCCGCCTTCAACGCGTCGGCGAGGCTGGCCACTTCGGCCAGCGCGCCCGAGGCATCTTCGCCGCGCGCCTTGAGCTGGCCGATCGATTTCGACAATGCGTTACGGCGTGCCTGCAGCGCCTCGGCGCGCACCTGCAGCGCCTTGCGTTCCGCCTCGAGCGCGCGCAGCGCGTCGAGGTCGAGCGTGTAGCCGCGCAGCGCGAGACGCGCGGCGACGGATTCGGGATCCTTGCGAAGCTGGGCGATATCGAGCATGGGAACGAAGGCGGGCAGCGGAAAGCAGGCAACGCGGGCGCGACAACGGGCGCCGAGCGCCCCAGTGTATCAAGCCGCCGGCGGCGTCATCCGCCGGAACCGCCGTCGCGCGCGGCGCGGTCCTGCGCGCGCAGCCAGGCCAGCTTCTCGCGGATCTTCGTCTCGAGCCCGCGATCGACCGGCTCGTCGAAAGGGGCCGGCTCGACGCCCTCGGGAAAGTAGCGCTCGCCGGCGGCATAGCCCCCTGCCTCGTCGTGCGCGTAGCGGTAGCCCTTGCCGTAGCCGAGGCCCTTCATCAGGCGCGTCGGCGCGTTGCGCAGGTGCATCGGCACCGGCGCCGAGCCGTGCTCCTGCACGAAGGCACGCGCGCGGTTCCAGGCGACGTAGACCGAGTTCGACTTCGCTGCGCAGGCCATGTAGATCACCGCCTGCGCCAGCGCGAGCTCGCCCTCGGGCGAGCCGAGACGCTCGTAGACTTCCGCGGCGTCCAGCGCCAGCGCCAGCGCGCGCGGATCGGCCAGCCCGACGTCCTCGTTGGCCATGCGCACGATGCGCCGCGCGAGATAGCGCGGATCGGCGCCGCCGTCGAGCATGCGCACCAGCCAGTACAGTGCGGCATCCGGGTTCGAGCCGCGCACCGACTTGTGCAGCGCGCTGATCTGGTCGTAGAACGCCTCGCCCCCCTTGTCGAAGCGGCGCAGGTTCTGCGACAGCGCCGTTTCGAGAAAGGCTGCGTCGACCAGCGTGCGGCCGGCGGAGCGCGCCGCATCGCCGACCACTTCGATCGCGTTGAGCAGGCGGCGCGCGTCGCCGTCGGCCCAGCCGATCAGCCGCTCGCGCGCGGCCGCGTCGAAGTCGATTGACGCGTCCCGCGCGCCCGCCGCATCCGCATCGCCCGCCGCGCCTGCTTCGCCCGCCGCGCCCGCCGCGCCTGCTTCGCCCGCCGCGCCTGCTTCGCCCGCTGCGCCTGCTTCGCCTGCCGCATCGGCGCGCCCCGCCTCGCGCGCCAGCGCGCGCTCGAACAGCAGCGCCAGCTCTGCCGCCGACAGCGGCTCGAGCACGTAGACGCGTGCCCGCGACAGCAGCGCGCCGTTGACCTCGAACGAAGGGTTCTCGGTGGTGGCGCCGATGAAGGTGAACAGCCCGCTCTCCACGTGCGGCAGGAACGCGTCCTGCTGCGCCTTGTTGAAGCGGTGCACCTCGTCGACGAACAGGATGGTGCGCCGGCCGTGCTGGCGCGCGAGCTGCGCCGCGGCGACCGCTTCGCGGATCTCCTTCACGCCGCCCAGCACCGCCGAGATCGCGATGAACTGCGCATCGAACGCATCGGCCATGAGCCGCGCCAGCGTGGTCTTGCCGACGCCCGGCGGTCCCCAGAAGATCATCGAATGCGGCCGGCCCGACTCGAACGCCACGCGCAGCGGCTTGCCGGGGCCGAGCAGGTGCGTCTGCCCGATCACCTCGTCGAGGGTGCGCGGCCTGAGCCGTTCGGCGAGCGGCGCGTCGGCGGCGGGCGTCTCGAACAGCTCGCCGCTGTCTTGCAGCGGATCGGCCGTCGCGCCGTCAGGCGATGTCCGGCGCGGCATTGCGAACCCGGCTGGCGCGTCCGGCCCGGAACGCGCCGGCGATCAGCGCCGCCTGCGCGAGCGCGATGCCGAGCCAGACCAGCGCGGGCGCGCGCGCGTCCATCAGCGCGCCGAACGCGGCCGGGGCCAGCGACATGCCGACGTCCAGGCCCGAATAGACGACGCCGTAGACGCGCCCGGTGGCTCCGGCCGGTGCGGCCCGCTTGATCAGCAGGTCGCGCGATGGATTGGCGATGCCGCCGGCCACGCCCATCGCGGCGAACAGCAGCGGGATGGTCCAGCCCGGCCACGGCAGCAGCGCCAGGCTGATCGCCACCAGCGCCGCGCCGCCGAAGCACACGCCGATCACGCGCTCGACGCGCTCGGCATCGCGCGCGAGGAAGCCACCGACGATCGTACCCCCGGCGCTGGCCAGCATGTAGACGGTCAGGCACAGCGCCACCCACTGCAGCGGCACGTCGTGCAGCAGGCGCGCCGCCTCCGGGCCGAAGGTCTGCACCCCGCCCAGCGCGATCGAATAGGCGAAGAAGAACGCGAAACTGAGCCACACCGCGGGCAGCCTGAGGAAGCCGAACGTGCTGTTCTCCGCGGCGTGCGGCGCGGCGGCGGCCGCGGGACGGTGCACCGGCGTTTCGAGCGCCGCGCGGTTCAGCCACACGAACACCAGCACCAGCAGCGCGAACAGCGACGCCGCGGCAAACGCCTCGCGCCAGCCGGCCAGCTGCGTGATCGTCACCATGAAGACCGGCGCCAGCGCCCAGCCGAGGTTGCCCGACACGATGTGCACCGCGTAGGCGTGGCCGAGGCGACGCGCGCTCACCTTGCGGTTCAGGATCGAGTAATCCACCGGGTGGAACGACGCGTTGCCCAGGCCCGCCAGCGCCGCGCCCAGCATCAGCCCCGCGTAGCCCGGCGCGAGCGCGAGCACCGCCGCCGATGCAGCGAACAGGCCCATCGACGCGAGCAGCACGGGTACCGGACCCACGCGATCGACCACGAAACCGGCCAGCGACTGTCCGACGCCCGAGATGATGAAGAACAGCGTCACCAGCAGTCCCAGCTCGGAGTAGGACAGGCCGAACGCGTCCTTCAGCCACGGAAACAGTGGCGGCAGGATCAGGTGAAAGAAGTGAGAGACGCCGTGCGCGACGCCGACCACCGCGATCACGCGCGTATCGCGGGGCTCGGGCACGAGCACCGCCGGGGCCGCGCTGCTCATCGAATCGGTTCTCCGTTGCGAGCCCGCAAGCTTACCGCAGGTTCTCGTGTCCGGCCGCGTGTACGGGAATCGGCGGGCGCTGACGCACTCAGCGCGAGGCGCTGCGCGCCAGCACCGGCCACACTGCCTCGACGCGATCGCCGCGGCAGGCGACCACGTGGTCATGCAGGTTCATGGTCGGATCGCAATGGCCGGGATCGAGCATGCAACGGCTGCCGAGCGCGGGCGCGGGCGCCGCGGCCGACCGGTCGACCGGCTCGATCACCGTGTGCTCGTCGGACACGCCGCGCACGCGCCAGCCGGACAGGCGCGGCGCCGGCGCACCGGAATCCACCGACACCGCCTTCAGTCCGCCGTCGAGCACCGCATGCGTGCGATGCACGCTCATCACCGACATCAGCACCCCGATCGCCTGTCGCATCGCCGGCACAGCGAGGTCCGCCCCGTTGGCGCGGTAGTCGAGATCCATCAGCGCGTACGAGCCCGGCTGGATCTCGGTGTACACGCCCGAGGCGGCCTCGTACGCGAAGGTTCCGGTGCCGCCGCCGGTGATCTCGCCGCACGCGCAGCCGCCGGCTTCGAGCGCATCGCGCGCCTGCGCGGCACGCCGGCTCGCCGCCGCGATCGACGCGGCGCGCTCGCCCGGCGCGCGCAGGTGCTGCGCACTGCCGTGGTACGCCTGGAGTCCGCGCAGCCGCAGCACAGGCGCCGCATCCGCGATGGCGCGTGCCAGCGTCAGCACCTCGCCCACGTCGCGCACGCCGCAGCGGCCCTGGCCCACGTCGAGCTCGATCAGCACGTCGACCTGCGCATGCGCATCCGTGCACGCCTGCGCCAGCGCGCGCACCGCTTCCGGATGATCGACGCACACCGCCAGCCGCACATCGCGCGCGAGCCGCGCCAGCCGCGCGAGCTTGGGCGAGTCGACAACCTCGTTGCTGATCAGGATGTCGTCGATGCCCGCGGCGGCGAACCCCTCGGCTTCGCCCACCTTCTGGCAGCAGATGCCGGCGGCGCCGGCGGCGATCTGCCGCAGCGCGAGCGCCGGACAGCGATGCGCCTTGCCGTGGGCGCGCACGCGCACGCCGCGCGCCGCCGCGTAACCGTGCAGCGCGGCCAGATTGGCCTCGAACGCGTCGAGGTCGAGGATCAGCGCCGGCGTGTCGACGCGTTCGAGAAGATCGCCCGGCGCCGCGGGCTCATTGCTCGACGACATCGGCGCCCTTGGGCGGCACGAAGCGGAACAGCTCGGGGCCGAGCCCGGTCTCGCGCCGGATCGCGCGGAACTCGAACACCGTGACGCGGCCGAACGCGTCGGCGACTTCCATCGTGCCGGGCAGCCCATCGCGGAAACCGATCGCGATGCGCTCGAAGCCCTGTTCCTTGCTGCGCGGCACCGCCTCGATCCACGCGAGCCCGTCGCGCGCACCGGTTTCGCGCAGCGCGAACTCGCGCTCCAGCGCGGCGCCGCTGTCGCCGAACAGCATCGCCGCGGGCGTGGAGGCAAGCGCGTCGGCCAGCCGGCGCACGGTCACCTGGTTCAGGTCCTTGTCGAAGAAGTACAGCCGCTGGCCGTCGGCGACCAGCAGCTGCTCGAAGGGCCGGCGCACTTCCCAGCGAAAGCGCCCGGGTCGCTCGAACGCGAACTCGCCGCTGCCCGATTCGGCCACGCTGCCGTCGCTGCGCAGCACCTTCTGGGTGAACTCGCCGCGCGCCGAGCGCGCCTGGTTCAGGAACGCGCGCAACTGCTCCAGCGCACCGGCGCCGGCCGGCTGCGCCGCAGGCCCCGGCGGCCACGGCGCAGCGAGCGCCAGCGCGACCGCCAGCGCCAGGACGGCGCGCCGCGTGCGCGTCATCAGCCGTCCTGCGACTGCGGCACCAGCAGTTCGCGGTTGCCGTTGGTGGCCATCGCGGAGACCAGGCCGGACTTCTCCATCTGCTCGAGCAGCCGCGCGGCGCGGTTGTAGCCGATGCGCAGGTGCCGCTGCACCAGCGAAATCGATGCGCGCTTGTGCTTGATCACCACCGCCACCGCCTGGTCGTACATCGGGTCGGCCTCGCCGTCGACGCCCGCCTCGGCCAGCGTCTGCGACAGTCCGCCGAAGCCCACCGCGCTGCCCGAGTCGACTTCCTCGGGCACGCCGCCCTCGAGGATGCCCTCGACGTACTGCGGCTCGGCCAGTTGCCGCCAGTGCTCGACCACCTTGTGCACCTCGCCGTCGGCGACAAACGCGCCG
>JAHDYE010000064.1 GCA_023383035.1 Burkholderiaceae bacterium | reverse complement strand
CGCTGCGCAGGGTGTACGACGCACTGATCGAGGCGGGTGCCGTGCCGCGCTACGTCGGTGCGCGGCTCGGTGCCGTGCGCGCGGCCGACGGCGCGGCGATCGCCGTGGAGACGACGCTCGAGGCCATGCCGTCGGTGTTGTGGGACGCGGTCGTGCTCCCCGACGGCGAGGCGGCGCAGCCGGCACTGCTCAGCCTCGGCCAGGCGCTCGAATTCGTCAAGGATCAGTACCGTCATTGCAAGCCGCTGCTGGTGCTCGGCATGGCGCGCTCGATCCTGGATGCGGTCGGCATCGGCACGACGCTGCCCGACGGCGAGGACGACCCCGGGGTGGTGCTGTTGCAGGGCGACGAGCGCAGGAACGGAGGGCTCGACGACGCGCTGTCGCGTTTCGTCGCTGCCCTTGCCCGCCACCGGATCTTCGAACGCGAGACCGATCCGCCCCCGGTCTGAACGAATGCCGCGCCGGCGGGGCGGCTCGCCCCGGCGCCGGCGCCGGTCGATCCGCCACTGCGCGCGCCCTTGCGTGCCGCTGCCGCCGCATCCGGCGGCGCGCCGCGGCCGCAGCCGGTGTCAGCGGCTCGCCCCCGCCGTTGCCGGCTTGTGGCTGCGCGGGCGGGTTTCGGTTGCCTTGCGCCGCAGCGGCGGCAGGCGCGGCTCGTCGGGCGGCGCGGCCGGCACTACCCCGAGGTCATCGCACAATTCGGCCAGGCGGTCGTACATCCGGTCGCACAGTGCCTCCCACGGGATGCGCGCGCGCGCCAGCAGCGGGAACAGCTTCTTCTCCTCTTCCTGCACATGCTGCCGGACATATCCGCCCATGACACGGAAACTGGCCCTGTACTTCTCGTCGTGCGGGGCGAGCAGCTCCATGCGCGCGACCATCGCCTCCAGGTTGCGATGCGCGACTTCGAAGTCGTCGATCAGGTCCGCGTCGATGCCGGCAGCGCGTACGGCCGGATAGAACAGCTCGTCCTCGAGCGCACCGTGCACTTTCAGGTCGGCACAGGTGCGCTGCACCACCTTCTGGCACGCCTGCAGCGACTCGAGCTGGTCGAACTCGCGAAACGCCCGCAGTACGCGCTCGTGATCGTCCTTCAACACGTTGATGACTTCGTTGCGCGCGGCGATGGCGCCGGGCGTGTTCGGGCTGGGAATCGGCATGGCACGGGCTCCTGAAGTTCGCGGCGCGGGCTGCGCCGCGCGAGCTGCGGGCAAACGTCGTACCGCGTTTGCGCCGGCCGCGGGAACACGGCTTGCCCGGCGTGGAAATTCCGATCCGCATGGACATCCGATGGACGACAAGGCACGCAAGGACGGCGACGCGCGACCGCCGCAGCACCAGGACAGACAGCCGGGCCGCGAGCAGCCCATGCGCCCGGCGCCCGAATCGTTCGCGAAGCGCTACACCGGCAGCGGCAAGCTCGACGGCAAGGTGGCGATCGTGACCGGCGGCGACAGCGGCATCGGGCGTTCCACCGCGATCTGCTTCGCCAAGGAAGGCGCCGACGTCGCGATCGTCTATCTCGACGAACACGACGACGCGCAGCGCACGCGCGAAGCGGTCGAGCAGACCGGTCGGCGCTGTCTGCTGCTGGCCGGCGACGTGGGCGACAGCGCCTTCTGCCAGGCCGTGGTCGATCGCACGGTGCGCGCATTCGGCCGCCTCGACGTGCTGGTCAACAACGCCGCGGAGCAGCATCCGCGTGAAGCGCTGGAAGAGCTGTCGCGCGAGCAGCTCGAGAAGACCTTCCGGACCAACTTCTTCGGCCCGGTGGCGTTGACCCGCGCTGCGCTCGAGCACCTGGAAAGCGGCGGCTGCATCGTCAACACCGCGTCGGTGACCGCCTACCGCGGCAGCCACCACCTGCTCGACTACGCCGCGACCAAGGGCGCGCTCATCGCGTTCACGCGCTCGCTGGCCAAACAGGTGGTCTCGCGCGGCATCCGCGTCAACGCGGTAGCGCCCGGACCGGTCTGGACGCCGCTGATTCCGGCCAGCTTCGACGCCGAGGAAGTGGCGCGTTTCGGCCGGCACGTGCCGATGGGCCGCGCGGCCGAGCCCGACGAGATCTCGCCCAGCTTCGTGTTCCTCGCCAGCGCCGACGCCAGCTACATGACCGGCCAGGTGCTGCATCCGAACGGCGGCGAGATCGTCAACGGCTAGATTCACGGGCAGACGGAGGCGACATGGCCACCACCACCAACTGGAACGCCAAGCGGCGCCGCCAGTACGAGCACATCAAGGACAGCCTGCGCGAGCGCGGCAAGAGCAACGACCTGGCCGAGGAGATCGCCGCGCGCACGGTGAACAAGGAGCGTGCGCGACACGACGAATCGCGTACCGCGAGCCGCAGCTCGACCGAGGACATTTCGTCGGGGCGGCGCGGTGGACTGCGCTCGCACCGCGGCGAAGGCGGGCGCACGCGCGCGCAGCTGTACAACGAAGCGCGCGAGCACGGCATCAAGGGGCGCTCGCGCATGACCAAGGAACAGCTGGCGCGCGCGCTGGCGCAACGCACCGGCCGCTGACGCGCGGGAATGCCGATTGCCGCGACGGGGAACACGCCAGCCCGCTTCGTTCGCGTCGCGCGGCTGGTTCGTACCATCCTCCAACGGAGTCCTCTCATGAAGCATTTCCGAACAGGCGCCGTCGTCGCTTCGGCGGCACTGGCGCTCACAGCGGGCATCGTCATCGCCCAGACCCCTGCGCAAGACACCGGCGCCGGCACGCAACCGGACGCTGCCACGCGCGGCCAAAGCGGTCCGTCTACCGGCACCACCGGCGCGAACGCGCCGACCACCAACACCACCAATCCGGCTGCGCCATCGAGCGCTACTCCCGGTGCAGTGATGCCGCGCGACCAGACAGGCACGGCCGCCTCGCGCACGTCGCCTGACCGCTCGGGCACCACCGGCGCGAACGCGCCGACCACCAACACCACCGACCCGGCAGCCACTTCCTCCGGCAGGAACGGCATGCCGCGCAGCCAGGCCGACACCGGCAGGACGAACGGATCGGCGGGCATGCGCAGCGATCCGTCGATGACGATTTCGCGCGCTCCGCGCAACGATCGCGGCTGAGGCCGCTCGCGGCGCGGCATCATCGCGATGCCGCGCCGCACGCGCGTCTTCTCACTCGAGCCCGGAGAGATAGACCGAGAGATCGGCAAGGGTTGCGTCGTCGAGGTGGCGAAACGACGGCATGCGCGCCCCGGGTTTGAGCGCCTGCACGTCCTCGATCCAGCGTCGCAGCGTCGACGCGTCATTGGCCAGCTGTCCCGCGCCCAGCGTCAGGCGTCCTCCCACGTGAGTGAGGTCGGGGCCGAGCCTGGAATCGGCGAGCCCGGCGATACGGTGGCAGGCCGCGCATCCGGCTTGCAGGAACGCACGCTGGCCGCGGGCCCGTTGCGAGGCGAGCGCCTCGTCGGCGCCGTCGTCGCGCCGCACCGGGCCGGCGCCCTGTCGATGCAGCCAGCGGTCGAATTCCTGCGGCGCGCGGGCGATCACCAGCAGGCCCATGCGGGCATGCTGCTCGCCGCAGAATTCGGCACACTGGCCGCGGTACACGCCGGGCCGATCGGCCTGCAGCGCAAGATGGTTGATGCGGCCGGGAACGGCATCTACCTTCCCCGCCAGCGCCGGCACCCAGACGCTGTGGATCACATCGTCGCTGGTCAGCGCCAGGCGCACCGGGCGTCCGACCGGGATGTTCAGCTCGTTGGCCGCGAGCACGACGCGCCCCGTCGACGGATCGCGATAACGCAGCTCCCACCACCACATGCGCGCCGTCACGCCGATCACCAGGGGATCGGTCGCGCGGCCGGCAGCGAGATCCGGCGAGCGGGCAACGCTGTACAGCAGCAACGGCAGCAGGACCGCTGCCGGGAACACTACGCCCGCACCGGCCAGCAGCGCACGCTCGCGCAGCCGCCTGCGGTCGCGAAGCGCGTGCCGCAGCAACAGCATCACGCCGGCATAGATCAGTGTCGCGCCGATCAGCAGCCAGAGGGTGATCTGCGCGATGTCCTGCGACGCCGGCCCGGCCGCATCGAAGGCGAAGGCACCCCAGGCGTTCATCGCAGCGTGCGGAGGTAGGCCGCCATGTCACGGGCATCGCGCGGACTCGCTCCCATGGCCGGCATCGGCGTGTCGGCCACGAGCGATGCCGGTGCGACGATCCAGCGCGCCAGCAGGTCGTCGCGGTTGGGAACCTGTCCGGCGATGTAGCTGCGGCGGCCGAACGCCACGAGCGTCGGGCCTTCGCCCCCACGCGCGCCCGCGACACCCGGAATCACGTGACAGGCGCCGCACTGGTACTGCGTCAGGAGCAGGCGCCCGCGCGCCGCATCCGCGGGGCTGGCCGCCGCGCACGAGGCCGCGACGGCAAGGCAGCCGGCCGCCAGCGCCTGGAGCGCGACGGATGACGAGAACGAGGGTCGGCGATCCACGCCAGCGCTCCACCGGCAAGCCGTGCCGCGAAGCCCGCGCATGCCCGCACGCGCGGGTCGCGTGTCGATCCGGAACGAGCGCAGCGGGCATGTTTCGTGCCCGGCATGCGCAGTCGACGAGACCGCCATGAAGCCCGAACGCAAGCCCCTGTTTCGAACGGTCGCGGCACCTTCGCAGACCGGCTACGTCGGCCGCGTGGTGATCGCCGTTGCGATCGTGGTGCTGGCCTGGCTGGCCCTGGAGCTGCGCGCGGTGATCGTGGTGGTGTTCGGCGGCGTGCTTGCCGCGGTGGCATTGCGCGCGGCCAGCACCCCGGTGCAGCGTCTGACCGGCCTGCGCGAACGGCCGGCGCTGGCGCTGGTGCTGGCGACGATCGTCGGCATTCTGGCACTGGGGTCGTGGCTGATCGGCGAACCGGTCACGCGCGAGTTCGGCGCGCTGCGCAGGGAACTGCCGGGCGCGATCGAGCGCGTCACCGACTGGCTCGACAGCCAGTCCTTCGGCCCGGCGCTGCGCGACTGGCTGGGCAACGGGAAACCGGGCCTCGAATGCAGCGCGATCGGAGCGCTGGGCACGCTGATCCTGATCATCGTGGTCGGCATCTACATCGCCGCCGATCCCGGCCCGTACCGCCGCGGGCTGCTGCGGCTGCTGCCGCTGCAGCAGCGCCGGCGCGTCGATGCGGCGATGGCCGAGGCCGGACGCGGGCTGTCGCGCTGGCTGGTGTCGCAATCGATCGCCATGGTGACGGTCGGCACCATGACCGCGATCGGGCTGACGCTGCTCGGCATGCCGCTCGCGCTGCCGCTGGGCATCATCACCGGGTTGCTCGAGTTCGTGCCGTTCTTCGGCACGATCACCTCGTCGGCGCTGATCATCCTGCTCGCCTTCGCGCAGGGCGCCGTTCCGGCGCTGAACGCGGCGCTGCTGTGCCTGTTCGTGCAGCAGTTCGAAAGCTATGTGCTGCAGCCGTTCCTGCAGCGCTGGGCAGTCGCGCTGCCGCCCGCGGTGGGGCTGACCGCCGTGCTCGTGTTCGGCGCGCTCGCCGGGCCGCTCGGCGTGGTGCTGGCCACGCCGCTGATGGTGGCGGTCATGGCGCTGGTGCAGCGCCTGTACGTCGACGGCACGATCGAGGCGGACACGCCGCCGATCCGCGCGAGCGCGCCCGCGCAGGACAGGGCCGGCGGCGGCGCGTGAGCCGGCACGCGCGATGTTCGCGATCCGTGTTCCGTCCCGCGCCTGCCCGCCGTGCGGTCACGGCCACGAGCTTTCCCGCATCGGCAGCACCATGATCTCGGGAATCACGGTTTCCGGCGGCTGCGTCAGCACGAACAGCACCGCGCGCGCCACGTTGGCGGGATCCTGCAGGGTGTCCCGGTCGATGTCCGGGAAACGCTCGAGCAGGAACGGCGTGCGCATGCCGCCCGCCACCACGGCCGACACCTTGATGCCGCGCGGCCGCAATTCGGCGTGCAGCGCATGCGACAGGCCCAACAGGCCCCACTTGGTGGCGTGATAGGCCGCGGCGTTCGGCCAGGTCCGCTTGGAAGCGGTCGACGCGATGTTCACGATGTGACCGCCGCCGTCCATGGCCTGCGCCGCATGCCGGGCCATCAGGAACGGGCCGGTGAGGTTGGTGCGCACGATGCGCTCCCACTGCGCGGTCCCGAGCTCGGCAATCGGCGCGGTCACGTCGATGGCTGCGTTGTTGATCACCGCATCGACGCGCCCGAAGCGCTCGCGCACCTCGTCGAACAGCCGCTGCACCTGCACTTCGTCCCCCACGTCGAGCGGCAGGGCGACGGCGCGCAGCCCCGCTTCGCCGAGCGCCGCCGCGTGCTGGCGGGCGCGCTCGAGCGCGATGTCGGCGATCACCACGTGGGCGCCCGCTGCCGCCAGCGCCTGCGCGACATGCGCGCCGAGCCCGCGCGAGCCGCCGGTCACGATGGCGACCCGGTCGTGCAGGGAGAAGGTCTCGCCGCCCCATGCGGCGGACTGTCCGGCGGCGGCGGTGGATGGCGGTGAAGGCGTCGTCATGGTCGTGCTCCGATCGGGTCCGGCCGCTCGCCGGCATCCGGCATGCCCGCGCGCGCGTCCGCGCTGCGGCCGCGACCCGCGCGCAGCCGGCGCAGCACATGCCCCGCGCGGACCGCCGCGGCGCATTCGTGACCGTGCGGGCAAACCGCGTCGCTGCAGGGCCGGCACGGCACCGGATGCGCGATCACCCGGTGCAGCGCGCGGTCGAGCGGTGCCCAGCGCTCGGGGTCGGATCCGCAACTGACCACGACGCTGGGTCGGCGCAGCGCCGCGGCGACGTGCGAGATGCCGGTGTCGTTGCAGATCACCGCCTCGGCCGCTTCGACCAGCGCGCCCAGCGTCCAGAGGCTGGTGCGTCCGCACAGGTTCAGCGGCCGATGGCGCATGCAGGCGGCGACCTGCGCCACCAGCGCCGCCTCGGCTGCCACGCCGGTGAGCACGATCGACAGGCCGCGCGCCGCCAGCGCATCGGCCACCTGCGCGAAGCGCCGCGGATCCCAGCGCCGCGACGGCAGCTGCGCGCCCACGTGCAGGCACACGTGGGGCGACGGCCCGCGCGCGCCGGCCGGGGCGGCCTCGCGCAGCAACCGGCGCGCCGCCTCGCGATCGGCCTCGGTGAGCGGAAATTCCAGGTGCAGGCCACAGCGCGGCAGCCCGAGCCGATCGGTCAGCGCGAGCAGGCGCCCGATCTCGTGACCGCGCTCGGGCCAGGCGACGAACAGGTCGTCATCGCGCACCGGCCGCCACGCTCGCGGCGCGGCGAAGCCGGCGCAGCGCCGTGCGCCGAACGCGGCCACCCACCGGTTGGTGAGCATTCCGCTGCCGTGCAGTTGCACCGCCAGGTCGTCACCGCGCGCGCGCATCCCCGCGAGGAAGGCGCGCCACGCCGACGCGTCGCAACGTCGCTCCGGCAGGCGCGGATGACCGGGGAACTCGATGAACTCGTCGACATACGCAAGACGCAGCGCCAGCGCATGCGCCCAGGGCAATCCGACCAGCGCGATGTGCGCAGCGGGAAAGCCGGCCCGCAGCGCGCGCAGCGCCGGCACCGCACAGAGCATGTCGCCCAGCATCAGCGCGCGGAACACCACGACGCGCCGGATGCCGGCACCCTCCAGCGGCGGCTTCATCGCGCCGGGTAACGATCGTCGGCGGCCGTGTCGGGGCGCGCCGCCACGGTCGCGCCGGGCAGGTTCGGCGCCGACGGCCGCTCCCGCGCCATCAACGCGAGCGCGGCGTCGACGACGGTGGCGGGCGCGACCTTGCCGAGGCAGTCGTGATGCCCCTGCGGACAGACGCTCTTCAGGCAGTTGCGGCAGGGCACGTCGTGGAACAGCACGCGCGAACGCACCTGCCACGGCGTGTGCTGCGGGTTGGTCAGCGCATACAGCACTGCCACCGGCGTTCCCATCGCGGCAGCGAGGTGCGTCGGACCCGTGTTGTTGACGACCAGAAGGCGCGCCTCGCCGATCAGGGCGGCAAGCTCGCCCAGGTCGAGCTGCCCGGCCAGCGACACCGATGGCGCGTCCATCGCAGCGCGCGCCTGCTCGATCAACGCCTGCTCGGACGCATCGCCGGTGAAGACGGCGGCGGCGCCGCTCGCATGCGCGATGCCGCGTGCCGCCTCGCCGAAGCGCGCCGCCGGATAGCGCCGCGACGCGGCGCTCGCCCCCGGATGCACGACGAAATACGCTCGCCCGGCCGCGATGCCGGCGCGGCGCAGCAGCGCCCGCATGCGGATGTGATGACGTTCGCCCGGTGCGAGCCGAAGCTGCGGATGATCGACCGACCACCCCACCGTTGCCACCAGCGCCAGCTGGCGCTGCACTTCATGACGCATGCCATCGGCCATCACGTCGGTCTCGGCCACCCAGTCGGTGAGCAGGCCGTAGGGATTTTCGCGGCTGTGCGCCAGCCGCAGCGGAATGCCCGCCATGCGGCACAGCAGCGCGGCCGGCAGCGCGCTCTGCGTGCACACGGTGAACACCACGGCCGCATCGAAGCGTGCCGCCGTCAGCCGCGCGACCAGCGCGGCTTCGCACGCCCCGAGCGGCAGCCCGTTGCCGGCCCCGCGCGAACGCACCCATGGCGCATCGAAGGCGATCGTCTCGTCGACGAAGGGCAGACACGGCGCGAGCGCGGCGCCGGCGGGCGAGGCAAGCAGGGTCAGCCGGGCCGCCGGGACGCTCTGGCGAATCGCCGCCAGCGCCGGTGTGGTCATCAGCAGGTCGCCGAGGCCATCGAGCCGCACCGCGAGCACCTTGCGCGCGTTGCGCCAGGTCCGCATCGGCCCGCCCACGGTCGCCGAACCCGGCAGCGCCGCCATTTTCATGCGCGTGCTCCGGGCAGGCGCTCGCTTGCCGCACGCCGGGCCGGCCAGGCGGCGCTGCGCGCGCCGTCCGCTGCCATCGGCGGCAACGGATACGCCGAGCCGGCGCGGCCACGGCGCCGGACGACTTCGCGATAGACCTCGAGCAGTTCGGCAGCGACCCGTTCCCAGGTGAAGCGCGAACGCACGCGGCGCATGCCGGCGCGCCCGAGCGCTTCGGCATGCGCCGGATCGGCGCGCAGCGCTTCCAGGCGCCGCGCCAGCGCCGGCGGGTCGCGCGGCGGCACGAGATAGCCGGTGACGCCGTGCACCACCGAGTAGCGGATGCCGCCGACCGCGCTGCCGATCACCGGCCTGGCGCAGGCCATCGCTTCCAGCGGCGTGATGCCGAACGGCTCGTACCACGGTGTGCTGACGAACACGTCGGCTGCCACGTAGCACGCGCGCAGCGCCTCGCCCTGACGCTGGCCGGTGAACGTGACCCGCTCGGCCACCCCGCATTCGCGCGCCACCGCACGCAGGCGCCCGATCTCCGGCGTGGCCCGCTCGTCGGGCTCGCTCGTGCTGCCGCCCACCACCAGCAGCCGCACCGGCGCGGCGGGATCCATGCAGGCCAGTGCGCGGATCACGGTATCCACGCCCTTGCGCGGCACCATCCGTCCGAGCTGCAGCACGACGAACTCGTCGTCGCGCAGCCCGAGCGCGCGCCGCGCCTGCGCCTTCGAGCCGGGCGCGAACTGCTTCGGATCGACGCCGCAGGGCACCATCGCGATGCGCTGCGCGCATGCGTCGTAGAGCCGCAGCAGATCGCTGCGATCCTGCGGGCATTCGGCCACGACCCGGTCGGCGAAGCGGACGATGTGCCGCTCGATCGCCTCGCGTTCGGGCGGAAAGCCGTCGGCCGTGCCCTGATGCTCGCGGCGCACCAGCCCCAGTGCGTGGAAGGTCACCACCAGCGGTATGCCCAGCCGCTGCTTCAGCCGCAGCCCCACCAGGCCCGACATGAAGAAGTTCGCATGCACCACGTCGTAGCGCGCGCCGTGCCGAAAGCGTTGCAGCGCCGCGGCGCCGAACGCGTCCATGTGGGGCAGCAGCTGCTCCTTGGGCAACGGTGCGGCCGGCCCGGCGTCCAGGTGCAGCACGCGCATGCCCGGCTCCACCTGCACGACGCCCGCCGCGCACGGCGCGTCGCGACGGGTGAACACGTCCACACGGTGCCCGGCGCGCGCCAGGCAGCGCGCCAGGTGCGCGACGTAGACGTTCTGACCACCTGCGTCGACGCCGCCCAGCGCGGCCAGCGGCGAAGCGTGTTCGCTGATCAGCGCGATGCGCAGGGATCGAACATCCATGATGTGATGCCGTCAGGAGGGGAAGTGGCGCGATTCGGCAATCGGCGTGCCGCGACGCCCCGGTGGCCGCCGCGCGGAGCGCGATGCCCGGAGCGAGAGGCTCGAGGCGCGACGTTCAGGGCCTGGGGGAACGTTCGGGACGCCGCGGCAGCTCCGATCCACCGACGGCGCGAATCACGCTGATCTGGCCGTCGGACTCCATGAACGCGGCGGCTACCTCGGTCAGATCGTCGATGCCCTGCTCGCGCAGCTTCGCCTCGAGCTCGTCGACGGTGAGCAGCTCACGGCGCAGGTTGGCGCGCAGGATGCGGCCGTCGCGCACCAGCCGCAGCGGATCCGGCTCGGCGAAACGCCGGACCGCGTCGAACCGGTAGCTGCTCCAGTCGAGCAGGTAGTTCCACGCCGCGATCGTGGCCACCAGCACACAGCCTTCGGCGATCGTCTCGTAGCCGCCGGCCATCGCGTTCTGCGCGGCGTCGGCGATCAGCACCAGAAGCAGGATGTCGGCAATCGCGAGCGAGCCCGCATCGCGGCGCAGCACGAAGCGGAACAGCACGAACAGCGTCCAGTACATCACCGTGCCGCGCACGATCAGCTCGATCGGCGACACGACGAAGCGAAACAGGCCGGTGAACGAAGGCCAGTCCATGCGGTCGGGCAGAAAACGTCTGCATGCCCCGCCGCTTCGGCAACCGGCGTGCCCGAACCGGTGCGCAGCGCCGCGTCGGCGCACCGACCCCGGTGTCGCCGCGCCGACCGGACAAAACGCGCACGATGCGGTGTACAGTGGCGATCGGTTCGTCGTCGTCCCGCGCCGCCCGAGGCCGGGACATGCCCCGCACAACCCTCACGTCGAGTCCATGGGCCCCGAACGCCCGGCGCGGATGATCGGCAGAGCCTGCGCGCAGGCGGCGAGCCTCACGCTTCTCGCGTGCCTGCTGCAGTGGGCGGTGATGCCGCAGGGCGCACGCTTCGCGCCCTTCCTGCTGTTGCTGCCGGCGATCGGTTTCGCTGCGCTGTGGCGCGGCCGCAGCGTCGCGCTGGTGGTGCTCGCGGGCAGCGTGGTGAGCGCGCTGTTCTGGCTGCCCGCCGCGGGCGAGCCGGCGGCGATCGCGTCGCGGGACCGGCTCGCGGTGCTCGTGTTCGTGTTGCTGGGGGCCGCGCTGGCCGAGACGGGCACGCGACTGCGCCGCGCGGTGCAGCGCGCGATGGCCACGGAAGACCGGCTGCTGCGTGCGCTCGCCGATGTCGACGCGGACAAGGCGGTCGCGGCGCAGCTCGAACAGGTGCGCAGTGCGCTCGGACAGCAGGTGCAGGACCTGCAGCGTCTGCACGAACTGAGCAGCCGCCTGCCCGAGATCGCCACGATGGAAGAACAGGTCCGGCTGATCCTGCTCGCGCTGGCGGAATTCCACGGCGCGCGGCGCGGCCTGCTCTGCCTCTTCGATCCCGCCGGCAAGGCGCTCGTGCCCGTCGCCGGCCTGGGCTTCAGCGACCGGGCGATGTCGCAGGTCAGCGAGTTGAGCTGCACGATCGCTGCGCGCGGCGCGGTGCGCGAGCGGCGCCACAGGCTGGTCGTCGAGGACACCGAGCTCGACCCGCGCTTCGCCGGGCATCGCGCGCTGGCGCGCGAGGAAGGCTTTCGTGCCGTGCACGCCACGCCGTTGCTGAGCCAGGCGGGCGATGTGCTGGGCGTCATCGCGGTGTACTTCGACGTGGCGCGCGCTCCCACCGAACGCGAACGCACGCTGGCCGACATCTGCGCCCGCAAGGCGGCGGTCTTCGTCGAGCGCGCCCGCACCGAGGCGCAGTTGAGGGAGAGCCAGATCCGCTTCAGGGTGGCGCTGGAAGCGTCGGCGGTGCCGTTCGCGGTGCTGATGCCGGTGCGCGCGGACGACGGCCGCATCGTCGAGTTCACCTGGTCCTACCTGAACGGCGCTGCCGCCGAGGCGATGCAGCGCCCGGCCTCGGCGCTGGTCGGCCGCGCCGTGGCCGACTGGCCGGGCGAAGGCGCGCAGTCGGGCGCCGTCGCGCAACTGCGCGCGGTCGTGGAGCTGGGCACGTCGCGCGAGTTCGAGATGCAGGCGGGCGCCGACGGCAACGACGGATGGTTCCACTGCATCGCTTCGCCGATGCGCGATTCGGTGGCCCTGTGGTTCGCCGAGATCACCGAGCGCAAGAAGAACGAGCTGAAGCTGCTGCAGGCGGACCGGCGCAAGGACGAGTTCCTGGCCACGCTCGCGCACGAACTGCGCAATCCGCTGGCGCCGATCCGCCAGGCGGCGTTCCTCTCGTGCGCACCGGGCGCCTCCGAGACGCAGAAGCGCTGGAGCCACGAAGTCATCGATCGGCAGGTCCGGCACATGGGCATGCTGCTCGACGACCTGCTCGACGTCTCGCGCATCACTCGCGGCGCACTGTCGCTGCGTCGCAAGTGCATCGCGCTGTCCACGACGATCAGGGCCGGCGTCGAGACCGCCCTGCCCCTGATCGAGACCCGGCACCAGCAGCTGTCTGTCGATCTGCCCGACGAGGAAATCTGGCTCGACGCCGATCCGCTGCGCCTCGCGCAGGTGGTCGCCAACCTGCTCACCAACGCAGCGAAATACTCCAATCTCGACGGGCGCATTTGCGTGAAGGCCGAACGATGCGGCAACGAGGTGGTCATCACGGTGAGCGACGAGGGCATCGGCATTGCCCCCGAGTGCCTGCCACACCTGTTCACGATGTTCACGCAGCTGAGCACCGGTGATCGTCAGGCAGGCGGCGGGCTGGGCATCGGCCTGGCGTTGACCCGCGGTCTGGTCAACCTGCACGGCGGCAGCATCGAGGTACACAGCGCCGGCAAGGGGCTGGGAAGCGCCTTCACGGTCCGGCTGCCGCGCGGTTCGGCCACGCGCGAACCCGAAAGCGTGCCGGCCGGCGAACCGCGCCGCGCGACGACCGGACGCAGCATCCTGATCGCCGACGATAATCGCGATGCGGCAGAAAGCCTGGCCGCGTTGCTGCAGCTCGAAGGCCACGAGGTGATCGTCGCCTTCGACGGCGAGGAAGCGCTCGCCGCCTGCCAGCGCGCGCGCCCGGACATCTGCCTGCTCGACCTGGGCATGCCGCGACGCAGCGGCAACGAGGTGGCCCACGCGATCCGCCAGATGTCGGCCAGCTACCAGCCGGTGCTCATCGCGGTCACCGGCTGGGGACAGGAACGCGACAAGAGCGAAGCGCTGGGTGCCGGCTTCGATCATCACGTGACCAAGCCGGTGGATCCGCAGCTGATGATCCGGCTCGCCGAATCGGGAACGTTGCAGCAGGAGCACTCCGGCAGGCTGACCTGACCCGCGCGCGGCATGTCGCTTGCCCGTGCCTGCGGCGTGGCGGCCGTTTCGCGCGCCGCGGCGCACCTTCTGCCATGACCGCCCGATCGTCACGTACCGTCGAATCGACCTCACGGCGCACGGCGCACGGCGCACCCGCGCGACGCGGGACGCCGGCATGAGCGCACGTGCGCTGCGCGCAGGGGCGGCGGCGGCGCTCGCGGCCGCGACGCTGGTGATCGTGGGCGAGTGGCTCGGCTGGCCTTTCCTTGCCGCTCCCGCGCAACGATGGGCATCGCGCGCGCTGCAGCGCGAGGTCGTGCTGCTGCCGGCGCAACCCGGCGACGACACGCGACGGCCGAGCCTGCGCCTGTTCGGCGGCCTCACCGTGCACCTGCCCCGGCTGGAAGTCGCGGCGCCCGACTGGAGCGACGAGCCCTACATGGTGCGCGCCGAGGACGTGCAGCTGCGGCTGCGCTATCGCGATCTGTGGGCGGCCTACCGCGGCCGGCGCCTGCACGTGCACCGGCTGGAGGTGGGCAGCCTCGACGCGCGGATCGAGCGCCCGGATGCCGGGCGCGCGTCGTGGCAGTTCGGCGCGTCGCCCGGGCAGGCCTCGGGCGAACGACCACCGCCTTCGTTCGGTCACCTGGCGGTCGGCGAAGGGCGCATCGCGTATACCGACGTCCCGCGCGAGCTCGCGTTCACCGCCACGGCCACGCTGCGCGACGGTCCGACGCGCACGGACCCCGCGTCGCCCGCGCACGGCCTTCGCCTGGAGGCGCGCGGTCGCTACGCCGATGCCGACTTCGAGTTGCGGCTGGACAGCGACGCGATCCTGCCGTGGATCGACGCCGACGGCAGCGCACCGCCGACGGCGGCACGCCTTCAGGCGCGCTCGGAGGGCATCGCGGTGCGCTTCGATGGCACGACGCGCGACGTGCTGCGGCTCGACGACCTTTCGGGGCGCTTCGAGGTCGAAGGCGCGTCGATGTCGCGGCTGGGCGATGCGCTCGGGGTGACGCTGCCGACGACCGGCCCGATCCGTCTGGCGGGCACGCTGCACAAGGAAGAGGCCACCTGGTCGGTGACGATCGAACAGGCGCGCGTCGGCGCGAGCCGCCTGAACGGCCGGTTCCGCTACGACCGCGCGGCCGAACCGCCATTGCTGGCCGGACGGCTGGGCGGCGAAGTGCTGCGGTTCGCCGACCTGGCACCGGTGGTCGGTGCTTCGGTGCCGGGCGTGACCGCGCCCGCACGCCAGGGCCGCATGATTCCGGCGCGCGAGTTCGACCTGCCGTCGCTGCTGGCCATGGACGCGGACGTTCGGATCGACATCGACAGCGTGGATCTCGGGCCCGCCTTCGGGGAGCCGCTGCGGCCGCTGCGGGCGCAACTGCGCCTGAAGGAGGGTACGCTGGCCGTCGCCGACCTGGTCGCGCGCACTTCGCAGGGCCGTGTCGGCGGACGCGTCGAGCTGCACGGCAGGCCCGACCCGCCCGAGTGGCGCGCGCACGTCGACTGGAGCGGCATCGCGCTCGAACACTGGATTCGCCAGTCGCGACCGAAGGGCCGGCCCCCGTGGCTTTCCGGCCGGCTGGCGGGACGCCTGGACGTGAGCGGACGCGGCCGCTCCACCGCGCAGGTGCTGGCCGGGCTGCAGGGCGAAGCGGTGCTGCGGCTGCGGGAGGGGCGTGCTTCCCATCTCGCGGTGGAGATCGCCGGCATCGACCTGTTCGAGTCGCTCGGGCTGGTCCTCCAGGGCGACCAGTCGCTGCCGGTGGACTGCGCCGTCGGCCACTGGGTGGTGAGCCGGGGCATCGCCCGGCCGCGCGTGATGGTCATCGATACCCCCGATTCGACGATCTGGATCGACGGCGAAGTTTCGCTGGCCGACGAACGTCTCGCGTTGCGCGCCGCCGTGTCTCCGAAGGATTCGAGCCCGCTGTCGTTGCGCACGCCCCTGCAGATCCGCGGCAGCTTCGTCGACCCGCAGGTATCGCTGGAAAAAGGGCCGTTGGCGAGCCGGCTCGCGCTGGCGGGCCTGCTGGCCGCACTGCAGCCGGTGGCATCATTGCTGGCCGGCCTCGACCCCGGTGGCAGCGAGGGCGCCGGCGGCGAAGCAGGCTGCAAGCGGCTGATCGAGCTGTCCGGCGTGCCGGCCGTACGCCAACCGCGTCGATGATTCGAACGAATTATCACGAATATCGATGAGTGCGAGAGCTCGTACCACGCCGTTGCCGCTCGGAGCGAATCGGTGGGGCATCGATTCTTTCTTGCTGCATTACACGAACTAATGGATATAATCGATTGATAGAAAAACATATTCATCGACTGCTCCGCTGATGAGCGCCCTGCTCGCGGACCTCTACCAGCTCACCATGTTCCAGGCCTATCTCGACGAAGGCATGGAACAGCAGGCAGTCTTCGAGTTGTTCGTGCGCAAGCTGCCGGCGCAACGCAACTTCCTGGTCGCCGCGGGCCTGGAACAGGCGCTCGAGTTTCTCGAGACACTGTCGTTCTCCGAGGCCGACATCGACTGGCTCGCTGCCCAGGGCGGTTTTTCGCGGCGCCTGCTCGAGCACCTGCGCGGCTTTCGCTTCGCCGGCGACTGCGTGCAGCTGGCCGACGAGCCGGCAACCGGCGAACCGCTGCTGCAGCCCGTGATGCGAGCCGGACGCCGCCTGGGCGCGGCACCGACGCTGGCGCAGGCGCGCGCGCATTGCGGCGCGCAGCTGGCCCGCCTGCCCGATGCGCTGCGCGCGCTCGAAGCCGCGCCCGCGGCTTACCCGGTGACGATCTCCGACGCGCTTCGCGCGCTCGCGCGCGAAGTCGACGCCGCGACGCCCTGAAACGCAGACCGCCGATGAGCGGACCGTCCGCCGACCGGCATGCCCTCCCCGGGGCCGCGGACACGCTGCGCTTCCTGATGTCGCGCGCCGTCCATGGCGCCGACGCCGAGGCCGAGGCCGCGCAACTGATCGAGACCCGCATGTCGTGGGTGATCCTCGCCGGCGGACGCGTGCTGAAGATGAAGAAGCCGCTGCGATCGCCGCTGCTCGACCTCTCGACGCTTGCGGCGCGCGAACGCAACTGTCGCGAGGAGATTCGCCTGAACCGCCGCATCGCGCCGCAGGTCTACCTGGGTCTGCTCGCGCTGCAGTGGCACGACGGCCGGCTGGCGCTGGTGCCCGAGGAACGCCTGCCCGCCCCCGGCGTCACGCTCGACTGGCTGGTCCTGATGCGCCGGCTGCCGCACGAACGGATGCTCGATCGCATGATCGCCGACGGACGGCTGCAGCCTGCGCACGTCGACGCCGTCATCGCGCTGCTGGCGGACTTCTATCGACGCGCGCCGCGCACGCGGTTGAGCGCCGACGCCTACGTGGCGCGCTTCCGGCGCGAGCACGCGATCGACCGCGAGGTGCTGCTGCAGCCGCGCTTTGCCGCGCTGGCGGCCGGCCCCGCGCTCGACCGGCTCGCCGCGGCGCTCGACGGGTACGCGCCCGCCCTGCGCGAGCGCGTGCTGCAGGGCAAGGTCGTGGACGGTCACGGCGACCTGCGACCCGAACACGTCTGCCTGCTCGATCCGCCGACGGTCATCGACTGCCTGGAGTTCGACACGACGTTGCGTCAGGTCGATCCGTTCGACGAGCTGGCGTTCCTCGGCATGGAGTGCGCGGTGGCCGGCGCGCCGTGGGTCGCGCCGCGCCTGATCGAGGGCATGGCGAGCGCCCTCGGCGACCGTCCCCCGCAAGCGCTGTCCGGGTTGTACGCCGCGGCACGCGCGGTGCTGCGCGCGCGCCTGTCGGTCGCCCACCTGCTCGATCCCGAGCCGCGCACGCCGGCCCGCTGGCTGCCGCTCGGCCGGCGCTATCTCGAACAGGCCGCCTTCGCCCTCTGCGCGTGCTGCGGCCACGGATGAGCGGTTTACGCGGACCGGAGGCCCGCAGGCGACGGCATGTTGACCGGACGCAAGGCCGGCCGCGTCGCCGACGATAGTCTGCGCAAAGCCGCAGAGGTCCGCATGGAAACGATCCGCAAGCAGCTCGACGGGTTTCGGGTCCGTCCCAACCTGATCGACTACGACAGCGCGCGCACCGGCTTCTCGTGGGAGGCCGAGCGGCGCTCGCTGGACGGGCTTCCCGGCGGGGGCGGCCTGAACATCGCGCACGAGGCCGTCGACCGCCACGCGGCCGGCCCACGCTCGGACCGCATCGCGCTGCGCTGGCTGGGCCGCGACGACGCGACGCGGGACATCACCTCCGCGGCGCTGCGCGACGCGACCAGCCGTTTCGCCAACGTGCTCGCCGGGCTGGACGTGCATGCCGGCGAGCGCGTGTTCGCGCTCGCGGGACGCATCCCGGCGCTGTACGTCGCGCT
>JAHDYE010000063.1 GCA_023383035.1 Burkholderiaceae bacterium | reverse complement strand
GCGTGCCGGTCAGTCGCGGATGCCCGGCGCAGCAGCGCCGAGCATCCGCTCCACGTACCTGGCGATCAGGTCCACTTCGAGATTGACGCGATCGCCCGGGCGCAGCGACTTCAGCGTCGTGACCGAGATCGTGTGCGGAATCAGGTTGATCTCGAACTCGGCGCCCTCCGCCACGTCGGTCACCCGGTTCACCGTCAGGCTCACGCCATTGACGGTGATCGAACCCTTGTACGCGAAGTACTTCGCCAGCTCGGCGGGGGCACGCAGCACCAGCCGCCACGATTCGCCCACCGGTTCGAACGACACCACTGCACCGAGACCGTCGACATGCCCCGACACCAGATGTCCGCCGATGCGATCGTCCAGGCGCATGGCCTTTTCGAGGTTCACGTCGCCGGGTCGATCCAGGCCAGCGGTCTTCGACAGGCTCTCGCCGGAGACGTCGACCCGGAAGCGGTTGCCCTCGATGCCGATGGCGGTCATACACGCGCCCTGGATCGCGATCGAATCGCCCGGCGCCACATCGGCGAGGTCGAGCGCGCCGGCCTCGATCGTGAGCCGCACGCCGGCATCGCGCCCGAGCGGCTCGACGCGTTCGATGCGGCCCACGGCCGCGACGATTCCTGTAAACATGATCAGATCCTGTCGGGAAGCCGCGCGATCAGGCGCAAGTCGTCGCCGATGCGATCGATCGAACGCCACTGGAGCACGAGGCGCCGGTCGAGCCCCTCGGGTGCCGGAAAATCGGCCAGGCCCATCGCGTTGCCGAGCAGCGTGGGCGCCATGTAGACCAGCAGCTCGTCGACGCAGTCTTCGCGCAGCAGCGAACCGTTGAGCCGGTAGCCGGCCTCGACGTGCAGCTCGTTGACGCCGCGGCGCGCGAGTTCGCGCAGCAGGCCGTGCAGATCGACCTTGCCGTGCGGGCCCGGCAGCGAGATCACTTCGCAGCCCAGTTCCTCGAGCGCCGCGGTCTTGGCCACGCGCGACGGCGCATCGATCGCGCACGCCACCAGCGTACTGCCGCCCTCGAGAATGCGCGCAGCCGGGTTGACCTCGAAGCGCGAGTCGACCAGCACGCGCAACGGCTGCCGCGACGTCTGCACGTGACGCACCGTGAGCTGGGGATTGTCATCGCGCACCGTGCCGATGCCGGTCAGCAGCGCGCAGGCGCGCGCGCGCCATGCATGACCATCGGTGCGCGCCGCTTCCCCGGTGATCCACTGGCTGCGACCATCGGGAAGGGCGGTACGGCCGTCGAGGCTGGCGGCCGCCTTGAGCCGCACCCATGGACGGTTGCGCGCCATCCGCGACACGAAGCCGATGTTGATCTCGCGCGCTTCCTGCTGCAGCAGTCCGCAACGCACGTCGATGCCGCCGGCACGCAGGCGCTCCAGGCCCTGGCCGTTCACCGACGGATTGGGGTCTTCCATCGCGGCGATCACGCGTGCGACCCTGGCCTCGATCAGCGCGTCGACGCACGGCGGCGTGCGGCCGTGATGGTTGCAGGGCTCGAGCGTGACGTAGGCCGTGGCACCGCGCGCCCGCTCGCCCGCCTGCGCGAGCGCCAGCGTTTCTGCATGCGGCTCGCCGGTACGCCGGTGCCAGCCTTCGCCGACGATCGTGCTGTCGCGCACCAGCACGCAGCCCACGCGCGGGTTCGGCGTGGCGGTCGTCAGACCGAGCTCGGCCAGCTGCAGCGCGCGCTGCATGAAATCGTGGTCGGCCGGGGTGAACATAGGCCGGCATTATCGCTCGAAGCGCGAGGGGCACCGCCGCGCCGGCGGCGCCGTGCCACGGCGGGCACCGCTGCGCGGCAAGGCAAGGCACAAGGCGGCAGTCCACTAGAATCGACGCATTCCCCGAAAGGAGCGCATCTTGACGCAAACACCGGCTGGAACGAACGCACGGCCCGGCGGGCATATCCTCGCCGACGCCCTGGCCACGCAGGGCGTGGAGACCGTGTTCGGTGTGCCCGGTGAAAGCTATCTGGCGGTGCTCGACGGGCTGTACCGCCATCGCGAGCAAATCCGCTTCGTGACCTGCCGCCAGGAGGGCGGCGCGGCATTCATGGCCGACGCCTGGGCCAAGCTCACCGGCAGGCCGGGCGTGGTGATGGTCACGCGTGGGCCGGGCGCCACCAACGCGTCGGTCGGCGTGCACGCCGCGTTCCAGGATTCGGTGCCGATGGTCGTGTTCATCGGGCAGGTCGGTACCGACTTCATCGACCGCGAGGCTTTCCAGGAGATCGACTACCGGCGGATGTTCGGCCAGATGGCCAAGTGGGTCGCGCAGATCGACCGCGCCGACCGTATTCCCGAATATGTCGCGCGGGCGTTCCAGATCGCCACCAGCGGACGCATGGGTCCGGTGGTGCTGGCGTTGCCCGAGGACGTGCTCGCGCAGCGCGCGACCGTGCCCGACGCCGCTCGTCACCGTCCGGTGTGCGCCAGCCCGAGCGACGCGCAGATCGGTCAGCTCGCCGCGCTGCTGGCGCGCGCGCAGCGGCCATTCGTGCTGCTCGGCGGCACCGGCTGGACGCCCCAGGCCTGCGAGGACCTGCGCGCCTTCGCCGAGGCGAACCGCCTGCCGGTGGCGTGCGCGTTCCGCTGCCAGGACCTGTTCGACAATCGCCACGCGCAGTACATCGGCGACGTGGGCATCGGCGTGAACCCCACGCTGGCGGCGCGCCTCGGAGCTGCCGACCTGGTGATCGCGATCGGCCCGCGGCTGGGGGAGATGACCACGTCGGGCTATTCGCTGCTGGAGGCGCCGCGGCCACGCCAGCAGCTGGTGCACGTGCACGCCGGCGTCGAAGAGCTGGGCCGCGTGTACCAGGCCGACCTGATGATCGCCGCCGGCATGCCCGAGATCGCGGCCGCGCTGCGCGCGGTGCAGGTCGATGCGTCGGCATGGGCCGGCTCGGTCGCGCAGGCGCGCGCCGAATACGAGGCCTGGCAGCGCGAGCCGCCGATCTATGCGCAGGGACAGGCTCCGGCGCTGAACCTGTGGCAACTGGTGCAGGTGCTCCGACGCCTGCTGCCGGCGGACGCGATCCTCACCAACGGGGCCGGCAACTTCGCCACCTGGGCGAACCGGTTCTGGCGCTACGCGGGGCTGCGCACGCTGCTGTCGACGACTTCCGGTTCGATGGGCTACGGGGTGCCTGCCGCGGTGGCGGCGGCCATCACGCAGCCCGGGCGCACCGTGGTGTGCTTCGCCGGCGACGGCGACTTCCTGATGAACGGCCAGGAGCTGGCCACCGCCGCGCAATACGACGCCGGACCGGTCGTGATCGTGTTCGACAACGGCATGTACGGCACGATCCGCATGCACCAGGAGCGCGAATATCCGGCGCGTGTGCTCGGCACCGCGCTGGTCAACCCCGACTTCGCGAAGTACGGCGAGGCGTTCGGCGGCTTCGGGGTGCGCGTCGAGCGCACCGACGAGTTCGAGGCGGCGATGACGGCGGCGCTGACGCACGCGCGCACGAAGCGCCGGCCGGCGGTGATCCACCTGAAGGTGGATGCGCAGGCGATCACGCCGAACGCGACGCTCGACGCGATCCGGGCCGCGGGCACGGGCACGGGCACGGGCACGAAACCGTAGCAGGTCGGCCGGGCGCCCCTGCTGGCGCCGCGTTCAGCCCTTGCGTCTGCGCGCGGACACTTCGAGCACCACGTCGGTGAATTCGTCGACGTCCTCGAAGTTCCGGTACACCGACGCGAAGCGCACGTACGCGATCTTGTCGAGTTTCTTCAGCTCGCGCATCACCAGCTCGCCGATGCGCTCGCTCGGCACCTCGCGCAGACCCAGGCTGAGCAGCTTCTCCTCGATGCGATGGATCGCCGCATCGACCGCCTCGGCGCTCACCGGCCGCTTGCGCAGCGCGAGCGCCATCGACGCGCGCATCTTGCGCCGGTCGAACTCGGCGCGCACGCCGTTCTTCTTCACGACGGCCGGCAGCGCGAGCTCGACGCGCTCGTAAGTGGTGAAGCGCTTGTCGCAGTTCAGGCAGCGCCGGCGCCGCCGCGTGCTCTCGCCGTCGTCGGACTCGCGGGTCTCGATGACCTGGGTATCGGCATGGTCGCAGAACGGGCAGCGCATCGCGCGCTCGCGTTCTCAGCCGTAGACCGGGAACTTCGCCGTCAGCTGCCCCACCTTCTCGCGCACCATCGCCAGCTTCGCCGCATCTTCAGGGTGGTCGAGCACATCGGCGATCAGGTGGCCGACCTGGCGCGTTTCGTTCTCGCCGAAGCCGCGCGTGGTGATCGCCGGCGTGCCGAGCCGGATGCCGCTGGTGACCATCGGCTTCTCGGGGTCGTTGGGGATCGCGTTCTTGTTGCAGGTGATGTGCGCTTCGCCGAGCAGGCGCTCGGCTTCCTTGCCGGTGATCTTCTTGGCGCGCAGGTCGACCAGCATCAGGTGCGATTCGGTGCGCCCCGACACGATCCGCAGGCCCCGTTCGATCAACGTCTGGGCGAGCACGTGGGCATTGCCCACCACCTGCTGCTGATAGGCGCGGAATGCCGGCTGCTGCGCCTCGCGGAACGCCGCCGCCTTGGCGGCGATCACGTGCATCAGCGGACCGCCCTGCAAGCCGGGGAAGATCGCCGAGTTGATCGCCTTCTCGTGACGCTCGGGCATCAGGATGAAACCGCCGCGCGGGCCGCGCAGGCTCTTGTGGGTGGTGGACGTGACGATGTCGGCGTGCGGCACCGGGTTGGGATAGACGCCGCCGGCGATCAGGCCGGAGTAGTGGGCCATGTCGACCATCAGCAGCGCGCCGACGTCCTTCGCGACCTGCGCGAAGCGGGCCCAGTCGATGCGCAGGCTGTACGCGGACGCGCCGGCGATGATCAGCTTCGGCCGCTGCTCGTGCGCCTTGCGTTCCATCGCGTCGTAGTCGATCGCCTCGGCCTCGTTCAGGCCATAGGACACCACCTTGAACCACTTGCCCGACATGTTCAGCGCCATGCCGTGGGTGAGATGCCCGCCTTCGGCCAGGCTCATGCCCATGATGGTGTCGCCCGGATTCAGGAACGCGAGGAACACCGCCTCGTTGGCCTGCGCGCCGGAATGCGGCTGGACGTTGGCGCATTCGGCACCGAACAGCGCCTTGATGCGGTCGATCGCCAGCTGCTCGGCGACATCGACGTGCTCGCAGCCGCCGTAGTAGCGGCGGCCCGGGTAGCCTTCCGCGTACTTGTTGGTCATCTGGCTGCCCTGCGCGGCCATGACGGCCGAGCTGGCGTAGTTCTCGGAAGCGATCAGCTCGATGTGCGCTTCCTGGCGCTGGTTCTCCAGGCGGATCGCGTTCCAGAGCTCGGGATCGGCCTGCGACAGGCCGTGGTTGCGGTCGAACATGCGGTCACCTCGTGGCGCGCCGGTCGCGCGCCGAAAGCGCGATTCTAAAGGATCAGGGCCGTGCTTCCACGTCGTCGAGCGCATCGTCGAGGTGCGCCACGTCGGCCCAGACCACCAGCTCGAACGCGCGGCCGTCCCACACGATGCGGTTCAGGCTCGCGTTGAGCAGGTCGTGCGTACGCGGCGCCTCCAGCGGCATGCCGGTGGCGATGCGGTAGGCGCAGTCGAGCACCCCGCCGTGGGTAACGGCGATCACCGTCTGCCCCGGATGCCGGCCCGCGATCTCCAGCAGCACGGCGCGCACGCGCGCGTGGAACGCGCGCAGCGATTCGCCGCCGCCGGGCAGCTCGAAATCGGGTTCGCGCTCGCGCCAGCGCCGCCACGCATCGAGCTGGTCGCGCCGGATCTCGTCGTGCGTGCGTCCTTCGAACCGGCCGTAGTGCCGCTCGCGCAGCCGCGCATCGATGCGCAGGCCGACACCACAGGCTGCCGCGATGGGCTCGGCGGTCTGGCGCGCGCGTGCCAGATCGCTGGCGTAGATCGCGTCCGGGCCCATGCCGGCCAGGCGCCTGCCGGTACGCGCGGCCTGCGCGCGCCCCTCGTCGTCGAGCGGAATGTCGATCTGGCCCTGGAAGCGGCGCTCGCGGTTCCAGGTCGTCACGCCATGACGGACCAGCACCAGCTCGGTCGACGAGCCGGTGCGCAACGCTTCGCTCAAGCCGGGGCCAGCCGCGGGTTCAGCGTGTAGGTGCCGGTGATCGACGCCTCGCCCAGCCGATGATGCGCAATGACCTTGCGCGCATCGGCGCCGGTGAAGCGCCCCATCAGCGGCAGCCGCTCGACGTCGAGCGCATAGACCGTGAACACGTAGCGATGCACGATCGAATCGTTCCACGGCGGGCACGGCCCGTCGTAACCGTAGTAGTCGCCTTCCATGTCGTGGTCGTTGGCGAACCAGGCGGTGTAGTCGTTGATGCCCTGACGCGCGCCGTGGCGCGCGGCCGGCCCCATCTTGCCCTTCGGCGTGACGTTGTCGGAGAACTCCGCGGCGGCGATCGCGTCGACGCTCGCCGGCAAGTCGACCAGGATCCAGTGGAAGAACTCGATCCGCTTGAGCGTCGAGGGAATCTCGCGCCCTTCCTGGTTGACGTCCTCCGGGCTGCCGGGCACGTCGGGATCGTGGCAGATGATCGCGAACGAACGCGTCCCGACCGGTGCGTCGGACCACGCCAGATGGGGATTGCGGTTGGACGACAGCGTGACGTGCGACTTCGGCTCGATGCGGCAGAACGCGAATTCGGCCGGAATCGGCTTGCCATCCTCGAAGGATTCGCTGAACAGTTTCATCTCGTGGTTCTCCATGGCCGCCAGCGGCGCGGCCCTCATCGACACCTTACCCGGTTGCGCGCCCGCATGCGCACCTCCGGCGGCCATTTTCGGCCACGAACGCCCACGCGCGGCTTGCCGTCGGTCAAGACTGTGGGGGTATCCACCGCCGCCGGATCAGGCGACCGGTTCGAGCTTCACTCGCGCGAACCGGCGCTTGCCGACCTGCACGACGTAGGTGCCCGCCGGCAGCTCGAGCATGCGGTCCGCGACGCGCTGGCCGTCGATGCGCACTCCGCCCTGCTCGATGTTGCGGTTGGCCTCGCTGGTGGACGGCGCCAGCTGCGCCTGCTTGAGCAGCTGCGCGATCGGCATCGGTGCGCCGCGCAGCACCACTTCGGGCATGTTCTCGGGCGCCGCGCCGTGCCGGAAGCGCGCCTCGAAGCGTTCGAGCGCCGCCTCGGCCGCCGTGCGCGAATGGAAGCGCTCGACGATCTCCTGCGCCAGCATCACCTTCGCGTCGCGCGGATTGCGCCCCGCCGCGCACTCCGCGCGCAGCGCCGCGACGGCGGCCATCGAGCGGAACGACAGCAGCTCGTAGTAGCGCCACATCAGCGCGTCGGAGATCGACATCAGCTTGCCGAACATCTCGTCGGGCGGCTCGGTGATGCCGACGTAGTTGCTCTTCGATTTCGACATCTTCTCGACGCCGTCGAGCCCTTCGAGCAGCGGCATCGTGAGGATGCACTGGGGCTCCTGGCCGTACTCGCGCTGCAGCTCGCGTCCGACCAGCAGGTTGAACTTCTGGTCGGTGCCGCCCAGTTCGATGTCCGACTGCAGCGCCACCGAGTCGTAGCCCTGCATCAGGGGATAGAGCAGCTCGTGCACCGAGATCGGCGCCCCCGCGCGGAAACGCCGGGTGAAGTCGTCGCGTTCCATCATGCGCGCGAGCGTATAGCGCGCCGCCAGCTGGATCATCCCGCGCGCGCCCAGCGGATCGGACCACTCGGAGTTGTAGCGAATCTCGGTGCGCTCGCGATCGAGTACCAGGCTGGCCTGGTCGAAATAGGTGCGCGCATTGCATTCGATCTGCTCGCGCGACAGCGGCGGGCGCGTCGTGTTGCGGCCCGACGGATCGCCGATCATGGCCGTGAAGTCGCCGATCAGGAAGATCACCGTGTGGCCGAGGTCCTGCAGCTGGCGCAGCTTGTTCAGCACCACGGTGTGGCCCAGGTGCAGGTCGGGCGCGGTGGGGTCGAGTCCGAGCTTGATGCGCAGCGGCTGGCCGGTTGCCTCGCTGCGGGCCAGCTTGACGAGCCAGTCGGCCTCGACCAGCAGCTCGTCGCACCCGCGCAGGCTGATCGCCATCGCCTCGCGCGTGCGCTCGGTCACCGGCCAGTCGGTGCGGGGCTGCGCCCCGGCGGTCTGCGAAGAAGCCGCTCGCGGGTCGGCCGGCGCGTTGCCGCCCGGTTCCGTCGGTTTGCTTGCGCCGTCCATCGTCATTTCGTGACAGGTTCCGTCGATTGATCCGGTAGAATCGCGGCAGTGCCCGGGGCAGGCGCAGCGGATGGCGTTTTGCGACGCTTCTTCGCCTTCTCCGAACGGACCGGAACCCCGGATTCTAGCCGAGGGCTCGCGGGCTCCCGGCCGCGAAGCAAGAACTCAGACCTGGACGAACCAGCGCGCGTGATGAGCCAGCCAGCCCTGCTCAGCTTCCCGAAAGTGGCGACTGCCGTCGCCGTATCGCTCGCCCTCGCCGCCGTCACCGCTTTCGGCACCGCGCCGCTGCGCGAGATCGAGCTGCCGCCGGCCGGCACCCTCGTCGAAACGGTGGCGTTCGCGCCGCCGATTCCGGCGGCTGGCGCCGACCCGGTCGAGGGCGTCGAGGCGTTCAGGCGCTCCGAGCGCATCCAGCGCGGCGAGACGCTCGCTTCCCTGCTCGACCGGCTCGGCGCGACCGACAGCGAGTTCCAGAAGTTCGTGGCCGCCGACGCCCGGGCGCGCAAGCTGATGCAGTTGCAGGCGGGGCGCACCGTCAGCGCCAGCATCGACGACGCGGGCCGGGTGCAGTCGCTGGGATATCGGCTCGGCAGCCTCGAAACCGATCCCGCCCGGCCGGGCAACCGGCTGACCATCGTCCGCGACGGTGAGCGCTTCCAGGCCCGCGAGGAGCCGCTCATGCTCGAACGGCTGGTGGCGGCCGGCGTGGCCGAGGTCAGAACCTCGCTGTTCGCCGCGACCGACGCGGCCGGCATTCCCGAGTCGGTCGCCAGCCAGGTCGCCGACATCCTCGACGGCCAGGTCGACTTCGGTCGCGACCTGCGGCGCGGCGACACGCTGCGTGTCGTCTACGAACTGGTTCGCGAGGCCGGCAGCCTCGATGCCCCGACGGTCAGCCGGATCCTCGCCATGGAGTTCACGGTCAACGGCACGCGCCACGAAGCGGTCTGGTTCGAGCGCGGCGAGTCGGGCCACGGCGAATACTTCGCATTCGACGGGCGCGGCCTGCGCAAGGCGTTCCTGCAGCGACCGGTGGAATTCACCCGCATCTCGTCGGGCTTCAGCAACGCGCGCATGCACCCCATCCTCGGCTACACGCGCGAGCACAAGGGGGTCGATTTCTCGGCACCGGCGGGCACCAAGGTGCGCAGCTCGGGTGACGGCGTGGTCGAGTTCGTCGGCCAGCAGCGCGGCTACGGAAACGTCATCGAAATCCGCCATCGCAATCAGATCTCCACGCTGTATGCGCACCTGAGCGGCTTCGCCCGCAGCCTGACCCGCGGCGCGACGGTGGCGCAAGGCGAAGTGATCGGGTTCGTCGGTTCCACCGGCTGGTCCACCGGTCCGCACCTGCACTACGAGTTCAAGGTCAATGGCGAGCACGTCGACCCGTTGTCGATCGTGATGCCGGAATCCACGCCTCTGGACGCCGCCGAACGCGCACAGTTCGCTGCGCGCGCCGAAGGGCTGCGCACCCGCCTGGCGCAGCTCGAAGCGGTGCAGCTGGCCCGCTTCGAGTAAGGGCGGAACGCCTCCGGGGATGCGCCGCTTCATCGGCCTGATGTCGGGCAGCAGCCTCGACGCGGTCGACGGGGCACTGGTCGAGATCGAGGAAGCGCACGCGGGCATACGCACGATCGGCTTCGCGAGCCAGGCCCTCGACGAGGCGCTGCGGCGCGAGCTCGAAGCCCTGCAGTCGCCCGGACCCGACGAACTGGCGCGCGCGGCGCTGGCCGGCAATCGCCTTGCCGACGCGTACGCGGCGGTGACCGCCCGGCTGCTGGAGCAGACCGGCCTGGCGGCTTCGTCGGTCCGCGCGATCGGCGCTCATGGCCAGACGGTGCGGCACCGCCCCGAACTGGGCTACACGATCCAGCTGCTCAATGCCGCCCGCCTGGCCGAGGCCTGTGCGATCCCCGTCGTTTGCGACCTGCGGGCTGCCGACCTCGCCGCCGGTGGCCAGGGCGCGCCGCTGGCGCCGGCGTTCCACGCCCGGGTGTTCCGGGCGGAGCACGAACGGCGGGCGGTGGTCAATCTCGGCGGCATTGCCAATGTCAGCCTGCTGGCGCCGGCTTCGGCCGGGGAAGCCGTGCTCGGTTTCGATACCGGTCCGGCCAATACCCTGCTCGACGGGTGGTGCCGGCGGCACACCGGCGCGGCATTCGATCGCGACGGCGCCTGGGCACGCGGCGGCCGAGCCGACGCGTCGCTGCTCGCGGCCTGGCTGGCCGAACCCTATTTCGCGCTGGCTGCGCCCAAGAGCACCGGCCGCGACCTGTTCAATGCCGACTGGCTCGATCGCTCGCTGGCGGCGTGCCCTGCCGCGACGCCGCGCGACCCGCGCGACGTGCAGGCCACGCTGGTGGAACTGACCGCGATCACGGTAGCGCGCGCCTGCAGCGATTTCCGGGCCGACCGCCTCTACGTGTGCGGCGGCGGCGCCCGCAACGATTTCCTGATGCAACGGCTGGCGGTCCATGCCGCTGCGGCGCCGGTCGTCTCGACGCAGGTGCTCGGCCTGGACCCGCAGGCGGTGGAAGCGGCAGCCTTCGCGTGGCTGGCAGCGTGCCGCATCGACGCGGCGGCCGGCAACCTGCCGTCGGTGACCGGTGCGAGCGGACCGCGCGTGCTCGGCCTGCTGGCCGATCCGCGGCCGCGCGGATGATCAGGAGAACGACGAGCCGCAGCCGCAGGTGCTGCTGGCGTTCGGGTTCTTGATCACGAACTGGGCGCCCTGCAGGTCTTCCTTGTAGTCGATCTCGGCACCCATCAGGTACTGGAAGCTCATCGCGTCGATGAGCAACGTGACCCCGCCCTTCTCCATGACGGTGTCGTCCTCGTTGGTCGCCTCGTCGAAGGTGAAACCGTACTGGAAGCCCGAACAGCCTCCGCCCTGCACGAACACGCGCAGCTTGAGGGCCGGATTGCCCTCTTCGTCGATCAGTTCCTTGACTTTCGCGGCCGCGCTGTCGGTGAACAGCAGCGGCGCGGGCATTTCGGCAACAACGCTCATGAGATACCTCCCGTTAGCCTGATATTGTAAAGGGCCGCCGGAAACCTCGCCAGCAGCGGGGATCCGGCCGGCGTGGCGTCGGGTCGGGCGGCGGGTCCGTTGCATCGGGTCCGCTGCGTCCGTTGCATCGGGTCCGCTGCGTCCGCTGCGTCGGGTCCGCTGCGTCGGGTCCGTCACGCCCGCCCGACCGGTGCGCGGCTGGCGCCGCCGCCCGCTACGGGTTGCTGGCGGCCAGCTCGAGCGACCGGCGCGGCGCGTCGTCGCGCGGCATGTCGTCGATGTGCGTGAGCGAGCCGTCGAGCACGGCGCCGTGGTGCATCTCGATGGCCCGGTAGCGCACGTCGCCGCTCACTTTCGCCTTCGGCTGCAGTTCGAGCAGGTCGTCGGCCTGTACCGGACCGACGATCGTGCCGTTGATCACCAGCAGCGCGGCCCGCACCTGGCCTTCGATGCGCGCGTTCTCCGAAACCACCAGCATGCCCGGCTGACCGTCCTCGGCGATCACGCTGCCGATCACCTCGCCGTCGACCCGCAACCCGCCGCGGAAGCGCACGTCGCCACGGATCGTCGTGCCGGCGCCGATCAGGCAATCGATGGTTCCGGGGTTCACCTTCCTCTTGCCGAACATTCCGCCTCCTGGCGCACTGCATTCAGAGGGAGGCCATCTGCTGGGCCCGCAACGTCCCGCGCTCGAGCACGCGCAACTGCACCGACTGGAGCGTGGCGCCCTCGGGCACCTGGAAATGCCCCTCGATGCGAAGGACGCGCCGGAACGACAGCTTCATCCGCTCGCGTGCCTGGGCAGGACCATCGTCGGGCAAGGTCATGATCTTCGTGCCGGCCTTGCCCTGCATGGTCACCACCAGTTGCAGCGAGCCCGAGAACTGCCGCTCGGTGCGTCCCGACTGCATCAGAAGGGCACGATAGCGCATCCGGTTCGATCCGGTGCCGTCGGGCTCGACTTCGAACCGACGAATGGCCACCGGCCCCTGCGTATCGGCGGTCGGGAACAGGCTCTCGAGATAGGCGAGGTCCGATTTCAGCTCGGCGTTCTCGGCCTGGAGCTGCTTGACCTGCTGCTCGAGCCGTTCGGCGGCGGCCTGTTCGATGCGCAGCTGGTTCTGCGCCGCCACGATCGTCGAGGCCACCCGCTGACGTTCGGAGCTCTCGTCGGCAACCCGCTCGTCCAGGCGCGCGAGCTCCGCATGCAGACGCTGACGCTCGCCGGCAGCGCCATCGAACAGGGTGCGCCAGGTCCACATGCCGCCCACGGCGCCCAACGCCACCGCCAACGCGAGCGAAGCCGCCCGCAGCGGCCACGGCACGTGCCGCCGTACGGTCATTCTCGGAGCGCTCACCGAACGTCGGCGCGCAAGCAGTCTGTTCTTCAACTTCACGGCGGGCGCTGCGCGAACGCGTGAGCCCCGCGCCTGCGCCCATGGCAGACGCACGGGCGCGAGGGCCCGGACAGCCGCAAGCAGCCCCGAACGCCTCCGGAACGGCCGGAACCGGCTGGCGCACCGGCCTGAGGCCGACCGTGCGCCGGCCGCAGGCGGCTCTACCGTGAGCGGGTCCCGCCCGGGCGTGAATTCATGGTAGCACCGGCACCTGGTCGAGACCGGTACCTTCCGGCAGCCCAAACATGATGTTCATCGCCTGGACCCCCTGTCCCGACGCGCCCTTGACGAGGTTGTCCTCGACCACCAGCACCATCAGCAGATCGCTGTCCGGCGGACGATGCACGGCAATGCGGGCGATGTTCGAGGCGCGCACCGAACGGGTCTCGGGCGTGGAACCGGCAGGCATCACGTCGACGAACGGCTCGCCGGCGAAGCGCCGTTCGTACAGCGCCTGCAGGTCGACCTTGCGCCCGCGCGGCGTGAGCCGCGCGTACAGCGTCGAGAAGATGCCGCGCACCATCGGCACCAGGTGGGGCGTGAACACCAGATTCACCGGTTCGCCGGCGATCGTCGACAGGCCCTGCCGGATCTCGGGAAGGTGCCGGTGTCCCGTGACCGAATAGGCCTTGAAGTTGTCTCCCGCTTCCGCCAGCAGCGTGTGCACCTCGGCCTTGCGGCCCGCGCCGGACGCGCCCGACTTGCAGTCCGCGATCAGGCTGTCGAGCTCGACCAGATGGCCGCCGGCCGTGGTCACCGCAGCCGGTTCGAGCACCGGCAGGAAGCCGAGCTGCACCGACGTGGGATAGCAGCCGGGCAGTCCGACCACGCGCGCGCCGCGGATCGCTTCGCGGTTGACCTCGGGCAACCCGTAGACCGCCTTGGCGAGGATATCGGGGCACGCATGCGGCATCTTGTACCAGCGCTCGAACTCGGCCGTATCCTTCAGCCGGAAGTCGGCCGCCAGGTCGATCACCCTCACCCCCGCGGCGAGCAGCTCGCGCGCCTGGGCCATCGCCACGCCGTGCGGCGTGGCGAAGAACACCACGTCGCAGTCGGTGAGCGGCGCCTGGGCGGGGTCGGAGAATGCCAGGCTCACGCGGCCGCGCAGCGACGGGAACATCTCCGCCACCGGCATGCCGGTTTCCTTGCGCGACGTGATCGCGACCAGTTCGGCCTGCGGGTGCCGGGCCAGCAGGCGGAGCAACTCGACGCCGGTATAGCCGGTGCCGCCGACGATTCCGATCCTGATCATGTTGGACTCCCTGTCCTGTATGGGTGGCGGGGCGCCGGATGCAAAAAGGCCGCCTGCAAAGCAAGGCGGCCTGTTCCCGAAGCGCGGCTGGATCGCGCGAGGACGTGCGGATCAGCGCTATGAGCCGAGAAGCACTTCAGCGCTTCGAGAACTGCTTGCGACGTCGCGCCTTGTGGAAGCCGACTTTCTTGCGCTCGACCTCGCGCGCATCGCGCGTGACCAGACCCGCGCCCGACAACGCCGGCTTGAGCGCGGCGTCGTAGTCGATCAGGGCGCGCGTGACGCCGTGCCGCACCGCGCCGGCCTGGCCCGACTCGCCGCCGCCGGCGACGTTGACCTTGATGTCGAAGCTGCGCAGGTTGTCGGTGAGCTCGAGCGGTTGACGCACGACCATGCGACCGGTTTCGCGCGCGAAGTAGTCGTCGAGCGGCTTGCCGTTGACGATGAACCGGCCCGTGCCCCGCTTCAGGAACACCCGTGCAACCGAGGTCTTGCGCCGGCCGGTGCCGTAATAATAGTCGCCGATCATCGCTTCAGACCTCCAGGACTTTCGGCTGCTGCGCCGCGTGCGGGTGCGTGCCCTCGGCATACACCTTCAGTTTCTTGATCATCGCGTAGCCGAGCGGCCCCTTGGGCAACATGCCCTTGACCGCTTTCTCCAGCGCACGGCCGGGGAAGCGCGACTGCATCTTCTCGAAGCTCGTCTCGGTGACGCCGCCAGGGTAACCGCTGTGACGGTAGTACATCTTGTCCTGCGCCTTGTTGCCGGTGATACGCAGTTTGGCAGCGTTGACCACGACGATGTAGTCGCCGGTATCGACGTGCGGCGTGAATTCCGGCTTGTGCTTGCCGCGCAGGCGATGGGCGATACCGGCAGCGAGCCGGCCGAGCACCTTGTCGGTGGCATCGACCACGAACCAGTCGCGCTCCACTTCGTGCGGCTTGGCGGAAAACGTCTTCATGACTCTCTCGGTGAGATAAAGCGAGCGCGGAAAGCTTTTGATTATAGCGAAGTGCCGATGCGGCCG
This sequence comes from Burkholderiaceae bacterium, assembly GCA_023383035.1. Classification (GTDB taxonomy): domain Bacteria; phylum Pseudomonadota; class Gammaproteobacteria; order Burkholderiales; family Burkholderiaceae_E; genus Zeimonas. Next base: position 3,096 of record JAHDYE010000063.1, on the reverse strand, counting down.
TCAAAAAGTGGCCGTTACTCACCCCACTGCTGCCACAAGGCGTGCGGCCGGCCCAATGCCCTGGCTGGCCGGCCACGGATCGCCGCAGCCAGCAACGATGCCGGCACCAAAAAAATAGCCCGAACGCGCGGTTCGGGCTAAATCCACCAAAGGAGGAGGTGGAGGAGACGGTTCAAACTATAGCGGATCGGATTGTGCAATGCAAGATAACTGTATCCCGGACGAGACACGCTCATCCGAAGGCCTCCCTCCATTGCCCGTTTGATCTATATAAGCCATTGAAATATAAGAATATTATCTTGCAGAAGAAGGCGATCGACAAGGCTTTCACCTGCATCGAAAAACGCTGCGGCCACGGTGCGTGCGAACCTCTGGTTGCGCAATGCGTCAATCCGCTCGACCCGCCGCGCTCTTCGCCAACCCCACTACAATCCGTCGATTCCGGCCACGGCGACGAGGAGCAGCAATGGAGTGCGTAGTGAAATGGACCGGCCCCGGCGGCATGAGCATGGTCGCCGAAACCGGCAGCGGACATGCCGTGGTGATGGACGGCGCGCCTGAGGCCGGCGGACGCAATCTCGGACCGCGCCCGATGGAGATGGTGTTGCTGGGCACCGGAGGCTGCGCGGCCTCCGACGTGGTGGTGATCCTGCGCAAGAGCGGCCAGGACGTGCGCGGTTGCGAAGCCCGGCTGCGGGCCGAACGGGCGGAAACCGATCCGAAAGTGTTCACCCGCATCCATTTCCACTTCGTGGTGCGGGGGCGAGCGCTGAAACCCAATCTAGTCGAACGGGCGATCAAGCTCTCGCACGACAAGTATTGCTCCGCCTCGAACATGCTCGGCAAGACCGCCGAAATGACGCAGGACTGGGAGATCGTCGAGGACTGACGGCGGCCGCGCGCCGGACAGCCTAGAGATAGTGCGCGGTGGTCGTCATGAACTTCGCGCTGGCGCGCATCGCCGCGCGCACCGGCGCAGGCAGCTCGGCGCCGCCCAGCCGCACCGCGTTGTGCCCGTGGCGCACCTCGTCGTCCTTCATCGCCACGACGATCGCCCGCGAGCGCAGGTCGGACGCCGGCAGCCGTTCCAGATGGCCAGCCAGATGGGCCTCCACCTGACGCTCGGTCTCGGCCATGAAACCCAGGCTCACGCGGTCGCCGGCGCGGCCGGCGACCAGCCCGAGCAGCAGCGCGCCGCCGTACCACAGCGGGTTGAGCAGCGACGGCCGGGCGTCCAGCTCGCGCAGGCGTTCGCGCGTCCACGCCAGATGGTCGCCCTCCTCCCGCGCGGCTTCGCGGAACTGGCGCGCCAGAACCGGGTCGGTCGTGGCCACTGCCTGGCCTTCGTACAGGGCCTGGGCGCAAATCTCGCCGACATGGTTCACCCGCATCAGGGCAGCCGAAAGACGCCGCTGCGCCGGATCGACGGGTTCGGCCGGATCGCCGCCGGTCACCGGCGCCGAGCGGCTCGCGTGCGTGGCGCCACTGAGCGCGGCCAACGCACGGCAGGCACCCGAAAGCAGGCGATCGGTCGCCGTGGATCGGCGAAACTCGTTCATTGTCGGACAACCCCCCTGTTACGTCGCCGGCACGCCGCCTCTGTGCGGCCACGCGCGCCCCGATCGACGCTGCTCCACCCTCATGGGCGGACTGTTGTGCGTGAACTACAGCATACCCAAAAAAACAACGCCCGACGGCCGCGCAGCTTTGCCCTCCCCCTGAATTTGGCGAGAATACGCAGGACTTCTGACCGGGGAAGGCCCACCAGCCGCTTCGGGGAGTTGCGGCGGCGCGGAGGCCGTCGATTGATTTCAGAAACCCAGGAGAACCTTCAATGAAGAAATCGCTTCTCGCAGTGGCTGTCGCGGCTGCGCTGCCGGCTGCCGCGTTCGCGCAGACGAACGTTACGCTGTACGGCATTCTCGACGCTGGCGTCGGCATGGTCGATCCGGATGGCCCGGGCAGCAAGAGCTCGATGGTCGTGAACTCCGGGTACCAGTCGACCAGTCGCTGGGGCATCCGCGGTGCGGAAGACCTGGGCGGCGGCCTGCGTGCCACCTTCAACATCGAGGCCGGCATCGACGTCGACACCGGCATCACCGATGACCAGAACGGTGCAGGCACGGCTCACAGCGCGGGTTACTTCCAGCGCCGCTCGGTCGTCGGTCTGGCCGGCGGCTGGGGTGAAATCCGCTTCGGTCGCGACTACACCCCCGCGTTCTCGGCGGCAGGCGCCGGCGACGTGATGGGTTACGGGCTGTTCGGCAACTGGCTGGCGTTCACGGCCGGCGCCGGCGGTATCACGACCCGTGGCAGCAACGGTCTGCACTACACCGGCGCGTTCAGCGGCATCACGGTCCGTGCCATGTATGCGGAAGGCGAAGGCACCACGTCGGCAACGAAGGACTCGGGCGACGCCTGGGGTCTGTCGGCAGTGTACGCGGGCGGCCCGCTGACCCTGCTGGGCTACTATCAGGAAGTCAACGCTGCGGGCGCGGCGCCTGGCGGCGATGCCACCACCAAGCAGATGGGCGTCGGCGGCGGCTGGAACTTCGGCGCCTTCCGCGTCACGGCGAACTACGGCATGGCCGATCCCGATGGTGGCCAGGAAACCACGGCCCTCGGCGTGGGCGTGGGCGTGAAGCTCGGCGCGGGCGAACTGCTGGCGCAGGCCATCCAGATCGAGCGTGACGCGGCCGCCGGCACCGACCCCAAAGGGACGGTCTTCGGTATCGCATACGTGCATCCGCTGTCCAAGCGTACCAACCTGTACGCCACGTACGGCATGACCCGCAACAACTCGACGGGAGCCTTCCCGGTGCTGGCGTCCGACAACCAGGTTGCGCCTAGCGCGGCCGGTGCGGATCCGTCGGGCTTCGCGGTCGGCATTCGCCACGTGTTCTGATCGAAGGCCGGCGCGAGCCGGTTCTCGAAGCAGGCCTGAAAGCGCCGGGGATTCCCCGGCGCTTTTTTTTCCCTGGAAGCTTCAGATCGGAACTTTTCAGATTTAAACTGTTCGGCATGGATTCGGCAGATCATGCCGCGATCGCGGCGCCCCTGGATCACGAGACGCGCGTCCAGGCGCACGACCATACC
>JAHDYE010000062.1 GCA_023383035.1 Burkholderiaceae bacterium | reverse complement strand
TCGATCGAGAAGAGCATCGCGCCGCTGCGCAGCTTCGTCGCCGAGCCGATGCGCTTCGGCCGGCTGCTGCTGGCGGGCGATGCCGCGCACATCGTGCCGCCCACCGGCGCCAAGGGGCTGAACCTGGCCGCCAGCGACGTGCGCTACCTGTCGCGCGCGCTGATCGACCACTACCGCGGCGGCTCGATGAAGGAGATCGACGCCTATTCGGACAAGTGCCTGCGGCGCGTCTGGAAGGCGGTGCGCTTCTCGTGGTGGATGACCTCGATGATGCACCGCTTCCCCGACACCGGGGAGTTCGGGCAGAAGATCCAGGAGACCGAACTGGCGTACCTGATCGGATCGAAGGCGGCGTCCACGTCGCTGGCCGAGAACTACGTCGGGCTGCCGTTCGAGGACTGAGCGCAGATCGAAACCGGCTCGACGCAGGGCTGGCCGGCATGCATAATTATCAACCAACCAGTTGGTAATTTCGAACTAGCCCGGTAATTCGTAGCCGGCCGCCGGTTCCTGCCGGAGTCCCTGCCCATGTCCACCGTGTCCAGCGGCGCCCTCGCGGGTCTGCGCATTCTCGACTGCACGCACGCACTTGCCGGTCCCTTCTGCACGCAGATACTCGCCGACCACGGCGCCGACGTCGTCAAGATCGAACCTCCCGAAGGCGACTTCTTCCGGCGCACCGGACCGTATGCCGCGAACGACACGGTTCGCGAGTACGGCGGACTGTTCCAGTTCTGCAACCGGAACAAGCGTGGGATCGTGATCGACCTGAAGCAGCCCGAAGGCCGGGAGCTGTTCGGCGAGCTCGTGCAGGGCGCCGACGCGCTGGTGGAGAACTACCGCGCGGGAGTGCTCGACAGGCTCGGTCTGGGCTTCTGCACGTTGTCGAAGCGCAATCCACGACTGGTCTATACGTCGGTTCGCGGCTTCGGCGATCGAGCCGGCGGAAGCAGTCCATACATGGACTGGCCGGCGTTCGATATCGTGGCCCAGGCGATGGGCGGCTGGATGGGAATGACCGGCCCGGACGCCGATCATCCGACGAAAGTCGGCGGCGGGCTCGGCGATACCGTGCCCGGGCTGGTAGCGGCCTTCGGAACGATGGCCGCACTCTGGAACGCGCGCGCCACCGGACGCGGGCAATACGTGGACGTCGCCATGGTCGACAGCGTGCTCGCGCTTTCGGAGCTGCTTACGACGACTTTCGCATACACGGGTACGTCTCCGAAGCCGATCGGCAACAGCATGCCGGGCATGGCGCCCTTCGGAGCCGTGGCGACGAAGGATGGCGCCATCGTCATCGCCGCGGTGCACGACCCGCAATTCTCGGAACTTTGTGCCGCGATGGGTCGGCCCGAGTTGATCTCCGACGTCCGGTATGCATCGGAGAAGGCTCGATGGGATAATCAAACGATGCTGCAAGCCGAAATCGAAGCCTTCACCAGCACCCGCACCAAGTCCGAACTCGCCGCGCTGTTCGGTGCGCGCGTGCCGTTCGGTCCGATCTACACGGCACGGGAGATCTTCGAGGATCCCCACTTCGCCGCGCGCGATATGCTGCCGGAAATCGAGCATCCGGGCTCGCCGATGCCGGTCCGCATTGCGGGCGTACCGGCGAAGCTGTCTGCGACGCCCGGCGGCGTGCGTCGGCGTGCGCCGCTGCTCGGGGAACATACGCTCGAAGTCCTGCGCGGACTCGGCATCCCCGACGTGCGCATCGATCGCCTGCTGGCTTCGCGCGCGATCGTGGCAAGACAAAGCGAGCACACCGGTGTCTGAACGAACGGAAAAACCGGGTAACCCAGGGCGCCTCGCGCGCAGGAACGAAGGTGTGCGGACCGCGGCCCGATCCGACGTGCCGACGCCCGGCGGCACCCCTCGCCGCCGCGAGCGGTCGCGCCCGAGCAAGCACGAGGACAAGCTGACCGCGATCCTGCGCGTGGCCGCCCAGCTGTTCGCCGAGAACGGCTACGAGGCAACGTCGCTCGACTCGATCGCCGACCGGCTCGGCATGCACAAGGCAACGCTCTACCACTATGCGGAGAGCAAGGAATCGATTCTGTATCAATGCCTGGTGAGATCGTTCGAGGACCTCGAATCGGTCGTCGCGCGCATGGCCGACCGGTCGATCCCGGTGCTCGAACGCCTGCACGATTTCGCGGCCCAGCTCGCGCGGGCCCAGAACAACGACTTCGGTCGCTGCCTTGCGCTGGTCGGCGCCAGGCCAGTCAACCAGGTACCGGGGGGCGTGATCCGGAAATTCCAGAAGCGGCTCGACACGACGGTCCGCAATCTGATCACCGAGGGCATCGCCGACGGCAGCATCCGGCCCTGCAACCCCGGGCTGGCTTCTGCGTTGATCTTCGGCGCGCTGAACTGGGTGCCGCGCTGGTATCGCACCGACGGCAAGCTGTCGGTCGATCAGATCTCCGAGGCGTTCGTCGACATCTTCGCGAACGGCTTGAGCACGGTTCGAAGGTAGCAACGGACGCCCCTGGCCGGGTACCGCCCGCGCGTCTCACGGATGCTGCCAGGCGACGCCCTGCTCGATCAACCGTCCGATCCGTTCGTCGTCGAAGCCGACGCTTCGCAGCACGCTGAGCGTCTCGCCGCCTACCAACCCCACCGGCCGGCAGGAAGCCGCCGGCGTCCGGCTGAATCGGGGTGCCGGCGAAGGCTGCACGATGCCGTCCACGGTGGCGAATGTCCGCCGGACACGGTTGTGCGGATGCCCGGGCGCCTCGTCCAGGTCGAGCACCGGGGCAAAGCAGGCGTCGGTGCCCTCCAGCGACGCGCACCACTGGTCGCGCGAACGCGTCCGGAACACGGCGGCAAACTGCTCCTTCAGTTCCGGCCAGCGCTCGCGGTCCCATTGCGCGTCGAGCGCCGATTCGGGCAGGCCCGCTTTCTCGACGAGCAGACGATAGAACTGCGGCTCGATCGCACCGACGGCCACGTAGCGGCCGTCCGCGCAACGGTAGGTGTCGTAGAAAGGGGCTCCGCCGTCGCCCATGTTGACGCCCGCTTCCTTCTCCCAGAAGCCCTTCGAACGCCATCCGTAGATCAGCGCCGCAAGCAGTGCCGATCCGTCGCAGACGGACGCATCGATGACCTGCCCCTTGCCCGAGCCGCGCGCCTCGAGCAGCGCGCAGACGATACCGAATGCGAGCAGCATGCCTGCGCCGCCGAAATCGCCGACGAATCCGGGTGGTGGCACCGGCCTTTCGCCTTTTCGCGCAATCGAATGCAGTACGCCGGTCAGTGCGATGTAGTCGATGTCGTGTCCCGCGGTATGCGCGAGCGGGCCATCCTGGCCCCAGCCGGTGACGCGCCCGTACACCAGCCGCGGGTTCCTCCCCAGACACGCATCGGGCCCCAGGCCGAGACCCTCCATGACCCCGGGCCGGAACCCCTCGATCAGCACGTCGGACGTGCCGGCCAACCGAAGGGCGGCATCGACGCCTTCCGGCTTCTTGAGGTCGAGCACGATCGATCGACGACCCCGGGCGAGCACGTCGACGCCGCCAGCCACTGATCCGCCCGGGCGCCGGTCGATGCGCACGACGTCAGCACCCAGATCCGCAAGCATCATCGCGCAGAAAGGTCCCGGGCCCAGTCCGGCGAATTCGACGACCGAAATGCCGGTCAGCGGACCCATCGCTGCCCGCACCCGAACGGCACGACGACTCGCCGGCCAGCTCGGCGATGCGTCACAACGACACCTGTCTTACCTGCTTGCCCTCGGTACGGTTGCGCTCGAGGAATTCCTCGTTCAGATCGATGCCCAGGCCGGGACTCTCGTTCGGGTACAGCACACCCTTTTCGAAGCGCGGAACGTTCAATGCGATATCCGCGCCGGCCGGAATGTCGGAGCTGTTCCAGACGCCGTGGATCACCAGCGGTCCGAGCGCCTCGTTCAGGTACTGGGACGCCCACTGGTCCGCCACCCACAAGTGCGCCGCGGGACTGGTTTCCAGGCCGGATCCGATCATGCATCCGCACATCACCGGCAGGCCGGAGAGCCGCGCCATCGTCAGCCAGCGCTGCGACTTGAGCAGTCCACCGGCTTTCTGAGTCTTGATGAAGAGCCCATCGGCCGCGCGACGGTCGATAATCTCCTTGATGTGATGCAGCTCCTGTGCCGACTCGTCGGCGTAGATCGGCGTGCCGACCTTGTCGCGCAGGCGCGCCATGCCCTCGATGTCCCAGCTCGGCATCGGCTGCTCGATCAGCTCGAGGCCGTACCGGTCGAGCCTGCGGATCGTCCTGAGCGCATCTTCGTAGCTCCAGAAGCCGTTGGCATCGACGGTGATCCGGATGTCGCTGCCGACCGCCTCGCGCACCGCGGCGACCATTGCAACATCGTCGTCGAGCGTTCCGTGGCCGGTCTTCAGCTTGAGCAGACCGAAGCCATGCTGGAGCGCCGCAAAGGCTTCGGCGACGACCTCCTCCGGTCGACCTGCGGAAAGCACCCAGCCAAGGCGTGCCCCGTCGACCGTCCTGCCGCCGAGCAGCTCGTAGACCGGCACGCCGAGGATCTTGCCCTTCAGGTCGTGCAGCGCGAAGTCGACGACGGACTTCGCCTGGTTGTTGTCGCGGCAAAGCAGATCCATCCGGCCGACGATCTTCTCGATCCTTCGCGGATCTTCGCCGAGCAGGATGCGCGGCGCGATGACGTCGCAGATCATGCTCGCCATCGAATCCTGTGTCTCGCCCCGGTACCACGACGAGGTATCGCCCGAATCGGCGAACCCGATCCGGCCGTCGTCGGTGTGCAGTTTGAGCACGAGGCTGTCGATCCGCGTGATCCGGGTATTCGGCATGTGGAACGGCTTCTTCAGCGGACTCGAGACCGGGATGCACTCGACCTTGACGATTTTCATGGTTCGCTCCGGTTGCGAAGGAATCGGCTCAGTTCGGCTGGAATCCGGAGTCGCGAATCTGCTCGGTCCAGAATTCGGTCATCCGCCGCGTTATCCGCCTCAGGTCTTCGGCAGGAGCGAACGACGGCGTCAGACCGGCGGCAGCGACCCGCTCGACGAACTTCGGCATCGAAGCCACGTATGCCGTCGCTTCGCTGACCCGCTTCAACGTCTCCGGCTTCATCGACGCCGGTGCATACACTGCCAGGAAGTAGTCGGACGGAACGCCGGACATACCGGACTCGCCGATCGTGGGGACCTCCGGCATCGCGGGCAAACGCTCGTCGGCTGCGATGGCCAGGATCTTCACCCTGCCCGCCTTGCGATGCTCCGACATCGCGTCGCACGGCACGATCGCCGCCGGGACCTGCCCGCCGATGAGATCCGCGATGGCCGGGCCGGCGCCGCGATAGGCGATTGGATTGAGCTTCACGTCGAACCTGCGCCCGATCGCATGGCCCATGAACTGCGCATTCGATCCGGGGGCAGGCATGCCGAAGCTCCCCAGCGAGTTGTCCGCGCGAACCGCATCGGCGAAACTGGCGAGGTCCGTCGCCTTCGACGACGGATGCACGGCAAGGCACAGGAAGTAAGCCGTCATCCGCGCGATCGGCACGAAATCGCGATCCACATCGAAGCCTGGGTTCTTGAGAATCTGCGGCAGCAGGACGATCTGGTGGTCGACGGCCATCATCAGCGTGTTGCTGTCGGACGCGGCATTCTTCAGGCCTTGCGCGGCGATCAGCCCGCCGGCACCGGGCCTGTTCTCGACGACGACCGATGTACCCAGCACATCGGCCAGCGATTCCGCATAGATCCGCGCCAGGGTGTCGGTGCCGGCGCCGGGGGCGAATCCGACGAGCACCCTGAACAGCCTTCCGGAATCGGCCAGTGCGTCGGTCGAGGGTCCGAGCAGCATCAGGACGCCCAGCAGCGCGGTGCCTAACATGCGAATGCGCGCGAGCACACGATCGCGTGTTCGAGAAGAGATCGAATCGGGATGTTCGGATCGATCGGCCTGCATGGCAGCGGCGTCGGCGAGCATGGTTGTCTCCAGGTTGGTCGGGGACTCGTGCCCCTCTGACTGTGTGGGCAGGCAAACGGCCAGCCCGGTTCTCTGCGTCGAACGTCCTACAGCGGATACGCCGGCGGCGTGTCGCGATACGTCGTCCACTGCCACTGCGTGAACTCGTCCCAGTTCGCCGGCCCGCCATGGCGCGAGCCGTTGCCCGAGGCGCCACGTCCGCCCATCGGCATGAAGCCGTCGTCGTTCACGGTCTGGTCGTTGATGTGCACGAGGCCGACGTTCAGCCTGCGCGAGATCGCCATGCCGCGTGCCAGCGACGCCGTCAGAATTCCGGCCGACAGCCCGTACTCGCTGTCGTTGGCCAGCGCGACTGCTTCGTCGTCCGAATCGAAGGCGGTGACCGAAACGACCGGACCGAAGATTTCCTCGCGAAATGCCGGCATCTCGGGGCTTACCTGGTCGAGCACGGTCGGGCTGTAGAACAGCTCGCGCGAGGTGCCGCCTGCGTGCAGGTTCGCGCCCATGCCGACTGATTCGGCGACGATGCGCTCCACGCGCTTCCGCTGCCGTTCGGTAATCAGCGGGCCAAGCGCGACCGCTTCGCGGAACGGATCGCCGACCGGCAGCGCTCGCGCCTTGTCAGCCATGCGCGCGACATACTCGTCGGCAAGGCATCGATGCACCAGATGCCGGCCAGCGCTCATGCAGATCTGTCCCTGGTGCAGCCACGACGCCCACGATCCGTTGGACACCGCGGCATCGAGATCGGCATCGTCGAGAACGATCAGCGCGTTCTTGCCGCCCAGCTCGAGCGCGACCTTCTTCAAGTGCCGTCCCGCCAGCTCGCCGACCCGCCGGCCGACCGCGGTCGAACCGGTAAAGGAGATCATCGTGACGTTCGGGTCGACGACGAGCGCTTCGCCCGCTTCGGCTCCGCCCGGCAGGACATGAAGCACTCCGTCCGGCAGGCCGGCCGCTTCGAACAGCGCCGCAAGGAGGATGCCACCGGAGACCGGAGTACGCGGATCCGGCTTGAGCACGACCGCGTTACCAGCGGCCAGCGCCGGCGCCAGCGCGCGGCTGGACAGCAGGAACGGGAAGTTGAATGGCGTGATCACCCCGACGACGCCGTGCGGAACCCGATGCGCGATGCTGAGCATCGGGCCGTTGCTCGGCAGTACGAGTCCGTGCGGCTGCGTGAGCATCGCGGCCGACTCGTGCAGGTGGTTGACGACCGAGCCCAGCTCGAACATCGCCTTCGGGCGGATTCCACCGGTCTCGCGAACGATCCAGTCGGCAAACGATTCGAACTGCTGCTCCAGCAACGTCGCCGCGCGACGGAAGACCCCGGCACGTTCGGCAAAAGGCATTCCGGCCCAGTCGCGTTGCGCGATGCGGGCGTTCGCGGCCGCCTGTTCGACGTCCTGCGGGCCGGCGAGCGCGACTTCGGCAAGTCGTTCCCCGGTGGCCGGTTCGGTTACCGCCAGCAATCCGCCGGAGAGCGGGCGCCATCCGTTCGAGAACGCCTTGCCGTTCCAGTGATCGGTATCGAGCGTCATGTCGTTTCCATGCGAAACCGCGTGAGCAGTCATCGTATTGCGCCTTGCTCGATATGTCAACCAACTAGTTGGTTGACTTTATTGCACTTGTAAAACACCATTGAAGAAACAATAAATTTCCCAACCATTTGTTTGGAGATAGTTGGAATGAACCCGTACCGCTCGCCCTGGATGACCGAGGAACTGGTGCTGCTGCGAGAGACGGCCCGCAGGTTCTTCAAGGACAGGGTCATGCCCCACCAGGCGAAGTGGCAGCAACGTCACCGGATCGATCGGGAGGTGTGGCTGGAGGCCGGACGGCTCGGCCTGCTGTGCATGAGCGTCCCGCAGCAGTACGGCGGTCACGGTGGAACCTTCGCCCACGAGGCCGTCGTCATCGAGGAACAGGCGAGGGCCTGCGATACGAGTTTCGGTTTCGTGCCTGGCGCACTCAACGCACCGCAGTTCTTCCTCGGCACCGCCACTCACGAACAACTGCTGAAGTGGATGCCCGACATCGCCAGCGGGGAGAAGATGCTGTCGGTGTGCATCAGCGAACCGGACGCCGGTACCGACGTGAAGGCGTTGCGCGCCACGGCCCGGCGCAACGGCGACGAGTACGTGCTCAACGGAGGCAAGATCTTCATCACGCACGGCCAACAGGCCGAACTATCGATCGTGGCCGCGCGTACGGGTGGAACGGGCGCGCGGGGAATCTCGCTGTTCATGGTCGAGACGCGGGCCCACGACGGCTTCCGCGTCGGGAAAGTGCTCGAGAAGATCGGCCAAAACGGGCTCGATACCTGCGAGATCTTCCTCGACGACGTACGCGTGCCTGCCGCAAACCTCCTGGGAGGCAAGGAAGGGCGCGGCTTCGGCCAGCTGATGGACGTGTTTCAGAAGGAACGCATTTCGATCGGCATCGCCGGTGTGGCCACCGCCGAGCGGGCGATCGAGCTGACGATCGAGCACGCGAAGAACCGGAAGATGTTCGGACAGACGCTATGGGATTTCCAGAACACCCGTTTCAAGCTCGCCGAATGCGCGACCGAAGCGCGCGTCGCGCGCATCTTCATCGACAGCCTGATCGACCGGATCGTTCGCGGCGAACCGCTCGACCCTTCGGACGCACCGATGGCAAAGTGGTGGTGCTCCGACAGACAGTGGCGCATCATCGACGATTGCCTGCAGATCTTCGGCGGCTACGGCTACATGAAGGAGTTCCCGATCGCACAACTGTTCATGGACGCCCGCGTCCAACGCATCTACGGCGGTTCGAACGAGGTGATGAAGGAACTGATCGCGCGAACGATGTGAACGATACGGAGTCGACGATGCAAACCATCGGCCCCTTCGCCTATGTCCGCCATCGGCCGTCGGTCCCCGCGCTCGATGCCGACCGCGATCCGGCACGGCATCGCGTCGCGATCGTCGGCGGCGGTCCGGTCGGGCTCCTGTTGGCGCTCGCGCTCGCCCGGTGGAAGATTCCCTCGGTCGTGCTCGAGGCCGACGACACGGTCTGTGTCGGCAGCCGTGCGATCTGCATCTCGCGGCGCAGCCTTGAGATCATCGCGCAGGTGGGCGCGCTCGACGCCTTCCTCGGCAAGGGCCTCGACTGGGCCGGCGGACGAAGCTTCTATCGCACTACCGAGATTTTCCGCTTCGCGATGCTGCACGACGACGACCAGAAGCTGCCGCCGATGATCAACATCCAGCAGTACTGGATCGAGCAGTTCCTGGTCGACGCCATCGACAGGCATCGGGGGCTGATCGACCTGCGCTGGGCCAACGAGGTGACCGGCTTCGTGCGGCGTGCGGACGGCGTCGAGATCTCGGTCCGTGCCGGCGGCACGGCGGACGACGCCGCGACCGGCCATCCTTCCGGCGCGGCCGAAACCGACGCGGCGGCAGGGGCCCGGATCGGGTATGCGCTGGACGCCGACTGGCTCGTCGCCTGCGACGGCGGTCAGAGCCTGGTGCGCAAGCAGCTCGGCCTCAAACTCGAAGGCACCGCGTTCGAAGGCAAGTACGTGATCGTCGACATCGAGTTGCCGAGCGCCTACCCGGCCGAACGCCGCGCCTGGTTCGATCCGCCGTCGAACCCGGGCTACACCGTGCTGATGCACAAGCAGCCCGACGACGTCTGGCGCATCGACTACCAGATTCCCGACGATGCCGATCTCGACGCAGCGCTCGCGGAGCCGGCCGTCACCGCCTTCGTCCGGCGCCATCTCGAGATGATCGGCGACGCCGGCTTGCCATGGCGCCTCCTGTGGATCAGTGCCTATCGCGCCGGGGCGATGACCCTGCCGCGCTATCGCTACGATCGCGTGCTGTTCGTCGGCAACGCGGCACACGCGATGCCGATCTTCGGTGTGCGCGGCCTGAATTCAGGCTTCGACGACGCCTACAACCTGGCGTGGAAGCTGGCTGCCGTCCTGCACGGCCGGAGCCCGGCTGCGCTGCTGGACACCTATTCCGAAGAGCGGCTCCATGCGTTCCACGTCAACGCCGCCAGTGCCATCCAGAGCACCGAGTTCATGGCACCGCCGTCGCGCGGCTTCGCGCTGATGCGCGAGGCCGCACTGTCGCTGGCCGAACGGCATCCGCACATCGCCAGCGTCGTGAATCCGCGTCAGACCAGCGCGATCGACTACGACCGGTCACCGCTGAATACGCCGTCCGACGACTTCGACGCCGGGCCCGCACCCGGTTCCGTGACGAGCGACTGCCCGCTCGGCGGCATGGTAGACGCGACACACCTGAGCGACTTGCTCGGCCCGCACTGGACGGCGCTCGCCTTCGCCGACGACGGCCGTCTGGCGCCGCGCATCGATGACGCGCTGCGAACGCTCGAAGCCGGTCCGATCCCCTTTCGCACCATCGTCGTCGCTGGCGCAGCCGCCGATCGGGCAGCGACTGAGGTCGGGGAACGGCGGCTTCGCGTCCTCGACGAGGCCGCCCGCATCGCCCGTCGCTACTGCGCCGCCGACGGCACCGTCTACCTGATCCGCCCCGATGCGCACGTGGCCGGTCGCTGGCGCCATCCCGATCCGGCGGTCATCCAGACAGCCATCGCGCGTGCCCATCCAACCCCAAATCACGCCAGAGGCCGAGCATGACCCTGTTGTCCGACACCGATCGCGACCAGATCTATCGCGCTGCCTGCCTCGCGATTTCCGCCGCGGGTCCCGATCGCGAGCGCCTGTACCTGGCACGACTGGCGCTGCTGCTGATGGACGAACTCGGCGACGCCGGTCGTTGCCTGCGCGCGATCGAGGCCGCGGCGGCCGATCTGCCGACACCGCGGATGTCGTGACACGCACCGCGGGCCCATAGCGCGCTTCGAATTCACCGACCATCCGTTCCTTCTGCGCGACTACGCGCGTCGATCGGCCCGTTCGTGCGCCCCATCCGGCCGTTCGCCGTGAACATGTCGCTGCACCTCGACATCCGGGGATGCGGCGACGGCCGGCCTTGACCCGGCTCGTGCAGAATCGGAACGAGGGGGCTTTCACGGCATGTTCGCGGATCGCGGCAGGATCGGTCTCGTGCTGATGGGAGGCGGCGCACGCGCGGCCTACCAGGTCGGCGTGCTGGACGCGTTGCGCGAGATCCTCGAGCAGGCCGGCTGGCCGGCGCACCGGAACCCCTACCCGATCATCTGCGGTACTTCCGCGGGCGCGATCAACGCCGCGGTGTTCGCGGCGGGCTGCGCCGATCACGCGGCGACGGTGCGCGCGATGGTGCGGACCTGGTCGACACTGCATGCCGGCGACGTCTACCGCACCGACGTCGGGGGCGCGCTCGGCAACGCGGCACACTGGCTCGGCGCCCTCACGATGGGCTGGATCGTACGCACGCGTCCGCGCTCGCTGTTCGACAACTCGCCGCTGGTGGCGCTGCTCGGGCGCCTGGTCGATCCGCAGCGCATCGCGGCGCGGCTGCAGCGGGCCGACCTGCTCGCGCTGGCGGTCACGACATCGAGCTATACCTCGGGCCAGCACGTCACCTACTACCAGGCCGATCCGCCGGTCGCGCCGTGGTCGCGCATGCAGCGGGTGGCGTGTGCGGCACCGATATCGATCGAGCACCTGCTCGCGTCGAGCGCGATCCCGTTCGTCTTTCCGGCGGTGCCCCTGGCGCTGGACGGGCGCTGCGAGTTCTTCGGCGATGGTTCGATGCGCCAGCTCGCGCCGATCAGTCCGGCGATCCGCCTGGGCGCCGACCGCGTGCTGGTCATCGGCGCCGGCCAGCTCGAGCCCGGCACGCCGCGCAGCCCGCACACCGGCTCGCAGTTCCTGTATCCGAGCCTGGCACAGATCGCCGGCCATTCGCTGGCCAGCATCTTCCTCGACGGCCTGGTCTCCGACATCGAGCGCCTGACGCGGATCAACCAGACCCTGCAGCTGATCCCGCCCGCAAGGCGCGCCTGCAGCCCGCTGCGTCCGATCGAGGTGCTCGCGATCACGCCCAGTCGCCGGCTCGACGCGATGGCGGCGGGGCTGAGCGGCTCGCTGCCGTGGCCGGTCCGCACCCTGCTGCGCATCACCGGTGCCACCGAGCGGCGCAGCGCGGGCCTGCTGTCGTACCTGTTGTTCGAGCCCGTCTATACGGCCAGGCTGATCGCGCTCGGGCGCGACGACACGCTGGCGCGACGCGCCGACGTGCTCAGGTTCTTCGGCCGGGAGCAGCAGCCCGAATAGCCGACGCGCGCGACGGCACATGCCGTCGCGCCGACGCAGGCGTCATTCGGCCTCGCTGCCGGCCTGCAGCCCGGCGGACGGACGGACGTCGGCGAACGCGCCGCCCGGCGGCGTCACGCGCCGCTTGCCGTCACCGCGCATCCGCACGGCATGCTCCTCGAGTTGGCGCCTGGCGGCGAAGAATGCATCGCGCAGCGCGACGTTGACGTCTTCGTGGTGCGCGTGATTGGCAACGATGTTGCTGCCCGGAACGGAAACATCGATCGAGACGATGAAGTGCTCGCCCTGCTGCTTGTGGTGGTGCGGCTTGTCGATGACGACGCGGCAGCCGGTGACGTTGGGGTGGAACTGCTCGAGCTTGGCGGTCTTGTCGCGAATCAGCGTCTCCAGTGCCGGCGACGTATCCATGCCATGGAAGTTGATCTGCAGCGGTGTACGCATGGGTCTCCTTTTGTCTCGAGGAATGCCCGGCTGCGGGCCGGGCGCCGATACGCAGGATTGTGCCGGATTCAGTGCTCGTCGGTCCGGGTGCGCCCGTCATCTGCCAGATGGCCGGTATCCGGATCTACCCAGTCGGGCACGCCGAGCAGATCCTCGGCCTCGCGCAGGTCGTCGATGCCGGCTTCCTCGCCCGCGACCTCGTCGTCGTCCAGCTGCTGCATGTCGGCGGCCGCCTCCAGCATGCTCTGGAACGGCCCGTATTCGCGACCGTCGATGTCGTCCTGCCAGTAGAAGCCATCGGGCCGTTCGATGATGCGGGTGTGATCGAACTCGGCCGATGTGGTGGGGATCTTCTGCGTCATGCCTTCCCTCCGTCCCGGGCAGTCGCAACCATCTCTTCGATCGTGGCCAGGTGCCGCGTTTCGGCCAGCGCGAACTGCAGCGCCCGGATCCGCACGGCTTCGTTCGGAGAGGTCGCGGCCACGTGCTCGAAGATGGCACGCATTCCGCGCTCGTTGTACCGGGCGGTCTCGAGCGCGTCGTCGAGCGCCATCGACCCGCCCATCGGGGCCGGTCGCATCGGCTCGGTCCACGCTACCCGTTCGGCCAGTATCGTCCCGACGTCGAGATCGGGCAAGTCGCGCGCGATGTGCGCCGCCTGTTCGGCCTCGAGCACCGCGAGACGGGAGAACAGGCGCGCCACCTGCGGCACCACACCGACCAGCGGTTCGACGGCCAGCCGGCGATAGCGCGCGGCGGCCTCGCGCCGCATGGCAAGGGCCCGGGCGAGCAGATCGCGCAGCGAGACGACGGGTTGCACTCCTGACCCCATCGACATATGCTGCCGCGCCCCCGGGCAAGACGACTTGACGCGGGTCAACGCGCGACGCGCAGCGCCAACGGCGGTCACGTCCCGCCGATCTTCGGTTAAAGTGCCCGGATCGTCGCCGACTCCTGGAGCTTGCGCTTGGCATCGGTCTCCATCGAATCCGTCAGGAAATCATACGGCGCCAATGAAGTCATCCACGGCGTCGACATCGCGGTGGCCGACGGCGAGTTCTGCGTGCTGGTCGGGCCGTCAGGCTGCGGCAAGTCCACGTTGCTCAGGATGATCGCCGGGCTCGAGGAGATCAGCGCCGGACTGATCCGCATCGGAACCCGGGTCGTCAACGAGGTCCAGGCCCGCGACCGCGACATCGCGATGGTGTTCCAGAACTACGCGCTGTACCCGCACATGAAAGTGCGCGAGAACATGGCGTTCTCGCTGGTGCTGGCGAAGCGGCCCAAGGCCGAGATCGACCGGCGCGTGAACGAGGCCGCCGGCATCCTCGGCCTGCTGCCGTATCTGGACCGGTATCCGCGCCAGCTCTCGGGCGGGCAGCGCCAGCGCGTCGCGATGGGCCGCGCGATCGTGCGCAAGCCGCAGGTGTTCCTGTTCGACGAGCCGCTGTCGAACCTCGACGCCAAGCTGCGCGTGCAGATGCGCGCCGAGATCCGCGAGCTGCACCAGCGCCTGAAGACCACGTCGATCTACGTGACGCACGACCAGATCGAGGCGATGACGATGGCCGACCGGATCGTCGTGATGCACGACGGCGCGGTCGAGCAGATCGGCTCGCCGCTCGAGCTGTACGACCGGCCGGCCAATGCCTTCGTGGCCACGTTCATCGGTTCGCCGGCGATGAACATGCTGGACGGCCGCCTCGGCGCCGACGGCGCCAGCGTGGAGCTGCCCGGCGACGCACGCATCGGCCTGGCGGTTCCGGCGGGCGCCCCCGGCCAGCCGGTGAAGCTGGGTATTCGGCCCGAGCACCTGGCGCTCGACGGCGCCGGCATCCAGTGCGAGGTGGCGGTGATCGAGCCCACCGGCGCCGATACGCAGGTCATCGCCCGCTTCGCGGGCGGTACGCTCACCGCGGCATTCCGCGAACGCCATCGCCTGCAGCCGGGCGAGCGCATCGGGCTCGCGCCGCTCGCCGGCATGTCACACGTGTTCGATGCCGCGAGCGGCCGGCGGCTCTGAGAACGTGCCGCTGCCGCCTCATCCGGGCGGCGGTCCTGCGGAGGGTCCCGCTTTCCGGCGCAGCGCCGCGAGCCGGTGCCACGGATCGACCAGTCCGGTGGTCAGCGCAGTGCCGGCGAGGATGGTCGCCGCGCCGGCCAGCATGCGTGCGGTGATCGATTCGCCGAGGAACAGCACGCCCCACAGCATCGCGAACACCGGGATCAGGAAGGTCACCGTGATCGTGCGCGTGCTGCCGATGCGCGCGATCAGCCGGAAGAACAGCAGGTAGGCCAGCCCGGAGCACAGCACGCCGAGCAGCACCGCGCTCGCCCAGGCGCGCGGATCGGGCGGCTGCGCGGGCCACCAGACGATCGCGAGCGGCGCCAGCATCAGCGTCGCCGAAAGCTGGCTGCCGGCGGCGCCGGCCAGCGCGCCTACGCCGCCCAGGTGCTTCTTCGCGGCGATGGACGCGAGCCCGTACGACAGCGTGGCGACCAGCGTCGCGAGGATCGGCAGACCGGAGCCGCCTTCGGCGAAGCTCACGCGCCCCCACACCAGCACCAGCACGCCGCCGAAGCCGATCGCCAGTCCGAGCACGCGCATCGCGCCGAGCCGGTCGCCGAGCCACAGGTAGGCGACGATCGCGCCCCAGAACGGCGTGGTCGCGTTCAGGATCGACGTGAAGCCGGCGTTCAGGTGCTGGATCGCGTAGCCGAACATCACGAACGGCAGCGCCGAGCTCAGCAGGCCGATCCAGGCGATGGGCCCGACATGGCTGCGCAGCTCGGCCACGCCGCCCTTTTCGCGCAGCAGGAACGGCAGCAGCACCAGCGCGCCGATGCCGGTGCGCAGCGCCATCAGCGCGAACGCGCCGAACTGCGGCGCCGCCACGCGTATGAACAGGAACGAGGCGCCCCACAGCGCGGCCAGCAGCACCAGGTCGATGACGTCGCGCTGCCTCAATATTCCACCAGCAGATCGTGCGCCCCCACCGTGTCGCCCGGCTTCACGTGCACCACGCGCACCGTGCCGTCGCGCTCGGCGCGGATCTGGGTCTCCATCTTCATCGCCTCGATCGACACGAGAGGATCGCCGGCCAGCACCGCCTGCCCGGCCTTCACCGCCACGGTCACGATCATGCCGGGCATCGGCGCGGGCACGTGCGCCGGGTTGCCCGACTCGGCCTGCGCGCGGCGCGGCGCGCGCGCCGCACCCGCCTTCTCGATGCGCATCGTGCGCGGCTGGCCATTGAGCTCGAAGAACACGCGCACCAGCCCCTCTTCCTCGGCCGGGGCCATGCCCTGCATGCTCACCACCAGCGTCTTGCCCGGATCGATGTCGATCGCCACCTCCTCGCGCTCGCGCATGCCATAGAAGAAGGTCTGCGTGGGCAACACGCTCACGTCGCCGAACTGGCGCCGGTGCTCGGCGTAGTCGCGGTACACCTTCGGGTACATCAGCCAGGACGCGAGCTGGTCGTCGTCGATGCGGTGGCCGGCCGCCTTGCCGGCTTCCTGGCGCGCCTGCTCGAGATCCACCGGCGCGAGCCGGTCGCCGGGCCGGTACGGCGCCGGCGGCTCGGGCAGGATCGGATGCGCGCCGTCGCACTCGAGCACCTTGCGCGACAGCGCCACCGGAAAACCGTCGGGCGGAAAGCCCAGCTCGCCGCGGAACAGCGACACCACGCTGTCGGGAAACGACACCGCGCGCTGCGGGTCGGCGACGTCGTGCCCGGACAGGTCGTTGGCGACCATGAACAGCGCCATGTCGCCCACCACCTTGGAAGTGGGCGTCACCTTGACGATGTCGCCGAACAGCCGGTTCACCGCCGCATAGGCCTGCGCCACCTCGGGCCAGCGGTGCTCCAGGCCCAGCGCGCGCGCCTGCTCGCGCAGGTTGGTGTACTGCCCGCCGGGCATCTCGTGGCGGTAGACGTCGGAGGTGCCGGCACGGATGTCGGACTCGAACGGCGCGTACAGCCTGCGCACGCTCTCCCAGTAATGCGAGATCTCCTGCATCGCCGCGCGATCGACGCCGGGATCGCGCTCGCCGCCTTCCAGCGCCGCGACGATCGCGCCCAGGTTCGGCTGCGAAGTCAGCCCGCTCATTGCATCCATCGCGCCATCGACGGCGTCGGCGCCCGCCTCCACCGCCGCCAGCACCGAGGCCGCCGCAGCGCCGCTGGTATCGTGCGTATGGAAGTGCACCGGCAACCCGGTCTCCTCGCGCAGCGCGCGCACCAGCTCGCGCGCCGCGCGCGGCCGGCACACGCCGGCCATGTCCTTGATGCCGAGCACGTGCACGCCGGCACGCTGCAGCTCGCGCGCGGTGTCGAGGTAGTAGCGCAGCCCGTACTTGGGTCGCGTCGCGTCGAACAGGTCGGCGGTGTAGCAGATCGCGCCTTCGCACAACGCGCCCGACTCCAGCACCGCGTCGATCGCCACGCGCATGTTGCGCACCCAGTTCAGCGAATCGAACACGCGGAACAGATCGATGCCGCCGGCCGCGGCACGCGCCACGAAATGGCGCACCACGTTGTCGGGGTAATTGGTGTAGCCGACCGCGTTGCTGCCCCGAAGCAGCATCTGCAGCAGGATGTTGGGCACCGCCGCGCGCAGCCGCGCCAGCCGTTCCCACGGGTCTTCCTTCAGGAAGCGCAGCGCCACGTCGAAGGTGGCACCGCCCCAGCACTCGAGCGAGAGCAGCTGCGGCAGCAGCCGCGCGTAGTACGGCGCGATGCGCAGCATGTCGATGCTGCGCATGCGCGTGGCGAACAGCGACTGATGCGCATCGCGCATCGTGGTGTCGGTGAGCAGCACGCGCGGGTGCTCGCGCATCCACTGCGCGAAGCGCGCCGCGCCCAGCTCTTCCAGCCGCTGGCGCATGCCCGGCGGTGACGGCGCCATCGGGTCGGGCAGCGCGGCTCCCCCGGCCGGCGCCACGCCGGCCGCACCCGAACCGGCCTCCACGCGCCGCCCGCCCGGCAGTCTCATGTGCAGGTGCGCGAGGTCGGGGCGCGCGCGCCCCTTCATGTCCGGGTGTCCGTTGACGGTGACTTCGCCGATGTAGCGCAGCAGCCGTGTGGCCCGGTCGCGGCGCCGGGCGAAACGGAACAGCTCCGGCGTGGTGTCGATGAAGCGCGTGGTCACGCGCCCGGCCACGAAGTCCGGGTGGTTGATCACGTTCTCGACGAACTGCAGGTTGGTCGCCACGCCGCGGATGCGGAACTCGCGCAGCCCCCGGTCCATGCGGCGGATCGCCTCCTGCGCGGTGGGCGCCCACGCGGTCACCTTCACCAGCAGCGAGTCGTAGTACGGCGTGATCACCGCGCCGCTGTACGCGGTGCCGCCGTCCAGCCGCAGCCCGAAGCCGGCTGCGCTGCGGTAGGCGGTGATGCGCCCGTAGTCGGGCGTGAAGTTGTTCTCCGGGTCTTCGGTGGTGATCCGGCACTGCAGCGCGTGGCCGTTGAGCCGGATGTCGGCCTGGCGCGGCACCGGGCAGTCGGCCTCGCCGATACGCGCGCCCTCGCTGATGCGCAGCTGCGCCTTGACGATGTCGATGCCGGTGACCTGCTCGGTGACCGTGTGCTCGACC
>JAHDYE010000061.1 GCA_023383035.1 Burkholderiaceae bacterium | reverse complement strand
ATCCGGTACTGCAACAGCTCCTTCTGGGCGGATAAATCGGTCATGGCACTGGTCCCGCTGGGTATGTCTTTCGCCGCCGCACTGTAGGCAAGCTCCATCGGACGTACCATGGCGCCGGCGACCAGTCCGGTGGTCGCTTATGCCACCCCGGGCCGGCCCGCGCGCCCGGACGATCGGAACGATCGATGAGACATGAATGAGGCGATCGAAAAGGACACCGTCGCGATGTATTTCGTCGACGCCGCCCTGATGCGCCTGTCGGACGAAGCCCGCCGGCGCGTGCTCGCGCAGGCGGGAATCGCCGCCGAATGGCTGGTCGTACCGAATGCGCGCGTGCCGGCGTCGGCATTCTCGGCGCTGTGGCTGGCCGTGGCGCGCGAGATCGACGACGAATTCCTCGGCCTGGACAGCAGGCCGATGAAGGTGGGCAGCTTCGCGCTGATATGCCAGTCGTTGATGGCCTGCGGGAACCTGGAGCGCGCGCTCAGGCGCATGCTGCGCGCCTTCGCGTTGTTTCTCGACGACATCGGCGGCGAGCTGGTGCTGGAGGAGGAACAGGCGGTGGTGCGCGTGATCAACCGCATCGAAGCCGGGCCGGCGCGACGGTTTGCCGACGAGACCTTCCTGGTGCTGGTGCACGGCCTGATGTGCTGGCTCATCGGGCGCCGCGTCGTCCTCGATCGGGCGGATTTCGCGCACCAGCGGCCGGCGCATGCGCGCGAGTACACGCTGATGTATACGCAGAATCTGCGCTTCCACGCCGAATTCACCGGCATCCGCTTCGATGCGAAGCTGCTGGCGATGCCGATCGTGCAGGATGCCGGCGCGCTCAGGCGCTTCCTGCGCAGTGCGCCGCAATCGCTGTTCCTGCGCTACCGCAACGCGGACAGCTGGACGGCACGGATAAGGCGTCGCCTGCGGGGCAGCCTGCGGGCCGAGGCGTTGCCGGGCTTCGACGATCTCGCGGCGGAATTCGGCACTGCGCCGACCACGCTGAGACGTCGGCTCGCCGCCGAAGGAACGAGCTATCGGGATATCAAGGACAAGCTGCGCAGCGACCAGGCCATCCATCTCCTGTGCCACGGCACGCTCAGCATGGACGAGATCGCGATCCGGCTGGGCTTCCAGGACACCAGCGCCTTCCATCGCGCGTTCAAGCGCTGGACCGGCCTGCAGCCGGGGCAGTACCGGCTGCGGCGAATTTCCGGCCCGAATTAGAGCAAGCGCTTGAAAGATCTCTGAACCGGTGCTAGAGTCGCTGCGACTTCGCAGCCATGCGGGATGTTGCCGTGCCGTCGAGCCGGGTGCACCGGGCAAGCAACGCGATATTTATGAAGCAAGCGCTTGAGTAATGGAAGAACGTGACGATGGGGGAAATGGCGGATGGCGTTCTTCATTGAAGTCCTGGTGGCCGGCCTGCTCGCCGGAGTGATGTATTCGCTCGTCGCCCTGGGCTTCGTGCTGATCTACAAGGCTTCGGGCGTTTTCAACTTCGCGCAGGGGGCGATGGTCCTGTTCGCGGCGCTCACCTTCGTCAACCTCGAAGAGCGCGGCATTCCGTTCTGGGCGGCGATCGCGATCACGCTGGTGGTCATGGTCCTGATGGCCGTCGCGATCGAGCGCCTGATGCTTCGCCCGCTCGCCAACCAGCCGCCGATGTCGCTGTTCATGGCGACGATCGGCCTGGCGATCATCATCGAGGGGGTGGGCCAGCTGATCTGGGGGTCGAAGGGGTACGGTCTCGATCTCGGCATCAAGGACGTTCCCTTCGAGGTCGCCGGCGTGGCGATCAGCAAGTTCGACCTGTTCGCGGCAGGCATCGCCGGAACCCTGGTGGCGGTCCTGGTGGTGTTCTTCAACCGCACGGCGACCGGCCGGGCCCTGCGCGCCGTGGCGGACGACCACCAGGCGGCGATGTCGATCGGCATCCCGCTGGCCAGCATGTGGCGGATCGTCTGGGCGATCTCGGGTGCCGTGGCGTTGATCACCGGGCTGATCTGGGGATCGCGCCTGGGCGTGCAGTTCGGGCTGGTCGTCGTCGCGCTCAAGGCGTTGCCGGTCCTGATCCTCGGCGGGTTCACGTCGGTGGCCGGCGCCATCGTCGGCGGGCTCGTCATCGGCGCCACCGAGAAGCTCGCCGAGGTCTACCTCGGCGGCTACCTCGGCGGAGGAATCGAGAACTGGTTCCCTTACGTGTTCGCCATGCTGTTCCTCCTGGTACGGCCCCACGGGCTGTTCGGCGAACAGCGCATCGAGCGGGTGTGAGCAGTGTTCTACCGCGAAGCCAGTCAGTTCAAGAGCGACTACGCTGCCGACCAGCAGATATTCCCGATTCTCCAGGATCGCATCGGGTTCTTCGCCCTGCTCCTCGTCGCGTTCGTGGCGGTGCCTCTGCTGGGCAACGACTACTGGTTCAACGGCCTGCTCATCCCGTTCCTGGTGTTGTCGCTCGCGACGCTGGGCCTGAACATCCTGACCGGCTACACGGGCCAGATCTCGCTCGGCTCGGCCGGTTTCATGGGCGTCGGCGCGTTTGCCGCGTACAACTTCATCCTGCGCATCGACGGCATGCCGATCCTGGTCAGCTTCGTGCTGGCATCGCTGTGCGCGGCGCTGATCGGCGTGCTCTTCGGGCTGGTCTGCTACCGGATCAAGGACTTCTATCTCATCGTCGCCACCCTCGGTTCGCAGTTCTTCATCGAATGGGTGCTCACCAAGTTCGGCTGGCTGACGAACTACAGCGCCTCGGGCGTCATCACCGCCCAGAAGATCGTCATTCTCGGCGTGACCTTCGACTCGCCGATGATGCGCTACCTGCTCGTGCTGACCGTCGTCGCCCTGCTGGCCCTGGCGGCCAAGAACATGATGAGAGGGGCGTTCGGGCGAAGCTGCATGGCGGTTCGAGACATGGACGTGGCGGCCGACGTCATCGGCATCGACGTCTTCCGCACCAAGCTGACCGCGTTCGCGGTGAGCTCGTTCTATTGCGGCATGGCCGGCGCGCTCTGGGCGTTCGCCTACGTCGGAACGGTCGAGCCGCAGGCATTCGACCTCGACCGCTCGCTGCAGATCCTCTTCATGGCGATCATCGGCGGCCTGGGCAGCATCCTGGGCAGCTTCCTCGGCGCCGCGTTCATCCTGCTGATCCCGATCCTGATGAATCTGGGCAGCGCGATGATCTTCGGCCAGGCCATCGACGCCAGCGTGGTGGCGCACGTGGAGCATGTGCTCTACGGCGTGCTGATCATCTGGCTGCTGATCGTCGAGCCGCGCGGGCTCGTGCGTCTCTACCAGATCGGGAAGGAAAAGATGCGTCTCTGGCCGTTCCCGCGGTAACGGTTCATCGGGGACCGCGCACGCCGCGCGGTGAGATCGCCGGGGCGACCGGCTGTGAACATGGATCGGCGAGATCCACGATCGTCTGCTTTTCTGGAGGAGGTAACAATGAGCATCGGATACAGGATGAAGCGAGTCATGGCGGGAATCGCGCTCGGCGCCGCCGCGGCGACGGCAACGATGGCGAACGCCGCGCCCAACGAGCAGTTCTTTCCGCTCATCGGCTGGCGCACCGGTCCCCTTACGCCGCTCGGCGTGAACATCGCGGCCGGATGGATCGACTACATGGACCTTCTGAACAAGCGCGACGGCGGGATCAACGGCGTCAAGCTGACGTGGGAGGAATGCGAGACCGCGTACAAGGTCGATCGCGGGGTGGAATGCTACGAGCGCCTGAAGAAGAACGGTCCGACCGGCGCCTCGTCGTTCAACCCGATCAGCACCGGGGTCATCTACGCCCTGCTCGATCGGGCCACCGCCGACCGCATTCCCATCGTGACCATCGGCTCGGGTCGCACCGACGCGAGCGACGGGCGGGTCTTTCCGTACATCTTCCCGCTGGGCACCAACTACATCTCGACCAACACGGTGAAGATCAAGTTCATCGGCATGCGTGAAGGCGGGATGGACAAGCTCAATGGCAAGAAGATCGTCAACCTGCACATGGATTCGGCCGGCGGCAAGGAAACCATCCCCATGCTGGATGCGCAGGCGAAGAAGTATGGTTTCGAGGTGACGCACATCAGCGTTCCCATGCCCGGCAGCGACCAGCAGGCGGCGTGGCTGACGATCCGGCGCATCAAGCCCGATTGGGTCATTTTGCGTGAGTGGGGCGTTGCGCCGGCGGTCGCGCTGAAGACCGCCGAGAAGGTCGGGTTTCCGGCCAACCGCATCGTCGGCGTGCCCTTCGCCGGCACCGAAGACGACCTGATTCCAGCCGGTGAGGTGGCGAAGGGTTTCTACGTGGTGCATCCGATGCCGACGGGAGACGATTTCCCGGTCATCCAGGAAATCAAGAAGCATCTCTATAGTGGCGACAAGCGCGGAAACCTGCAGGATCTGAGCCGCATGGGCCTCGTCTACTACAACATGGGCCTGACCTACGGCGTCATCAATACCGAGGCGGTGCGCATCGCCCAGCAGAAGTTCGGACGCAGGTCCTTGACGGGCGAAGAGGTCCGCTGGGGCCTGGAGAACCTCGATCTCGGCGAGAAGCGACTCAAGGAGCTCGGCGTCTGGGGGCTGGTGCAGCCGATCAAGTCGAGCTGCTTCGATCACGAGGGCGGAGGCGCCGCCAAGGTCTTCCAGTGGGATGGCAGCAAGCTCGTGCCGGTCACCGACTGGATCGCCGGCGACAAGTCGTTGACGCGTCCGATCGTCGAGGCGTCCGCCGCCCGCTACGCCGCGGAGAAAGGCCTCACGCCGCGCGATTGCGCGAAGGAGAACTAGCAAAAGGCAGCCGCTGCCCCCGGAGCTGCCGCGGAGACGGCGCCGGGGCGCCGCGGCTCGCATGCCGCGTCGAAGCGGCCGGGTCGCGGCGCACGCCCCGACCCGTTCTCCGGCACGGGTTTTCATCCGGTCCCGACCGGTCTGCCTCGCGTGAAGACGGCCCGCAGCCGGGCCGCGTCGCGTTTCGCCCGGACCGAAGCATCGACAGCCAGGAGTCCCGACATTGGTAGAGGCCGTAGATATCGAATCCGATCTCGTCCAGTTCCGTACGCGTCGACGGGGATGGCCTTCGTCGTGCAATGTCTACCTGGTTCGCGATCACGAGGGTTCGGTCCTGATCGATGCCGGTCTGGGAGTCGACCCCGATCTCGACGCGTTGCTGTGCGCGATCGACGGGGCGCTGGCGACGTGGCGGCAGCGTCGCTGCGAGGTGCATACGATTCTGCTGACGCACACGCATACCGACCACGCTGGCGGCGCCGTGCCGATCGCACGGTTGACCGGCGCGCGTGTGCTGCTGCCGGCGGCCGGCTGGACCCAGGCGGCCGATCCGGGCTGGCAGGCGCACCACATTCTGCCCCGGGAAGTCATCTGCGAGGTGGAGTCCCTGCGCGATTTCGACGTCGCCGCGCAATTCCGGCACGACACGATGCCGGAGCTTTTCTCGACCGAGTCCGGAATCACCTGGCAACTGATGGACGACGGGGACGAAGTCCAGGCGGGTCCGTACCGGCTGAAGGCGCACCACATGCCGGGGCACGACATCGGGCATCTCGTCTGGGCCGACCTGCACCAGGGTGTCGCATTCACCGGCGACATGCTGATGGCACGGGGCACCTCCCTGCCGTGGTATCCGTCCAATGCCGGAGGCGTGGCCGGCTATCTGGCATCCCTCGAGCGTCTTGCGGGGCTCGCGCTGCGCGCCGTGTTCCCCGGACACGGGCCGGTGTGTCGCGGCGCCGGAACGGTTTCCGGGCTCGTGCGCGAAACGATCGACGCAGTCGTGGCGCGCGACGAACGGATCCTCGGCGAGCTGCTTCGCGGGTCCGCGCAGTTCGGAAGGCTCGACGATCTCGTCTACGACGGCGCCGTGCGGCAGGTCATTCCGTGGGCTTCGAGCGTGACCATGGCGCATCTGCGCCACCTCGAGCAAGCCGGCCTGCTCTACCGGCGCCCGGACGGCTTCTACGTTGCCGAAACGATCGCGGCGGCGCGCCATCTGGATGCCCTCGGCAAGCGGAGTTCGTAGCGCCGCAGCGGAGCGATTCCCGCGCCCCGCAGGGCCGTGACGAGGAGCCTGCGTCGGGACGCGGCCCCGGTCCGGAACGTGGTGCCGATCGGTTCGAAGTCATCGACGAAGTCATTCCATGAAGCAGCAGATCGATTCAGCCCTCGGGAATCTCCGGTGCGCGAATCCCGGCATCGGCAGGTCGCCGACCGCGTCCGGACGTCACAGGCTCCGCAAGGTCCTGGTCGCGAATCGCGGCGAAATCGCCAAGCGGTTCTTCTTCGCGCTCAGGGAAGAGGGCATTCCTTCGGTCGCGGTCGTGACCGACCCGGACCGCAAGCAGTCGTGGTACGAGTTCGCCGACGAGGTCGTCTACATCGGGGAACCCGCGGGCTATACCGACATGCCGACGGTCCTGGCCGCGGCCCTCCTCTCCGGGGCGACCGCGATCTACCCCGGGTACGGTTTTCTTTCGGAGAACCATCGCTTCGTCGAAGCGATCGATCGCCTGCGCGAGACGCATGGGCGGGAACTGCGCTTCATGGGGCCCGCGGCCGAAGTGATGCGCAAAGTGGGCCACAAGCTCGATGCGCGCGCGCTGGCACGGGCCAACGGCGTACCGCTGCTGGAGGGAACGGGGCTGATCGCGAGCCCGGAGCAGGCGCGCAGCGAAGCGGCCCGGGTCGGCTATCCGGTCATCGTGAAACTCAACGCGGGCGGAGGCGGCAAGGGCATGGCCGTGGCGCGCTCGCCCGAGGGCCTCGTGCAGATCTGCGAATCGGCGCGACGCATCGGCAAGGCGAACTACGGCGACGACTCGCTCTATCTCGAGCGCTACATCGAGCGGCCCGTGCATCTCGAGGTGCAGATCTTCAACGGGATGGCGGTGGGAATCCGCAAGTGCGCCGTGCAACGGAACAACCAGAAGATCATCGAGGAATCAGGAGACCATTTCCTCAACGACCGCCTGATCCTCAAGCTGCTGGCCGCTGCCGAGAACGTCGCGGCAATCTCGGGATACGCCGCCGGCGGCGGTGCGGGCACGGTCGAGTTCCTGCTGGACGTCGATTCCGAGGAGTTCGGATTCCTGGAGGTCAATACGCGTCTGCAGGTCGAGTACCCGGTCACGGACCAGAGCCTGCACATCGACCTCGTGAAATGGCAGATCCTGCTGTTCGACGGCCGGGAAGACGAGATTCCGTACGAACGCGCGCGACGTCTGCGCTTCGCGGAGAAGGACCATGCGATCGAGTGCCGCATCTACGCGGAGGATCCGTGGAACGGATACGCACCCAGCCCGGGAATCATTCGCGAGCTCGATCTGCCGACCTTCAACGGCGTGCGCTGCGACGTGGGTTTCAAGACCGGCGACAGCGTGCTGCCCCATTACGATCCGATGATCGGAAAGATCATCGCGTACGGGCGCAACCGCGGCGAATGCCTCGCCAGGCTGGAGCGCGCACTGGGAGAAGTGTACGTTCGCGGGATCACGACCAACGTCGATCAGCTGCTCGAAATCCTTCGCCACCCTTCGTTCCGCGACGGCCGTTACACGAACCGTCTGCTGGACGAGAGCACCGGGCTGTTCGCGCCGCAGCCGGGCGCCCGGCGATCGGTGATCGCGGCGGTCTTCGCCTCGCTCGCGGAGATGGTCCACGCGGTGCATGCCACGCTGGAGGCCGCACTGGCGAACGGCGACCTCGAAAGCATCCTGCAGCGCGGAACGTTGAACCTGGTTCCCGCGTTCCACGCGGAGATCCACGGCAAGCGGCTGCGCATCGAATTCCTGCAGCATGGGCCGAGGACGTACGCCGCCTTCGTCAACCGTGCCTATCTGGGAGAGATGCAGGTCGTACAGCGGATCGACGGAAGCAGCGACTGCCTGATCCTGTACCAGGGGCGGTCGTACCCGGTACGGGTCGATCGCCGGCCGTCGCACCATGCGCTGCGGGTGATGGAGGAAGGCGGCATCCATTATTACCGGGTGCGCGTACGGGAAGCCGGATCGTCGCAGGCGACGGATCCGCCGGGCGCCGTACGCTGTCCGTTCCAGGGTTCGTTCGTGAAGCTGGCAGGCACGGCGGGCGGCGGGGAATTGGGCATCGGTTCGCAGGTGAGGCGAGGCGACCCGCTCATGGTCATCGAAGCCATGAAGATGGAATCGACTCTGCTCGCGCCGGTGACCGGCAAGGTGACCTACCTGGTCGAGGACGGCGTCCCGGAGCGGCTGGTACGCGGCAGGACATCGCAGGGGCTGGTGCTCGGAAAGCCGCTGGCCGAAGGCGAGCTCCTGGTGGTGGTCGAAGAGGCGTCCGCTGCGCCGCAGGCGTGCTGCGAATACGACCCGATCGACATCGAAGGCGAACCGCACGAGGTCTTCGGACACATCCTGGATGCCGGCTCGACGGATGGCGGACTGGCGGCGGCAGTGGCCGGCAATCCCGGCGTCGCCCTGCCGATCGTGCTGAGACTGGTGCGCAGCCACTGCCTCGGCTATCTGCAGGGCGAAGAGATCCCGCAGCGGTTGACGCGCTGCATGGAGGCGCTGGCCGCCTCCGGCGTCCCGCTGGAGAACGTGGAAGAGGCCGTCGCGGACATCGTCGAGACGTACGCGCTGCTCAAGCAGATCTACTCGCCCGCACTGGGCGTGAACCAGACGTGGTTCGGCGAAATGAATCGCCTGGTGCTGGAGTGGGAGAACGAGACCTACTCGCCTCCTCCGCTGTTCCGTTCCGTCATGGCCCGCCTTCGGCAGAAGTACGGAATCCCGCGCATGGACGGCAAGCGCAGCCCCGAGATGCGGCTTGCGCTGTTCCATCTTCTGCGCGGCTACGATGCCGTGCGCGAGGGGCGCGCGCTGATCGGCAGCCTGCTGCGACTTCTGCTCGCGGGTTCGCTGGTTCCGCGCAGGAGCCGCACCGCCCTGATCGGCCTGGTGCGCCAGGAGCAGCCCGAACGCGACGATGCGCTCGCGACGCTGGGGCGGGCCTTGCTGGCCCGGCCTGCCGGCACCGGCAGGAGCGGCGGTTCGCGGCATCGCGCAGCCGGCGCCGACAAGCCGGCGGGCAAAGCGGGACGCCATGGTCTTGCGGGTACCGAGGGCGACGACTTCCGTGAACAGGCCCGTGCGGCCCTGCGAACGCCGGCTGCCGATCCGATTCCGCGGTCGCTGCCCGACTGGGTGCGCCGGGAGCTGGAGAAACGCGCGCAGGTGTGGTCGCGATCGTACCGGATCGAACGCCTGCCGTCCTCGATGCCGGCGGTCGTGCAGTACCGGCTCGTGCCGAACGAAGGCGGCGCCCACCGGTACGCGACCGTCGCGTGGCTGGAAGAGGGAGTGCCGGAAATCGAAACCGATGGCCGGGGCCGCGTGCGTTCGGCCTCGAACGTGGAGAGGGCGGCCGTCCAGGCCGGCCGGCTCCTCACGGCGTACAACGATCTCGACGAGGGCGAGCACAACATCGTGCTGATTCTGGCGTGCGAGCGCCCGATCGACCTCGACCTCGCGGGAAGCGATCCGAGAGTCCTGAACTACGAAAGCCTCGTCGAGATCGCCGGCCGGCCGGTACGGTTCTTCCTGCATTCCCGTGCCGATTTCGTGCTGGTGCAGGTGAGCGCGCGCCGGCCCGGCAGCATGGCCGTGGAGCGCAAGGTCATCAACGTGCATCTGAATCACGGGCGCGTCTGCCTCGATCTGCTCCACGTCGAGGACGAGCGCAACCCGCTGTGGAACGGAGCGTCGAACGCCCGCGACCAGCGCCTGTTCGACCAGGGAAAGTGGCCGCTCGAGTACTGGGTGCAGGAGTGCTTCGACCCCGGCACGGCGCGCGAAATCCTGATCGCATCCATCGACGGTATCCGGACGGCAGGCGACGAGGCGCAGCGGAAAGCCGTCGGCGCGAGGATCTACGAGGGACTGATAGCGGGGGCGCCGGCCGTCTTCTTCTGCAAGGACTCGCGCATCAGCGGCGGGGCGACCGGCGATCTCGAGGGCCGGAAATACGTCGCGGCGTGCTACTACGCGTACATGCGCGACGTGCCGCTCTACGTGTGGAACGACGGCGCGGGAGCGAACGTGCGCCAGGGAATGGTGGCGCTGAACCGCGCCGCCGAGGGTTTCATGATGAACGCGCTGACCGCGCACGGCGTCGGCTACGCGCGCTTCCTGGCGAGCGTGCGCAGCGTCGGGGACCCGGTGCTGGGCGATCTCTTCCGCGAGCTCGAGCAGACCTTCGACCTGTCATTGTCTCCGAGCGGGGGCCGGGCCCCGCGCAACTTCGTATCGGTGGCCGTCGGCGTGGGATCGGCCACCGGACTCGACGTCTACGGCTCGTCCCAGGCCTGCATCCAGATCATGCTGGATTCCGGGCAATCGTACCGGGTACTGACGGGGTCGAACGTCATTCGCGCCGTGACCGGCGAGTCGCTCTCGAACTACGAAATCGGCGGCGCCCGCGTCATGGCGCAGTGGACCGGTACGGTGGATCTGGTCGCACGCGACCGGATAGACCTGCTGCGCCACGTGCGCCGCGTTCACGCGCTGTTCTCGGGCAGGCGCCACGATCCGGTCATCGCCCGATCGCCGGACTGCCGGGAGGTGGCGGAAGACGGTTTCGCCGACACGGTGCTGAACGAGCGCAGGATCGCCGCCAATGTGGACCGGGGTACCTTCGTGCCGTTCAAGAGCGAGTACGTCGAGGCCGGCGCACTGGTCGGCGGCTTCGCCAGGCTGGGCGGCAAGCACGTACTGGTGATGGGGCCGCGCACCGACGCGGGCGTGCGTTCCTTCGCCAGCCTGGTGCGGACGCGCGAACTCCTGCGGATCGCCGACAGGACGCGGTCCCCGAAGATTCTCGTGGTCGGCAGGCGGTGGTATCGCGCCGTCGGCGGGGAAGACGAGAACGCGGTGCGCGCGCAGATGGATCTGGCGCGCCAGCTCGCCCGGCCAGGTACGCCCCGGATCCACATCGTCACACGGCCCGAGGGCCTGCTGCTGGTGACGCTCAACAGTCAGGCCGACGCGACGATCTACGTGAGGCGCAAGCAGGACTCGGAGAAGGATCGCCGCGTCGCGCTCAAGACCGCCACCTTCCAGACGGAGAGCCTCGGCGAGGCCTTCGATCTGGCGAACCGGGTGCTCGGCTTCTTCGACGGAGAAGCCGGTCCGGCCGTCTTCGATCCGCCGCGAAAGGCGCCTCGCATCCCCGTCGATCCGTCACAGCCGTTCGACATGGTGGCCGACGTCATCGAGGCGATTTTCGACGAGGGCAGCTTCCTCGAATTCCATCGCGATCCCGAAGACCGGCCCGGCTCGACGCTGATCACCGGGCTGGGCACCCTGGAGGGAAAGGTCATCGGCGTCATCGCCGACCAGCCTCTGGGCGGCGGAGCCCCCGACGCCCCGGGCACCGAGAAGTTCCGGCTGTTCATGGAGTTTCTCGAACGGCACCGGTTTCCGCTCGTGATGCTGTCGAACGCTCCCGGCTTCGTGCCGGGAACCAAGCAGGAGCGTCTGCGCATCCAGCAGATCGGTGGCGAGTCGCTGGACGTGAACGTGCTGAGCTCGGTGCCGGTCGTCTCGGTCGTGCTCAACCAGAATTTCGGCGGCCGCCAGATCCACGCGTTCAGCCGCTTCCTGCGGCCTGGCGTTGCGTACATTGCGTTGAGCCGGGCGACGCTCGCGGTGATGGGCGCCTCCGCGGCGTTCGATCTGTTCCACGGGGCACGGTACCGCGAGCTCGCGGCACGGGGCGAGCAGGCCGAAGCGGACCGGATGCGCAACGAATTCCTCGACGCGTTCAACCGCAAGGCGCGCGCCGACGGCGACGCCATGGCGACCGGCGTGCTCGACTGGACGATCCGTGAAACCGCGGACCTGCGAGCCGAGATCCTGCGTGCGATGGAGGTCGCCCGGACCAGGATGGTCGAGGTCGAATCGCGGAACCGGGTCGAGAACGAATGAGCGCCGCCCCCGGCACAAGCCGCGACCGGCGGTCGCGGTCGGGCTCGCGCCGCGAGCCTACGCTTTCCTGTCGGCGGCCGGGACGAACAGCTCCAGGAGCTGGTCGGCCAGCTCGTCGATGCTGAGCTTGCCCCGTTCGTCGTACCACTGCAGCGACCAGTTCGCTGCCCCGAGCACGGCGAGTCTCAGGATGCTCAGGTCGCCGCGCACGCGTCCCTCGGTGGCCAGTTCGCGCAGCACTCCATCCCACATGGCCTCGATCTCGTCGCGCTGCTTGACGATCTGCCGCCGCGAGCGCGGCGACAGCGAGCGCCATTCCGACAGGATGACCGCGAGCTCGTCGTTGCCTCCGTGCAGCGCCTTGAGATGGCCGATCAGCAACGCTCGCAGCCGCATCAGCGGAGTCGTGGCCTCGCGTAGCGGCGCCAGCACGGTTTCCGTGAACTGGCGCATCCCCTCCTTCATGACGTCGACGAGGATGTCTTCCTTGGTCTTGTAGTAGTAGAAGATGCTGCCCGACTGAAGCCCTACCGCCTTCGCGACGTCGCGCACCGTAGCGCGGCTGTATCCGACCTTGCGGAACAACCGTGCCGCCGCGGTGCGCAGTTCCACTTTTCTTGCGGATTCGTCGTTCGTTTTCATCGGCGGCATTCTACGCCGGAGTCTCCACCCCGTGTGCCGGTCGCTGCCAGGCAGGCAAGCGCACCGCGTCGATCGACATGAAGGGCCGATGCCTCTCTGGAATTAGAGCGAGCGCTTGATTTAATTCCGGCGACTCCTTATACTCGCCCCGTCGTCTCGGCACCCTGCGGACCTGCGTGCAATGGCGCGGCCCGCCGATCGTTCGCAGACACGACGAACCCCGAAAGGAAGTGACGCTTGTCGCACACGGTCGATTCGCCGGAATGGTTCGATGCCCTGCTGTCCGGGCAGAAGGCCCGCATGGGCGAAGCCCTGAGCGTCGTCGAAGGCGCAGGCGATGCCGCGCGCGCGCTGTTGTCGCGCCTTCATCCGCATAGCGGCCGCGCCCAGATCATCGGCATCACGGGCGCGCCGGGCGCGGGCAAGTCGACGCTCGTGAACGCACTGGCGATTCACTTCGCCTCGTCGGGCCGGCGCGTCGGCGTCATCGCCGTCGATCCGAGCAGTCCGTTCACCGGCGGCGCGGTGCTCGGCGACCGCGTGCGCATGAGTCGCGCCAGCGGCCACGAGAACGTCTTCATCCGCAGCGCGGCTACGCGCGGATGCCTGGGCGGCGTGGCGCGCACGACGTACGACTTCGCGCGGGTATTCGATGCCGTGGGCTACGACCCGGTCATCGTCGAGACCGTGGGCATCGGACAGTCGGAAGTCGACGTCTGGCGGATCGCCCATACGCCGGTCGTCGTGGAAGCGCCCGCGCTCGGCGACGCCGTGCAGGCGATGAAGGCGGGCGTGCTCGAGATCGCTTCGATCCTCTGCATCAACAAGGCCGACCTGCCCGGCGTCGACGCGAAGCTCGTCCAGTTGCGCGAGCTGTCGGAGCGGGCAAGCGTCCATTCGCCCGGCTGGAAGATTCCGGTGCTGACCACCATTGCCCAGACCGGTAACGGCGTGGCCGAGCTGGCCGACGCCATTCTCGCGCACGGCGCGTACCTGCGCACCACCGACCGCCTGCGGGTGCTCGAACACGAGCGCGCGATCGCGGAGATCCGCGCCTGCCTGCAGGCCGCCTTCGTCGATGTTCCGCTGCAGCGGGCGACGCGATCGGGCGCGCTCGAGCGGCTCGCCGACGCGGTGGCCGCCAGGCGGATGAACGCGGCCGATGCGGCCCGCGCCGTCGAAACCGAATTCGTTGCCAGCCTTGCCAAGTGAGGAGCCATCCATGACGGACAGCGCGCAGCCCGTCGCCGCGCCCATCGAACGCATCGCCGTCGTCGGCGGAGGCGGCCTGATGGGCCACGGCATCGTCCTCGCGTGCCTGCTCGGCTCGCCGGCCAGCCAGGTGCGGCTGGTCGCGCGGCGCCAGGAGACGCTCGCCCACGGCATGGACCTGCTGCGGACCGGCCCGTTCGGCATGGAAGCCGCGGTCCGGAAAGGGCGGCTTGCCGCGGAGGCGATGGAGCAGGCGCTGGCGCGGGTACGGCCCACATTGGACCTCGCCGAAGGCGTGCGCGATGCCCAGCTGGTGTTCGAAACCGTGCCCGAGGTGGTGAGCCAGAAGCACGCGGTGCTGCGCGAGATCGAAGCTGCGGCGCCGACGGACGCGATCATCGCCACCAACACCTCGTCGATCATGATCGCCGAGCTCAGCGGCGTTCTGGCAAATCCCGGGCGCATGCTCGGCACGCACTGGTTCTATCCGTCCAACGTCATGCCGCTGGTCGAAGTGGCGTGCGCGGACCGCACGGAACAGCGTGTCGCGGAAGCCGTCGTGCGATACCTGGCGAGCATCGGCAAGCAGCCGGTCGTGGTGCGCGATTCGCCCGGATTCTTCACGACACGATTCGTCAACTTGTTCATCGCCGAAGCGATGCATGCCGTGCAGGAAGGCCTGTGCGGCATCCGCGACGTCGATCAGATGGTCAAGACCGGACTCGGCTGGCCGATGGGCGTGTTCGAGCTGCTGGACAAGACGGCGTCGTTCGACTCCTGGTACCACGCCCAGGAATATCTCCATGAAACGCTGGGGGAGCGCTACGCGATTCCCCCGATCGCAAGAAAAGTGTTCGCGAGCGGTTATCGCGGCGCCCCGAATCTGAAACCAGGAAGTCGCGGCGGCTGGTACGACTACTTCGGAGTCGAGCCGCAGGGAGGAAAGAAATGACACGTGAAGTGGTACTCGTCGCCGGTTGCCGTACGGCGCAGGGCACATTCGGCGGAACATTGCGCGACGTGCCAGCGCACGAACTCGCCGTCACCACGATACGGGAGGTGATGCGGCGCTCGGGCATCGACCCCGCGCATGTCGACAACGTCATCGTCGGCCAGGTCTACCAGTCGTCACAGGCGCTGAACATCGGACGGTTCTGCGCGCTCGAGGCCGATCTGCCGTTCTCGGTCACCGGATCCGCGGTGAACGCGGCCTGCTGCTCGTCGCTGGAAGCCTTCAACAGCGCGGTGCGCGAAATCGCGTACGGCGATTCCGATGTCACCATCGCGGTGGGCACCGAAAGCATGAGCGGTGCGCCGTTCCTGCTGCACGGGCATCGATGGGGCACGCGACGCGGCAACAGCGAGGTCGTGGACCAGTTCGAGGAGTCGACCTGGTCGGCATCCACGTATCGCTTCGGCAAGTTCAGCATGGGCATGGCGGCCGATCATGTCGCCAAGGTCTATGACATCTCCCGCGCCGAGCAGGACGAATACGCGCTGCGCTCGCACGAGCTGGCCACCCGGGCCATCGACGGCGGCCTCTACGACGACGAGATCGTGCCGGTCATCTTCGAGGGACGGAAAGGACGGATCACGTTCGCGCGCGACGAACATCCGCGGCGCGACACCAGCCTGGCGGCACTGTCGCGCCTGTCGCCGAGCTTCGGACAGGACGGAACCGTTACCGCCGGCAACGCGTCGGGTGTCAGCGACGGCGCGGCGGCGGTGATGCTGATGACTCGCGAGAAGGCCGATGCGCTCGGGCTGAAGCCGTTCGCTCGGGTGCGCTCGACGGCGCGTGTCGGTGTCGATCCGCGCATGATCTGCATGAGTCCCGGCCCGGCCGCCAAGGTCGCGCTCGAGCGGATCGACATCGCTCCGCGG
This sequence comes from Burkholderiaceae bacterium, assembly GCA_023383035.1. Taxonomy (GTDB): domain Bacteria; phylum Pseudomonadota; class Gammaproteobacteria; order Burkholderiales; family Burkholderiaceae_E; genus Zeimonas. The sequence continues at coordinate 2,555 of JAHDYE010000061.1, read as the reverse complement.
GCGGTCGGGTGGTGGGAGATCAACGAGGCGTTCGCCTCCGTCGTCCTGTCGTCCTGCAAGGAGCTCGGCATCGGCCTCGACGGCGTGAATCCGCTCGGCGGCGGCATCGCGCTCGGGCACCCGGTCGGCTGCAGCGGCGTGCGCACGATCGTCACCATGATGCACGGCATGCGCCGCGCCGGTGCGCGCTTCGGCGTCTCGACGATCGGCGGGGGCGGCGGGATCGGTACCGCGGCCGTCCTGGAACTGAGCGAATAGAGACAACTGCAATTTCGTAAGAGAACGGGAAATTCCATGCACGCCACCGACATAGCCGCAAAGGCCAGGTCCGCCGAAGCGGACACGCAGCCGGCCACCGCCGGGCAATACAGCCCGGAATTCCTCGAAGCGACGCGCAGGCTCGAGCAGGAATGGAGGAAGAAATTCGACGCCATCGCGCAGAAGTTCGGCGTCGATCCGAAGACCTATGCCAGCCACACGGACTCGGGGCTGCCGCTGAAGCCCGCGTACTTCCCGCACGACGTCGCCGGCATGCCCTATGACGCGCTGGCCACGCCCGGCCAGTTTCCGTTCACGCGCGGGCTGTACGCCGCGCAGTACCAGTTCATGCCGTGGGCGAACCAGCCGGTCATCGGCTACGGGCTGCCGGAAGAGACGCGCGGCCGCATGGACTACCTGACCAGCCAGGGCATGACCGGGTATTTCGGCAACACCTTCTACAACCTCGTCTACGACCTGGTCTCGCACGAAGGCGTCGATCCCGACCATCCGGCCGCCGAAGGCCGCGTCGGCCAATGCGGGATGGCCGTCTATTCGCGCGAGGACAACGCGCTCCTGTTCGACGGCCTGCCGCTCGACAGGATCAACGTCGTGCACATCTCCTGGTACGAGAACCTGCCGGTGCTCGCGCACTACCTCGCCTATGCGCGCCGGCGCGGGGTGCCGTGGGAGAAGCTCGGCGGCAACTCGATGAGCTGGTACTACCACAGCGCCTATACCGGCATGACGTGCTTTCCGCCGAAGGCGGGCATGGAGCTCGCCGCGGAGCTGGTCTACTTCTGCACGAAGAACATGCCGAGGTGGAACACGGTCAACATCTTCGGATACGGAATGGAGGAGGCTGGAGCCAGCGCCGTCCAGGAGGTGGCGTTCTCGGTGGCCACCGGCATCGACTACGCGCGCTGGTGCATCACCAAGGGGCTCAAGCCCGACGAATTCCTGCCTCGGTTCGGCTTCCAGATCTCGCAGGCGAACGATTTCTTCGAGGAAATCTGCAAGATCCGCGCGCTGCGCCGGATCTGGGCGCGCAAGTGCTACGAGCTGGGCGCGCGCGACCCGCGCAGCATGCACGTGCGCATCCATACGCACACGTCGGGTGCCGTGCTCACCGCGCAGCAGCCGCTGAACAACCTGATCCGCACCACGCTGCACTCGTTCGGTGCGGCGTTGGCGGGCGTGCAGGCGATGGAGGTCAGCACGTTCGACGAGGCGCTGGCCATTCCGACCGAGCATTCGGCCACGATGGCGTTGCGCGTGCAGCAGGTCATCCAGGAAGAAAGCGGCATCACGCGCGTCGCCGATCCCCTGGGCGGTTCGTACTACGTGGAAGCGCTGACCAACCAGATCGAGGCCGCGGCACTGCAGATCTACGACGAGGTCGAGAAGCGCGGTGGCTACCACCAGTGCCATGACTTCGTGCGCGCCCAGATCGAGGCGAGCGCCCAGCGCTGGCGCGACGAGATCGATGCGAAGAAGCGCATTCTGGTCGGCGTGAACAAGCACCTCTCCGACGAGGTGCAGCAGGTCGAGGTCTTCAAGGTCAACCCCGAATCGGAGCGGGTCGCCGTCGAGCGCGTGCAGGCCCTGCGGGCCAACCGCGACCGCTCCAGGTGGGAAACGGCGATGGCGCAGCTCGAGCAGGCGGCCGAGCGCTTCAAGGCCGGAGAGATCGGCGTGCTGATGCCGGCGATGATCGAGGCGTCGGATGCCGACGCGACCACGGGCGAGCTGATGGGAGTGCTCAAGAAGCATCTGGGCTGGGCGCCTCCTCACTGAGCGGAAGGGGCAGGCATCCGTCGAAGCCGGGCGCTGCGCGCCGGCATGATTTCACGAGACAGAAACGTAACCATGGACCAACGCATCATTCGCGTATTGCTCGGCAAGACAACGATGGAAGCCCACGATCGCGGCGTGCGCTACCTGGCGACCAAGCTGCGCGAGGCCGGCATGGAAGTCATCATCATCAACTTTCTCGAGCCGAAGGAAATCCTCGACGCCGCCATCCAGGAGGACGTCGACGTCATCGGCGTCTCCAGCTCGGTGGAGGGGCATCTGCCGGTCGCGCGCCGGATCACTCAACTGCTGCGGGAGAACGACAAGCAGGACGTGCTCGTGATCTTCGGCGGCGTCATTCCGGAGCGGGATTTCGCGCCGATGAAGGAAATGGGCGTCAAGGGCATCTTCGGGCCGGGTTCGTCGGCCGATTCGGTGATCGAGTTCATCCGCCACAGCGTGCGCAAGCCGCGCGTGCACGCCGGATGACGGATCGGAGCGAG
>JAHDYE010000060.1 GCA_023383035.1 Burkholderiaceae bacterium | reverse complement strand
CGAGCGCTCGATGCGGGCGCCCTGGTGATTCTTCCGTGGGGAGCGGGGAAGTGGTGGGGCGCTCGCGGCCGTCTCGTGCACATTGCCTGCGAACGCTTCGCCGGACGTGCGGGTTTCCTGTTGGGCGACAGTGCCGCCAGACCACATGGATGGCGCCTGCCTGCGGGACTGGCGGCGGCGCAACGGGCTGGCGTGCCTGTCGTGTGTGGCACCGATCCGATGCCGGTTTCCGGCGAGGAGGGGCGTGTCGGTTCGTATTGTTTCGAGGTCCGCGCCACGAGTGCATCCCCTGCGAACCTGATCGATGCGATGCGCGCCCCCGAAAGCGGGTTCGTCCTTCGCGGTCGACGTGCGTCGTTCGTCTCGTTTTGCCGGATGCAGGTGTTGGTCCGCCTGCGGGACAGCTGAGTGAATACCGCGGACTCGCGTTCGCTGCGCATACTGCTGGTCGCGCCGCAACCGTTCTTCGCCGAACGCGGCACACCGATCGCGGTACGCATGCTGGCCGAAGCCCTGCTTTCGGAGGGCCATGCGGTGGAGTTGCTGACGCTGCCCTTGGGAGAAGAAGTGGTCGTGCCGGGCCTGACCATCCACCGTTGCGCGCGGATTCCGGGCGTCACCGCCGTGCCGATCGGCATCTCGGTATCGAAGCTCCTCTATGACGCGATGCTGTCCCTGAGCCTGGCCAGGCGCATGCTGTTTGTCGGCTACGACGTCGTGCACGTGGTCGAGGAGGCGGTCTTCCCTGCGATCGCGCTCAACGTGCTGGCTCGGCGCAAGCTGGTCTACGACATGGACTCGGCGCTCTCCGAGCAGTTGCTTCAGAAGTGGACGTGGCTTCGATGGGCGGCAGGGGCGATCGCCGCGATCGAGCGACGGGCGATCGGCCGCGTCGATGCGATCTTTGCCGTTTGCGAAGATCTCGCCGTTCGGGCAAGGCGCTGGGTGCCGCCGGAGCGGGTATTCGTGGTTCCGGACGTGGCGCTCGAGGCTCCGGATGACCGTCCGCCGGCGGACGATCTTCGCGTCCTGAGCGGTTTCTCCGATTCCCTCATTCTGTACGTCGGCAACCTGGAGCCGTACCAGGGCATCGACCTGTTGCTGCAGGCGATGCTGCGGGTGGAGATGCGGGACGCGGGGCTGGTACTGATCGGCGGCGACGAGGCGGGCGTGCAGGCATTGCGGACGCAGGCCGAATCGCTCGGGGTGGGGGCGAGAGTACGGTTCCTCGGCCCACGGCCGCTGGCCTGCCTGCCGGACTACCTTGCGCAGGCGACCGTGCTGGTTTCGCCCCGGACCCGTGGCGACAATACGCCGATGAAGATCTATTCGTACATGCAGTCGGGACGTCCGATCGTGGCAACCCGGATTCGCTCTCACACCCAGGTATTGGACGACGAATGTGCGATCCTGACCGAAGTGTGCCCCGCGTCGCTGGCCGATGGGCTTTCGCTCGCGTTGCGGGACAGGGATCGCGCAACCGCCCTCGGCTGCGAGGCGCGCAGGCGCGCTACCGATCGTCATTCGATGGCGGTATTCCGCTCACAAGTGGGTGCCGCGTACCGATCGCTGCAGGTGCGGTCCGGAGCCTGAGTGGACGCGGAGACACTGCCGGACGCAGCGGGCGGCCCTTGCGATGTGCTGGTCGTTGGCGGTGGCGTCTACGGCGCTTGCATCGCGGCAGCCTGTGCCAGCGTGTCGCTGAGTACGCTGCTGGTCGAGCGTGACCGCTTCGGCCTGGGCACTTCGTCGGCGAGCCTGCGGATCCTGCACGGCGGTATCCGTTACCTGCAGAACCTCGACTTGCGCCGGATCGACGCGTCGCTTCGATCGCGCGCGTGGTTCGCCGGGCTCGAACCGGCGCTCGTGAGCCTGCTCGACTGCACCGTGCCGACACGTGGCGCAGGACTGCGCAGTCGTGCGGCGATGTCCGTCGCCCTGCGTGCGTACCGACTTGCCGCATCGCGGTCGGCAGATATCGCAGGCGCTGATGGATCGATTGGCATGCCACGCACGTCCGATGCCCGACGGGCGCGCGAGTTCCTGACGCCGTGGGTGGGAGAAGCGGCTAGCCGGGCCTTTTCCGGCATGGCGCGTTGGCCGGAGATGGTCCTGCGCGATCCTGTCGGCATGGTGGAGGCGATCGTGCGGGCCGCGCGTACCGCCGGCGCGCAGGCGTTCGATCGCATCGAGGTGCAGGCGATCACTCCCGGAACGCCGGTTCTGGTCACGCTGCGCAGGCCGACGATGGTCGGGACGATCCGGATCGCCGCGCGCGCGGTGATCCTCGCCTGCGGGCCGGCGGCCCGATCCCTGTTGACGACGGAAGTGCAGCGGCGGCAGCCGGCGTGGCTCCTCGGTGCCAATCTGTTGTGGTCGCCGATGCGCGGACCGTCGTGCATCGTCGGCGTGCCCGCACAACAGGCCGGGCGCGTACAGGCGAGCCTTCTCGACAAGGGCCATCGCGACCTGTTCGTGCTTTCCGATGGCGGTGACTGCCTCGTCGGCACCGAGTACGGCCTCGTGCCGGAAGGAACGACGCCGGATGCGTTCGCGGATCGCCTGGCTGATCGTCTTCGCGTTGCGGTGCAGACCGTCTTCCCGGGGCTGGCCGCACGCACCGCTGGCCCGGGCGACGTCCTCTGGGGTTGGCTGCCGGGAGACCCCGATGCTGCCAGGTTGGGGCGGGTGCGCCTCTCGAGCAATGCATGGGTGGTCGAGCACGCTCCCGGCATCTGGCAGGTGGCCGGCGCGAAGTTCGTCGAAGCGCCCGTCGTGGCGGCCGGGATCGCGTCCACAGTGGCAAGGCGTGCCGGTATCGGCGATGATGCCGTGCGGTGCGGCATGACGCGATTCTGGAGCATAGGGGCGATGAAGGCGGCAGGCGGCGACCCGCCACCTGGGCAAGGACGGAGAGGAGCGGAAGGTTCGTGAAGGTGTCGGTGACCGGAGCCACGGGCTTCCTCGGTGGACACCTCGTCGAGCGACTGATCGCCGACGGCCATTCGGTGGCCATCCTGGCCCGCGACGCGGCTCGCGCAGCCCGGTTCGAAGGGCGGGTGGCGCGCCTCGTCGTCGGCGACATCGCCGACCGGACGCGCATCGACGAGCTCGTGAGCGGGGCGGAGGCCGTCATTCATCTGGTGTCGAACTTCCGGACCGCGTCGGGGCCGCCGGAAACCTATCGCCGGATCAATCTCGAAGGCAGCCGCGTCGTATTCGAGGCATCCGAGCGTGCGGGCGTGCGCCGCTACGTTCACTGCTCGACCATCGGCGTGCACGGCCACGTGCGGTCGACGCCTGCAACCGAGACGTCCCCGTACAACCCCGGGGACCTGTACCAGGAAACGAAGGTCGCGGCCGAACGATACCTGCAAGGAAAGCTCGCGACGACGAAGGTCGAGCTGGTCGTCGTACGACCTTGCTCGCTGTACGGCCCGGGTGACACCCGCATGCTCAAGATGTTCAGGATGCTCACGAAGGGACGCTTCCTGATGGTGGGGCCGTGTGCCGAGAACTACCACCCGGCCTACATCGACGACGTCATCGACGGCTTCGTCCTCGCCCTGAATGCACCCGTGGCGGGTGAAACCTTCATCGTCGGCGGCTCGGAGTACCTGCCGCTGCGCGATTTCGTCGCGGCGGCCGCCGAGTCGGTTGGCGCGCGTCCCCCCTGGCTGAGAGTGCCGTACGCGCCGGTGTACGCGGCAGCCGTTCTTTGCGAGGCGGTCTGCGTGCCGCTCGGCATCGAACCGCCGCTGCACCGCCGGCGCGTGCGTTTTTACCGGAACAACCGGGCGTTTTCGATCGACAAGGCGAGGCGGATGCTGGGATATTCGCCGAAGGTCGATCTGCGCGAGGGCCTGCGCCGGACGGTGGCCTGGTACCGTGACAACGGCTTGCTGTGACGCTCCCGGATGAACGGGACGCAACGAGATACCGCACGACATGAACGAAAAGCCCCTGGTGCAGGAACTCGGCGACGAGAACGTCTCCGCGTACCGGCGTTACATGGACATCTTCGTCGGCCGGCGATCCTTCGGCGCACTGCTCAAGTACGAGCTCCTTGCCGGCATGCTGCCCCGGTTGCCCGGAGCGCTGGGCTACGTCGTGCGGCGACGCTGCTATCGAAGCCTGCTGGCCGCAGTCGGCCCGGGCAGCCTGTTCGGTGCCGGCATGGTGTTGCGCTGCCCGGGGCGAATCACCCTGGGGCGCGGCGTGATCGTGGACGACGACGTGGTGCTCGATGCCAAGGGAGAGGGTTCCTCGATCGCGCTCGGCGACAACGTCCTCCTGGGGCGTGGTTCGATCCTGACCTGCAATCGCTCGACGATCTCGATCGGCGGCTTCGTTTCCATTGGCCCGTACTGCTTCCTCGTATCGCGCAGCCGGCTTTCGATCGGATCGAACGTCGCCATCGGCGCAGGGACCTACCTGCTCGGGGGCGGGCATGCGCATGACGACGTCGATACGCCGGTCATCCGCCAGGCGAGAACTTCGCAAGGGATCGTCGTCGAGGACGGCGCATGGATCGGAATCGGCGCGAAGATCCTCGACGGGGTCACGATCGGGCAGCACAGCATCGTCGGCGCCGGGGCGGTGGTCTCGAAGGATGTGCCTCCATGGTCGGTCGTCCTCGGCAATCCGGCGCGTGTCGTCGAAAAACGCAAGCCGGCGACCGCCGCGTGAACACGATCTCCGACATCTGGCGGCAAGGCGAGCGCCGCTGGCCAGGGCGAACGGCGCTGGCGGCCGAGGGCGAACGGCTGGACTACGGTGGGCTGGGCACGCGCATCCGGCAGATTGCGGTCGCCCTGGCTCGGCGATGGCAGTTGCACAAGGGCGATGTGGTTGCCTTGCTGGCGCCGAACTGCATCGAGTTCGTCACGACCTACTTCGCCTGCACCGCCATGGGCGCCATCGTGCTGCCGGTCGACGAGCGCCTCGAGCCGGACGAGGCCCGGCTCCTGATGACGGATTCGGCGGCCCGCTTCGCGATCGTTCATCGGTCGTCGTGGCCGCGATTCGCCGGTATCCGGGACAAGCTCGATCGGCTCGAGGGCATCGCGACGATCGATTTTGAAGTCGACGGTATCGAATCGTGTCGACGCTGGATCGCCGAGGTGGGCGAAGCGCCTGATGCCGATCCGCCGGCCGTCGCGCTCGCGTCGGACATCGCCGAGCTGATGTACACGTCGGGGACGACCGGGCAACCGAAAGGGGTGATGCGTTCGCATGCCAACGTGCTCGCCGCATGCGGCAACGCGCGCCGCGCTTTCGGCTACGGGCCGCAGGACCGGATCGCGATAGTGATGCCGATCAGTCATTCGAGCGCGCTGGTCAGCCAGACACTGCCGGTGCTGGAGGTGGGCGGCACGGTTCGACTGGTGGAACGCTTCGATGCCGCCTCGCTGATCGAACTCATGCGCAGCGAAGACATCACCTGCCTGCGCGCCGTGCCGGCGCTGTTCAGGATGCTGCTGCCGATGCGCGGTTTCGACGCCGCTACGCTTCCCCACCTGCGCCTGCTGATGAATTCGAGCGCGGCCATCGACCCGCAGACCTGTGTCGCGATCAAGGAGCGGTTTCCGGCTGCGGAACTGATCAACTCCTATGGCCTGACCGAGGCATCCACCTGCTCGATCCTCGCGGATCACCTGGTCCGGTTGCATCCGGATTCGATCGGCCTGCCGATCGACGGCGTCGAGATGCGCATCGCCGACGATGCGGACGACGAGGCCGGTCCGGGCCAGCAAGGCGAGATCAGGGTGCGCGGCCCGCACGTGTTCGTCGGCTATCACGGCCGTCCGGCGGAATCACGGGCAGCGTTCGACCGTTTCGGCTGGCTGCGCACCGGCGACCTCGGCCATCGCGACGAGCACGGGCTCTTCTATTTCCACGGACGGCGCGACGACGTCATCAACTGCGGCGGTCGCAAGTTCTCACCGCAGGAAGTGGAGGATTGCATCCTGGAGATCAATGCGGTGGCGGAAGCCGCAGTGGTGGGGGCCGCTCATCGCGTCCTCGGGGAGGTCGCGCAGGCCTTCGTCGTCGCGCGTCCCGGCCAGGCGATACGCCCCAAGGCGGTAATCGGTCATTGCGCTCGCCGGCTGCCCAGCCACAAGATTCCGTTTCGCGTGGAGATCGTCGATTCCCTTCCTCGCAACAGCGTCGGCAAAGTGCTTCGCCGCACTCTCCGGAACGGTGGCGAAACGGACCGCGATCCCGACTGAACCCCGATATGGCGGACCGACAATGCCCACTCTTCGCGCCAGACTGATCGAGCTGCTGTCCGATACCCTGCAGATCGAGTTGTCGTCGGATGTCATCGAAGTCCGTCGCGATGACTTCGATGACTGGGATTCCGTGAATCACCTCCGGCTGATCATGGACGTCGAGGAGGCGTTCGGAATCTCTCTGGATGAAGAGCAGGCGGCGATGGTGTCGTCGCTGGACGCTCTGGAGACGCTGGTGCGAGCGGCGCTCCGGGAAGCGGCGCGAGAGGGCGGTGGATGAGGATCGGAGTTTGTGCCCGGACCTGGGGAGAGTCGGGCGGCATCGGCGTATATACGCGCAGCGTGATCGAAGCGTTGCTGCGCACGGATCACGAAAGCGAATACCGGATCCTGTTCGCGAACGCCGGCCATGCGAGTGCGCTGCCCGCTTCGGCGCGGGTGCGGGGCGTCGTGCTGGCAGGCCGCGGCAAGTGGCTCTGGGACCAGTGGTCGGTGGCCCGATACGCGAACCGCGAGCGGCTCGATATCGTGCTTCATACCAAGCTGTCGATACCGTTCCTGGCCCGTTGCCGGACGGCGATGGTCGTGCACGGCACCGAGCGCTTCGTTCATCCGGAGTTCCACAAGGGTGCCGACCTGGTGTACTTCAGGACCATCTATCCGCAGTATCTGCGGCGCGCCTCGCTGATCATCGCCGTTTCGCGACGTGCCCGTGACGACGTGGTGGCGCATGCCGGCATCGATCCGGAAAAGGTGCGGGTGGCCTACCTCGCCGCCGATCCGGTGTTCCGGGTCGTCGACGACGACGACGCGCTCGCGGCGATCCGCGCGCGCTACCGCCTTCCCGAACGGTTCCTGTTGTTCGTCGGACATATCTACCCCGGCAAGAACTTCGGGCGCGTGTTGCGCGCGTTCGACATGGTACGGCGCCAGTTCGACGTCGACCTGGTCGTGGCCGGAAGCCCGCGCTGGAAGTACCAGGACGATCTCGCGCTGATCGAGAGTCTGGGCCTCGGGACGCACGTTCATTTCGCCGGCAATGTCCCTCACGCCGATCTCGTGGCCTTCTACAATCTTGCGCAGGCCGCCGTCTACCCGTCGTTCTACGAGAGCTTCGGCCTGGTGAACGTGGAAGCGAACGCCTGCGGCTGCCCGCTGGTCACCAGTTCGACCGGTGGCAGTCCCGAGGCGGCCGGTGATGCGGCGGTCTATGTCGATCCGCGCGACGTCGGATCGATCGCCCAGGGGGTGCTCCAGGTGCTCGGCAACCCGGATCTGCGGGCCGATCTCGTGGCGCGAGGCATCGCCAACGCGAGGCGGTTCTCGTGGGACGCGACTGCGCGTTCGACCCTCGAGGCGCTTCGATGGGCGGTCGAACGGCGTTGAGCGCCCGATGTTCGCGCGGCGCATTCGCAGGGCCTTCGAGAAGAACCGCAACGAAATCGCGGGTATCGCCCTGTCGCGCTATCCCCCCTTCGTACGGCGCGACGTCGCCCCGGCGAACGTACCGGCATTCCAGTTCCATGGCGTGAGCGCAGCGACCCTCGATCCGTTGCTCGGCTATCTGTCGGCCAACGGTTACCGCACCCTCACTGCGGACGAATATCTTCGACGGGCGATCGGCGCGGCGCAGGCCACCGACCGCGAGGTTCTGTTGACCTTCGACGATGGGCGAGCGAGCCTGTACGCCGTGGTGTTCCCGCTCTTGCGGCGCTACGGCCAGACGGCGGTGGCCTATGTCGTTCCCGGCAGGGTGCCGGAGCGCGCCACCGCCGCCGACACGGCATTGTGCGACTGGGCGCAGCTGCGCGAAATGCACGATAGCGGTGTCGTCGATATCCAGTCGCATTCGATGCATCACCACAGCATCGCGGTCTCGCCCAAGGTCGTCGACTATGTGCGCCCGGGCATCGCCACCTCGTTCCTCGATGCGGATCTCGCCCCGCTCGCGGCCGGCCCGTCCGATCGCGCGCCCCGGCAAGCGTTGCCCTGGGGTTTGCCGTTACGCGAGTGGGGCGCGAGGATGGGCGACTCCCCCGCATTCTGCGAAGACCCGGCGGTCGACGTCGCATGCATACGCCATGTCGACGAACATGGCGGCGCTTCGTTCTTCCGGTCGCGCGGATGGCGGCGCGAACTCGACAGGGTGCTCGAAGATGCGCGAAAGACAGCCTCCCCGGGGCGCCTCGAAAGCGACGCCGAGCAGGCCCGACACATTCTGTCGGACCTCCGCGAAGCCCGGGAAACGCTCGAAGCGCGCCTGCCGGGCAAGCCGATCCGTCATTTCTGCTTTCCGTGGTATGTCGGTTCGCGGCTCGCGGTCGAGTGCTCGCGAGACGCGGGATACCTGACCAATGCGTGGGCAAGCCTGCTGCCATCGTTCGTCGGTGCATCGGACACCGCACCGGTGCCGATCGCCCGGCTTGCGCCCCGCTACATCTGGAGGCTGCCGGGCCGCGGCCGCAAGTCGTTGATGGAAGTCCTGTGTCGTTGAGACGGGCAGGCGCATTCAGCCGTCCGGACCCGACAGCAGCCCGCGCCGTTCGAGGTGGCGCAGAATGGATTGCGCCGCGATGCGGTATCCGAGATAGCCGCAGTGGCTGTCGTTGGGCAGGTAGAAGTCGACGGCACCAGCGCGGATGGCGGTCTTGAAGTCGTGCGAAAGTGGGGCGATGTTGAGCCCCGGTTCCGACTCGAAGCGTTCGACCACGCTCAGTTTCGCGTTCGGGTCATCTCCCAGGTAATCGACATAAGCCGAAGTCTTGTCGGGGAAGACCAGCAGTACGAACGCGGTGTCGCCGGCGGCCTCGATCCTTGCCTGAAGCTGGGCCAGGCTGCACTTGGCGCGCGCGATGCTCTCGGCGGAGACGCTGCGAAGGCCGAAGTCGCGGGTCAGCACCAGCAGCGTGTCGCCGCGGCGATTGGAGAAGAAGGAGCGTTCACCTGGGAGCCGGAACGCATGCACCTCGGTGATGTTTCGCCCGAACCATCGGGCCAGGCTTTTGCCGATGTAGTTGTAGACCACGCCCATTCCGCCGCCCTCCGGCGCGGCGGGGTACTGGCCAATGGTGACCCGCGTGATCTCGGTGTGCATCGACCGGATCGGGATCGTGCGCACGGGCGGCCTGGACCGGAGAGCCTCGGGCGTGTCGGAACAATCGAGATTTCCTCCGACGAGATTGCGCTCGACCCATTGATAGACGAAGAGCTTCGGCGGTGAATGCCGGTAGCCCGGCGCGTTCAGCACGTCTTCGAGTCCGATTTCGTTCCTGTTGAACGAGATGATCGAAAGGCCCGTCTGCATCGCCAGATAGTTCTGCCAGCCCTTGGACAGATCGTCCGAGAAGGAGTCGCCGATGACGACGACATCGAAAGAACGCGAGTAATCGGCCAGCGAGCGAGCCCGGGTGAACTGCGGCGATACGAAATGCTCCTGCGGCGAGCGCCAGCCGAAATCGTTCTCGAGGTAGCCGCCCAATCGGGTCAGTTCCCCGACCAGCGGATCCATCCATGCCCTGGCGCCCAGGGTTGCGATGAGAATCGCGGCAAACGAGCCCATGACGAGCAGGCTGTGTCGCCTGAAGGGGTGGTGGCGCATCTAGAACTGGTAGTAGAGGAACTCGCTGGTTCCGTCCATTGCGTTCAGACAAGCCAGCAGCAGGCCGACGCTGAGCAGCGCCCAGACCGTTCCTGGCTGCCAGCGGATCGGAATGCCGTGTGGCCGCGTAGCCGCCACACCGGTGGGATCGAGTCCAGGTGCCCAGCGGCGCATGAGTTGATGGGTATTCGGCGCGAACCAGACGATGGCGGCGGCAATGGCCAGCCATGTCAGCTGTCGCAGGCCGCCAAGGTGCGGTACCTCCTTTTCGAACCGCCAGCCGAGTCGGATCAACCAGTCCGAGACGGGGCCGAAGCGGTCCAGACGAAGCGCGTACCAGTCGGGAAGGACGAACCCGTTCAAGCCCGCCATGCCGGCGAGGATCGTGAGCGCGGCAGGAAAAGACTGCGACCGGAAGAATACCCAGCCGACGACGACACACAGGAAGGTGAGGGCGACGCCCGCTACACGACCGATGGCGCTGCCGGCGTGGCGCCCGGGAGCGAGGCCGAGTCGCCGCCGGACTCCGTGCCACAAATGGTTGGCCGCCAGGTACAGTCCGTGAAGGGCTCCCCAGGCGACGAAGGTCCAGCCCGCACCGTGCCAGAGCCCGCCGAGCAGCATCGTCACGAAGAGGTTCAGGTAGTGCCTGCGCGGCCCGCGCCTGCTGCCGCCCAGCGGAATGTAGAGGTAGTCGCGCAGGAACCGGGACAGCGTGATGTGCCACCTGCGCCAGAACTCGACGATATTCACGGCCTTGTACGGCGAGAAGAAGTTCAGCGGCAGTCGGATTCCGAACATGGCTGCCAGGCCGATGGCCATGTCCGAATAGCCGGAGAAATCGAAATAGAGCTGGAATGTGTAAGCCAGCGTTCCCGCCCATGCTTCGAAGAAACTGATCGCATCGCCGCGTTGGGCGGCGTCGAACATCGGAGCGGCGTAGCCTGAAAAGGTGTCGGCGATGACGACCTTCTTGAACAGGCCCAGCACGAAGATCGACGAGCCGATGGCCATGCAGCGATGGTCGAATCGGAAGATCCGGCTTAGCCTGAACTGCGGGAGCATCTCCTTGTGGTGCACGATCGGGCCGGCGATCAGCTGGGGAAAGAACGTCACGAACAGCGCGTAGCGAATCGGCCCCGATTCACGCGCTTCGTCCCGGTAGACGTCGACGAGGTACGCGATCTGCTGGAACGTGAAGAACGAGATCGCCAGCGGCAGTACGATCGGATCGAGGTGCAGACTGGTTCCGGCGATGCGGTTGATCGTTTCGACCACGAACCCGGCGTACTTGAAGTACGCGATCGACGCGAGATTCGCCGTCACGCCGACAATCAGGAGCGCCTTCCTGACGCGCGGCTGCGCAGTCGCTCCCGTTCCGGGAGAGAGAAGCGTGCCGAGCCAGAAGTTCAGCACCATCGAGACGACGATCAGGATCAGGTAGCGCGGGTTCCACCATCCGTAGAAGAACAGCGACGCGAGGACGAGCCAGGTGATCGCCAACTCGTGCCACTGGCGCCGTCCCAGCAGGAAGAAGACGGCGGTGACCAGCGGCAGATAGATCAGTACGAACTCGTAGGAGTTGAACAGCACTGCCGATCCGGCGTGCGTTGGAGACCGATTTCACGCGCGAAGACCGCGTCGATCCGGTCCCAGCGGAAGTCGTCGAGCAACCGTTGCATGCGGGCGTTCATTCGCTCCAGGTTCAGATAGTGCCGGAAGCGCGCCTTCGCCGAAATGCCCGGGACGCGAGGCTGCTGTGGATCGAGCTCCCAGGGGTGGAAGTAGAACACGCAGGCCTGCTGCTCGATGCGATTGATCCGCCCGATGCTCCACCGTGATACCGCGTAGGGCAGCAGGCGAAAATACCCGCCTCCCGACGCTGGCAGATTGCGGCCGAGCATCCGCAAGGTGCTGGGAGGAATCTCGACGATGCCCGCGCGTGTGCGCCACGCAAACCTCGGCGCGTCGGGCATCCCGTAGTGATCGTGAACGATGGGGTTCACGCTCGAGCTGTAGCGATGCCCTGTTTCCGCGACCACGTCGTGTGCCCAGAGGTTGGCGGCACCTATCGAGAAGCTCGGTGCACGGTACCCGCTCACTTCCGCACCCGAGACGTCCTCGAGAACGGATTTGGAGCGGGCGAGATCGGCACGAAACGACGCAGGTGTCTGTTCGCTCGCGCGCAGGTGCCCGTAGCCGTGGTTCGCGAGCTCGTGTCCGCGTTCGACGATCTCACGGACCATTGCCGGATAACGCTCCGCGATCCAGCCGAGCGTGAAGAAAGTGGCATGACCGGCGTGCGCGTCGAGCAGATCGAGGATCAGCGAGACGTTGCGCTCGACGCGGCATGGAAGCGATTCCCAGCTGCTGCGATCGATGTTGGGCGAGAAGGCAGCGACCTGGAAATAGTCCTCGACGTCGACCGACATCGCGTTGGCCGTCGGCGTTGCGCAGGAATCGCTCATCGGCACGATTCCCGTATCAGGACAGTTCGCGTTCCCCGGTGCGCATGCGCAGGATCCTGAGCACCTTCTTGAGCGAGCCGAACATCATTCCGGCGGCCGATTCCAGGATCGCCACACGGTTCTCGAGTGCGTCCAGCCTGGACGACGGCGATTCGTCGGAACCACGCGATACGCCCTCGGCCCCGGTCCGGGCAGGCGCAGCTTGCCGGGACATCGACGGATCTTCCGGCGCGTCGGCGCCGGGCGCGGCTCCGAGGAACCCTCGTCGCGGCCCCAGTTCCCTCGATTGTTCATCGGCCACATCGACGACATCGTCGGCGGCAATGAGGTGCTTCTCGGCAAGATAGGCGGCCAGCAACACGCGATCGACCAGGGTATTGATGCGGCGCGGGATACCGCCGGTCGCGGCGAAGATGTGCTCGAAGGCGCGTTCCTCGAACGCCGGGTCGGATTTCCAGCCGACATGGCCCAGCCGGTGCTCGATGTAACGCCGCGTTTCGTCCCGCCCGAGCGGCCCGAGGTGATAGGCGGCAATGATGCGCTGTTTCAGCTGGCGCATCTCCTGGCGCTGCATCAGTTCCCGAAGCTCGGGTTGGCCGATCAGGAAGCATTGCAGCGTGGTCCTGCTGTCGATCTGGAAGTTCGACAGCATGCGCAGTTCCTCGATCGCCCGGGCGCCGAGATTCTGCGCCTCGTCGACGATCAGCAACGCACGCCGCCCCTCCGAGTGCAGCTGGCGAAGATGCTGTTCGAGCCGGATCAGCAGCGTGGCCTTGTCGACCGAATCGGCCGGCAGTCCGAAAGAACCGGTCACCACGCGCAGCATGTCGTCGGCGTCGAGCTGGGTCGTCACGATCTGAACCGGCACCACTTCGCGCGCGGGCAGGCGCTGCAGAAGGCGCTGCACGAGCGTGGTTTTTCCCGCACCTACTTCGCCGGTAACGACGATGAATCCCTCTCCCTGGTGCAGGCCGTACTCGAGGTAGGCCATCGCGCAGCGGTGGCCCCGGCTGTCGAAGAAGAAGTCGGGATTCGGACTGAGCTGGAAGGGTTTGCCCGTCAATCCGTAGTACGACTCGTACATCAGCGGAACCTCACGTCGAGGCCGACGAAAACCATCCGTTCGCGATACTCGTTGCCGGGGTCGTTGCTCGACTGCCGCGCCTGCCGGATGCCGCCGAACGCAAAAGTGTTGCGCCCGAGTTGCCTGCCATAAGCGATGCGCAGTTCGGTCAGGGTGCTGTCCAGGTCCGTCGTCGGCGACGATGCATGGCGCCGGTCCAGGCGGAGCTCGACGTGGGAAATCGGTCCGAGACGATGCTGGAAAGTCGCGATGATGCCACGCTCGCGCAGCTTGCCCGCGAACACGACGCCGATCGGACTGTCGATCGCGAGACCCGAACCTCCGGCAGCCACGGTCAGCTCGTCGACCGAAGAGCGATCCGATACGAAGCCTGCGATGGCGAAAGCATTGCGTGCGCCACGCAGGCCATAGAAGAGCATCACCCGTTCATCAAACGTCGGCGCGTCGGTGACCAGTCCCTGGGTGAGCGCAATGCTTCCCTGTGGAATCAGCCCCGAGGCGATCAGGGCCTCGATCGTCTGGTCGTCGATGTTGCCGGCAGGTCCGGCGAGCGCCTGCGGCCGCAGCAGCAGGAGCGACTCGTCGACGCTGGTGATGACCGAACGTGACAGTTGCAGACCGAAGGTGCTCGCCCCCGGCGTGTACGAAGCATGCAGACGCGCGACGTTGCCGTAATAACGCCGCGCGAGCGACCCGTCGACGGCCGTGCGCAGGTTCGGCCGCCATTCGAAACCCAGCGCCGGACCATAGCCGCTGCTGTCGCCATCGCTGTTGCGGACTTCTTCGATCTGTTCGTATTCGATCGACGCGGAGACGCGCAACCGGGGGTTCAGCCGGTGATACAGCGTGGCGCCGTACAGGGAGCGATCCCGGTTGATGTCGTCGTCATAGTCGCGCCTCTGGCTTTGGCCGAATACGCGCCAGTTCCATGGCGAGCGCCCGTCGTCGATGCCGGTGGCGTGGCCGGAGACCCGCTGATCCAGCGTGGCCACCGTATATTGGGCGGAGTCGGACGTGGTCGCGACGAAGTAGCGCAGCTCGACATCGGCAGCATTGCCGACGCGATCGACGAAGTAGGGCGAGATCGATGCGCGGCGAACCGGCTCGCTGCTGGAGAACGATCCGATCGGGTCTCCGGAAAGTCGTCCGTCCGACAGGTTGTTGACGTAGCCCATGAACCCTTGCAGGTCGACCCAGAGCCGTTCGCCACCGCCGAGCGCGAAGGTGCCCCGGCCGTCGAGGCTGTGCCGGAACAAGGCCGAATCTCCGTCGTCGAGCCGCCACAGATTGCGCAGCTGGTAGAACAGCGTGTAGTTCGCGCGGCGCGAGGTCGACTCGGCCATGACGTATGGCGAGACTTCCAGCACGACGTCGTCGGTTTTCCGATCGTCCGGCAGATGAAGGACGTTGTCCGAGTAGGACAGGGACGTCACGATGCCTGGGGTCAGCGTGGGACGTTCGCGTGCGACCTGGGCCGACCCGACCGGGGAGGCGGGCTGGGCGAATGCGCCCGTACAAAGAAGCCCGGCGACGAGCACGCCGAGCGGCGGGAAGACGCTGTAGCGGTCAGGCCGCCCCGTAACCGTATCCCTGGTAGTAGCCGTTGGTTTCAATTTTTCTGGCCTTGTTGAGGATGAGCCCGATGACTTCGCTCGATTCGATCGTCGCCAGTGCCTGTGCAACTGCGTCGCGCGGAGTCTTGCCCGCTTCGACGACCATCACGATCTGTCCCATGTACGATGCCAACACCCTCGACTCGGTCGTGACGAGCAGCGGCGGCGAATCGAAAATGAGAATGCGCTCAGGAAAGAGTTCGGTCAATTGCCCTAGCATCCGTTCCATGGCTTCGCTGGCAAGCAGCTCGGTTGCCTGTTCGTGGCGGCGCCCAGCCGGCAGGATGGAGAGCTTGTCGACGTCGGTGGCAAGCACCAATCCGGAGAGATCCTGCTGTTCCCCGAGCAGCCAGTCCATCAGCCCGGCATCGGTCCGGATGCCGAGTTCACGCGGAATCGAAGGCCTGGACACGTCCGCATCGACCAGGATCACGCCGTAATCGCGTTCCGCTGCGATGCTCATCGCGAGACTGATCGAGCAGTAGCTCTTTCCTTCTCCCGGAAACGCACTCGTGACCATGATCCGCCGGCCGTTTCTCACCGGTGCCGTTCCGGCACGGCCGAACGCGTTCGCGAGCAGCGGACGCTTGATTACGCGGAATTCCTGGGACGCCTGCGTCGGCGCGCCGCTGGGCACCACCATGCCCCGCGCGCGCAAGGCTTCGAGGTGGATATGGAGCGGGGCAGGCAATTGCGCCGGTTCGGACGCCGCCGGAGTCGTCGGATCGGGGCGCTCGTCGCGAAGCGGCATCGATCTTCCGGCACTTTCCTCCGCTCCGGGCGGGGCAGCTTCGGTGGGGCGATCGGCAAGACGATCGGCCAGCGACTCGATCATCGTCGGCTTGGACGATTCGGCGCCATCAGGCTGCGCGGAATCGGAGAGGCGGGCGACGGCACGTTCGATGAGGCTCATGGCATTCGCTGCCCGTCAGTGGCCCACGGCACGGGCCGCATGCCACACGATGGCGGCGGCGAAGACTCCGACGTATGCCAGGATGGACGTGGAGAAGAGGAAGATCCCCGCCCGCTGTCGGACCCGTTCGGCCGCCGATGCGACGTACGAGACTCCGCCCAGGAGCGGCAGGCCGGTGTGGCGTGCAAGCGCCCGGAGGTCGCGAAACGTCGGCCTCGCTTGGTCGCGGGCAAACGCGACCGCGACGCCCACCGTGATCGAAAAGCACAGTACGGCGGCCAGCAGCACCGGACGATTCGGAAACACCGGGTTGGCCCCGACATGCGGCGGCTCCACCACGCGAAACTCCCCGACACCGGCCGATGAATCGAGTTCGCCGGACATCCTCGCGGACTGGCGGCGCGCCAGCAATTCGTCGAAGTTGCGCTTGTTGATCTCGTAGTCGCGGTTCAGCTGCGTATACTCGGCTTCGACACGGGGTACCGCTGCAGCGAGCGAACGCGCCTCGCTCAGACGCACTTCGTACTCCGATACCTTGGCGCGCATCGACGCGACCTTCGCTTCGGCCTCCGCGAGCGACAGCCTGAGCTGCCGGAAGACCGGATTCTGCACCTGGGTCGGGCGCACGATCTTGCCCTCCGAATCGGTGGCGGGCCGCCGGGCCCTGTCGCGCTGCGCTTCGAGATCGGCGAGTACCCGGCGGGTCGAGATCACGTCCGGATGCGCGTCGGTGAATCGCAGTCGTAGTTCGTCCAGGCGTTTGCGCTGCGATTCGACGCGTTCGTCGAATTCGGTCGGAATCTCCACAGCCCTGGGGTTCGGCATCGCGGCGACCATGTCCGGCGGGCCTTCAATGGTTGCCGATTCACTGGCGAGCTGGCGGCGCAGTTCGTCGCGGGAATATTCTGCCTGTCGCAGCTCGAGGCGCGCATCGCGCAACGCGCCTTCGATCGCGGCCACCTGCGCAACGTAGCTCTGCTCCAGCCCGGGCATCAAGCGCTGGTTGCGGATCTTGAAGTCCTTCAAGGCCGCTTCCGCCTCGATCAACCGCTTCTCGTAGCTCTTGATCTGCTCCTCGATGAATCGCTGGGCGTTGGCGACGTCGTCGCTCTTGGTACCGGTACTCGATTCGACGAACATGTCCATGAAAGTCTGCACGACGTTCCGGGCAGTCGACGGATCGGTATGGGCGTAGCTGATCACGTAGAGATTGTGTCCGCCGCGCTGGCCCAGCCGCACTTCCCGCATCAGGTTCTCGACGATCCGGTTCCGGTCGCTCGCGGTCACCGCGCCGCTGTCCAGGCCGAGCATGCCGGCGACCCTCTCCGCGTTCGGCCGGCTGACGATCGTCCGGGCCATCATCGAGACGACCTGGTCGGCGTTCGGCTCGACAGCGAGGCCCTTCATCAAGGGGTTGAGAATCGTCTGCGTGTCCACGTAGATGCGGGCCGTTGCTTCATAGCGATCAGGAATCCGCTCGACCAGCATCACGCCCGCGAGGCCGGACAGGACGGCGGCGATCAGCGCGCTCCAGCGGTAGGCCCAGATCCCGCTCGACAGCGACCGGAGCCGGGCCAGGACTTCTTGGATCGGCATGTCGTCAGAACCAGGTTTCCGGGATGATGATGACATCGCCCGGCAACATCTCGATGTTCGCCGTGACGTCACCCGCCTTGATCAGATCGGCCAGCCGGACGTTGTACGCCTTGTTGTTCTCGGCAGCCCGGATCAGCACGGCACGGTTGCCGGCTGCGAATTCGGTCAGGCCGCCCACTGCGATCAGGACATCGAGCAGCGTCATGTTCTGGCGGTACGGCAGCGTGGTCGGTTTGACCGCCTGGCCCAGCACGCGGACCTGTTCGGAAGTGCCGAGTCCGAAGTTCTGGACGACTACCGTCACGACCGGATCCTGCAGGAACTTCTTCAGTGCCGACTCGATCTCGCGCGCCAGCGCGTCCGGGTTCTTGCCCTGGGCGACGATGTCCTCGACCAGCGGCGTCGTGATCCGCCCGTCCGGACGAACCGGGACGGTTGCGGACAATTCGGGATTGCGCCAGACGACGATGTTCAACGTATCGCCCGGGCCGATCACGTACTTGTAGTCGGGTTGCGCCGCCTTCGGGGGCGCCGGCGGGTAGGCAGTGCTGCAGGCGGAGGCCAGCGCCAGGCCGAGGACGGTAATCAACATGCGGAACATCGGGACACTCCTGTCGGACGAAAACCTGTGCTCTGGTTCGTCGACCCCGGTTCGCCGAACCCGGTCAGTATGCAGTGCCGGCGCCCCGGGTGCGAATGTACTATTTCACCCGGCCGCTCCGCTATGTCCCTGGCGAGCGGACCCGTACCGGCACGCATCCCCGTCGCGCAACCGATGGACTGCATTCCTACCTCGCTCCCTTGCCCAGCAGCACAACCTGCATCGTGTCGATCAGGATGAGCAGATCCAGGAACAGCGAGTTGTTCTTGATGTAATAGAGGTCGTATTGGGCTGCCCCCATCTCTCCGGACACTCCGGCTAGCTACACAGCCGCCATTCTTT
>JAHDYE010000059.1 GCA_023383035.1 Burkholderiaceae bacterium | reverse complement strand
CCAGCCGGCGCGCTTCTGCGCGATCTGCACCACCGCGTGGTAGAAGCCGCAGCCGCCGTGCGAGAAGTAGACGTCCTTCACACCCGGCACCTGTTTCTGCAGCAGCGTCAGCACGTTCGCCTCGCCAAGCAGCCCCACCGAGTTGAACACTTCGACACCGGACAGGATGGTCTGGAATACCGGCTGGCGGCGGCGGTGGAGGCGGTTGACGCGCACCAGCGGGCGCGGCGCGACGGTGGCGTAGTAGCCGGTGACTTCGGCGAACGGCCCCTCGTCGTGCAGCTCGCCCGGCACCATCTCGCACTCGAGCGCGAACATCGCGTGCGCCACCATTTCCACCGGTGACAGCGTGCCGCGCACGAGCTGCAGCGGTTCGCCGTGGAACTCGCTGGCGATGCCCAGTTCGTCGGTGTCGATCGGCGCCGCCTCGGCCGGCGTGGCCGCGCAGAAGTGCAGGCCCGGCCCGACGCCCACGTTCAGCGTGAACGGCAGCGGCTGTCCGAGGCGCGCGGCTTTCTCGAGGTAGGTTTCCAGATGCCGGCCGGCATCGATGTTGATCGCCAGCCGGTCCTTGCCCACCACCATGAAGCGCTGGATCGACGCGTTGCGCACGCCGGTCTCGGGGTCGCGCGCGATGACCACCGCGGCGTCGAAGTACGGCCCGCCGTCGCGTTCGGCGTGAATGGGCGCCGGCAGCTTCGACAGATCGACCGTCGGTTCGGTGACCTGCAGCACCGGTCCGCTGTCGACCACCACCGGCGCGACCGGGCGCTGTTGCCAGTCGCGGATGCATTGCGAGACGTGCTGAGGCAGCGCGCGTTCGGGGCGACCGAACAGGTCGGCGAGCAGTTCGCGCGACCAGTACAGACCGGTGAAGACCGGATAGCGGCTGCCGCGCACCTTCTCGAACAGCACCGCTCGTGGCTGGCCTTCGAACTGCGCGGCGATCGACGCGAGCTGATGGGCAGGATCGACTTCCGAGCGCACGCGCACCAGGCGTCCGCGGCGATCGAGCGCGCGGACGATGGCGCCGAGATCGGCGATGACAGGCACGCCGGGCGCGCTGCCGGCCATGGTCCCCTCCTCGTTGTGTGCGCCTCCAGAGCGGCGGCGCGCGCGCGGTCACCGGGAGGGGCGGTCGTTTACGCGCATGGTAGTGGATGCGCCGGCAGGAGGGAAGGGCGTCGGCGCGCCGTGCGGCAGGCCGGCGTTCGCCGCGCGGGCCGCGAACCAGGCGGTGAAATCAGCGGGTGCGAGCGCCGGCGACAAATGCCAGCCCTGGACGAAGTCGCAGCCGAGCGAGCGCAACGCGTCCTGCGCCTGCTGGTTCTCGACGCCTTCGGCGACGGCATGCATGCCGAAGGTGTGCGCGAGAGCGACCAGAGACTGGACGATCCGCAGGTCGGCCGCGTCGGCGCTCATGCGCCGCACGAACGCCTGGTCGATCTTCAGCTCGTCGAACGAGAACTGGCGCAGATAGGTATAGGGCGAATAGCCGGTGCCGAAATCGTCGATCGACAGCCGGCAGCCGAGCTCGTGCAGCTGCTTCATGGTCTGCGCGGCGACCCGCTGGTTGCGGATCAGCGCGCTCTCGGTGAGCTCGAGCGTGAGCTGCGCCGGCGGAACATCCCAGGTATCGAGCGCCTGCGCCACGAGCCGCGGCAGGCTCGGATCCGACAGCGTGGTCGCCGACAGGTTCACCGCGATGGTGATCCCGATGCCGGTTGCGTTCCAGTCCGACACGTGGCGCAGCGCCGTGTTCAGCGTGAAGCGCGTGAGCTGGCCGATCAGGTCGCGCTTCTCGCAGATCGCGACGATCGATTCGGGATTGGCCATCCGGCCGTCGGGATGGCGCCAGCGGATCAGCGCTTCGGCCGAATGGCATCGATCGGTGCGCAGGTCGAGCTGGGGCTGGAAGTGCACTTCGAGCTCGTTGTTGTCGAGTGCGCGGCCGAGTTCGCTCTCCATCTGCGCCTGGCCCGGGCTGCCGTCGGGTGAACCCCTGGCCCGACGCAGCCGGAAGCGGCCGGCACCCTGGTCGCGACACGATGCGGCGGCTTCGCTCGCGAGAGCGAGCATCGACAGGGGTTCGATCCCCGCGGCCGCCGAGGCCCAGGCCCCGCCGATCACGGGCTGCAGCCGGATCGTGGCCTGCGGCCCCGAACCTTGCGGCACCGGCACCGGGCGCTGCAACCGTTCGAGCAGCGTGCGGCCGGCGAGCTCGGCCAGCGTTTCGCTGGGCAGATCGGCGAGCATTACCCACGCTTCCTCGGGCGACGCGAACGCATAACGGTCGCCGCCGCGCAGCATCTCGCCGATGCGGCGTGCAACCTCGGCCACCACCGCGCGGCTGCAGCGATCGCGCGCGACGGCAAGCATGCGGTCGGCAGGGGTCAGCGACACGGCGAGCAATGCCGTGCGGTGGCCGCCGCCGTGCGCCAGGCGCTGGCCCAGCAGGCGCAGCAGCTCCGCCGGAGAGACCCGCCATGAGGCGGGGCTACGCACCGGCAATGGCGAGTCCATCGCACGACGAGGCGAGCTCGTCCGCGTAGTAGTCTCCGGGGTTCAGGCCGTAGGCGCCTGCAGGCAGGCCGCGCGCGATGCGGCTGCGACGCTGCGGGTCGCCGGCCGCGCCCGTGGCCGCCTCGGCGAGCAGGTCGCGTTCGAACGGCCTGTCGAGCGGCTGCTTGTCCGTGCCGGCGATCACCAGCACGCGCGGTTCGAGCCGGTGCACGCGGTTGTGGGCCAGCACGATCGCGACTTCGCCGCTGGACAGCTCGACCAGACTGCCGATCGGAAATACGCCGATCGCCTGCACCAGCTGCTCGACCAGCGGTTCGTGGAACGATGCGCCGCTCCATTCGTAGAGGCGCATCAACGCGTCCTGCGGCGCCATGGCCCCGCTGTAGGGGCGCTCGGAAGTGAGTGCCGCGAAGCTGTCGGCGATGGCCGCCATGCGACCGTAGATGCCGATCTCCCGCCCTTTCAGTCCGTGCGGATAGCCCGAGCCGTCCAGCCGCTCGTGATGCTGGAGGATGCCCTGCTCGACCAGCGGATCCAGCGGCATGCTCTTGCGCAGCACCGCGATGCTCAACTGCACGTGCGTACGCACCAGTGCATGCTCGGTCGGAGTGAGCATGCCCCGCTTGTCGATCAGCGCCTCGGGCAGGCGGATCTTTCCGACGTCGGCCAGCATGCCGATCTGGCCCAGGCGCACCAGCTCGGCGCGCGGAAATCCCATCTGCCGCCCCAGCGCCACCAGGTACAGCGCCACCTTCAGGCAGTGCTGGTAGGTGCTGTGCTGCTCGTCGCGCATGCGCGCCACCCACATCATCGCGTCGGGCGTCTCGATCATGCTCTCGACCAGTTCGCCGGTCACCTGATCGATGTCGCGCAGGTCGGCACGCCCGCCTTCGCGCAGATCGTCCATCAGCGAACGCAGGGTTTCCTTGCCGCGCGACCACGAGCGGGCCGCCCGCGGCAGTTCGTCGTGCATCGGCGCGGGCGCCGGATAGGGCTCGAGCCGGATGTCGGGCGGCAGGTCGAAATCGGCGGTTCTGCGCCTGGCCGCGGGCGTGCGCTTCGGTTCGTCGGCACCGTCCGTCGCGCGCCCGGTGGGCGCGCGCGCGAACACGCGATGCAGCCAGGCGAGCAGGCGCGCCAGCGGCGAAGCGCCGGCCGCGCTGGCGGTGGCGTCCGTTTCCGCCGGGGCGTCCTGTGCCGCGGCAGCCAGCGCGGCGCGGCGCACCGTGTCGGCCACCACTGCGCTGGAGCGCGCGAGATCGACATAGACGAACCGGCAATGGGTGCGCAGCGCGTCGAGCTGGGCGCGGTCGCCCAGCAGCAGACCCTGCAGCGCGAACGGCGTATCGAGCCACGGGCGATCGAGCTCGGACACGAACATGCCGTACTCGAGCTCGGAGACCGAAAAGCGGACACGGGCGAAGCGCTCGCGCCTGGAGGGAGATTTCATCGTCGAAGCGCAGGAAGACTCCCGGCCATGGTAGGGACGCGGTCGACCGGGGCAAAGACATCGCGCACGCTTTCGAGGGTGCGCCGCAACGGGCGCCGACGAATGGCCGCTGAGGATCCCCCGGGCGGTATCGGGGCGGCGGCGCAGCGATCCGCCGTTCAGGACCCGGGCGGCGGCGCCGGGCTGCGGGCAGCGTGCCGGCGGCTGCGCCGCAGGAACGGTCCGAGCACGAGCGGCGCGCAGTACATCGGAAGCTGCGTGATGGCGACATACAGCGAGAACGCCTCGCCCGCGCTGCCCGCGGTGACCACCAGCATCAGGCCCATGTTGCGGTTGCCGCTCATCAGCGCCGCGCTGTAGGCCGTGCCCATGCCGGCGTGCCGGAACAGCGCGAAGCCGGCCACGTGCAGCACCACCGTCGCGATGCTCGCGGTGAGCAGCAGCAGGCCGATGTAGCCGGGATCGCGCAGCAGGCGCTCGGTCACGCCGTCCATCACCGCGATCGCGAACACCACCATCAGCGCCACGTTGGCGCCGCCGAGCAGGTCGGCATGACGCGCGAGGCGCGCCGTACCGATCATGTGCCGCAATGCCCACGCGAGCACGAACGGCACGACCACCAGCAGGCTCACGCGGGTGAAGAACGCGACCAGGTCCACCTGCACGCCGGTCTGCGGCAGCAGTCCGACCAGCGGGGTCAGCGTGAGCGGCAGCAGCAGCGTCGTCGCCACGATGCCCACCACGGCCAGGATGCCGTCCAATCCGAGGATCAGCGCGAACACCGCCGCCGATCCGATCGGCGGCGCGGCCGCCTGCAGCACCAGCAGCAGGCGCAAGTCGGGCGGCAGGCCGGCCAGCGCGGTGCCGGCCCATACCAGCAGCGGCGACACCACCAGTTGCCAGATCGCGATCGCCGTCGGCAGCGCGGGACGCAGCAGCGCGCGCCCCAGGAGGTTCCAGTCGAGCCGCAGCAACGCGGCGGTCAGCATGCCGATCACCGCCGCGGTCAGCAGCGGTCGCAACGTCGACGCCAGGCCGGGCAGCGCGATGCCGATGAGCACGCCGGCGGGCAGCGCCCAGCGTGCCTGCCGGTCGAGCATCGCGAGAAGGCCGCGCAGGAGCATTCGCTAGGAAGGAACGCCGGCTGCGCGCGCGAGCGGGATGGTGGCGGCGCGTGTAACCGGAGCGGCGGCGGGGCTTCGCCGGCACGCCCGCGACCGACGGAGTACGCTTCCCGCCATGCCTCGCCGGAGACACGATCCATGACGCTGCAGCAGCTGCTCGACATCGAGTTGCCGATCGTCCAGGCCCCGATGGCCGGTGTGCAGGGCAGCGCGCTCGCGGTGGCGGTGTCGAACGCCGGCGGGTTGGGCTCGCTGCCCTGCGCCATGCTCTCGCTCGACGCGCTGCGCGACGAACTGGGTGCGATCCGCGCGCGCACCACACGCCCGTTCAACGTCAATTTCTTCTGCCACGTGCCGCCCGAGCCCGGCGCCGAGCGCGAGGCGGCCTGGCGTGCCGTGCTGGCGCCGTACTACCGCGAGTTCGGGATCGACATGGCGACGATTCCGGCCGGGCCCGGACGCGCGCCGTTCGACCGCGCTGCGGCCGACGTGCTGGAGGCGTTTCGACCGCCGGTGGTGAGTTTCCATTTCGGGCTACCTTCGCCCGAGCTGGTGGCGCGCGTCAAGCGCTGGGGCGCGAAGGTGTTGTCGTCGGCGACCACGATCGAGGAAGCGCGCTGGCTGGAAGCGCATGGCGTCGACGCCGTGATCGCGCAGGGGCTCGAGGCCGGCGGCCATCGCGGCATGTTCCTGTCGGCGGACCTCGCCACGCAAACCGGCACGCTCGCGCTGTTGCCGCAGATCGTGCGGGCGGTCAGGGTGCCGGTGATCGCCGCGGGCGGCATCGCAGATGCGCGCGGTGTCGCGGCGGCGCTCGCGCTCGGTGCGGCCGGCGTGCAGGTGGGCACCGCGTACTTGCTGTGCCCCGAAGCGTCCACCAGCGCGGTGCATCGTGCGGCGCTCGGCAGCGACGCGGCGCGTACGACCGTGCTCACCAATCTGTTCTCCGGGCGTCCGGCGCGCGCGATCGTGAACCGGATCATTCGCGAGCTCGGCCCGATCAGTGCCGCGGCGCCGGTATTTCCGCTTGCCGCGGCAGCGGTCGCGCCGTTGCGCGCGCACGCCGAGAGCCGCGGCAGCGGCGATTTCTCGCCGCTGTGGTCGGGGCAGAACGCCAGCGGATGCCGTGCGATCCCGGCGGCCGAACTGACGCGCGCGCTGGCCGCTGCCTGCGGGCGCGACGCGGCGAACGTATCGCCTCTCCGTTGATTCCCCTCGCAACGTGCCCGAACGCGATCGGGCACATCGACCCGAAGGAGGACCGCACCATGGCAGCGATCGAACGCAGTGCATCGGCAACCTGGAACGGCGATCTGAAGCAGGGCAGCGGCCGGATGGATGCCGCCAGCGGCATCCTGAGCGGCACGCCGTACACTTTCGCGACGCGCTTCGGCGACGCGAAAGGGACCAACCCCGAGGAACTGATCGCTGCGGCGCATGCAGCGTGCTACAGCATGGCTTTCGCCAACTACCTGAGCCAGCAGGGGCACGTGCCGGAGTCGATCGAGACGAGCGCCACGATCTCGCTGGAGAACGGCACGATCGGCCGCATGCACCTGCGCACGCGCGGCCGCGTCCCCGGCGTCGGCGCGGCGGACTTCGCGCGGCTGGCCGAAGAGGCCGAGAAGAAGTGTCCGGTGTCGAACCTGCTGCGCAATGGCCTGACCATCACGCTGGACGCCGCGCTGGCCTGATCCCGCGACGCATGCGGGCCGTGGGCGGCGCGGCCCGCCCCGCATCGCCGTTTGCTGCTGGCCGCCCGGTGCGCGAGGGTTGCGCGCGCTTGCGGCGCCAGCGGCTGAGGTAGAGTGCCGGTCACTGTTCTTCCGACTGGGCCGGCATGAACAAGCAACCCGAAAAGTGGTCCGGGCGGATCGGCTTCATCCTCGCCACGATCGGCTCGGCCGTCGGCATCGGCAGCATCTGGAAGTTTCCCTACGAGGTCGGCGCCAACGGCGGCGGCACGTTCGTGCTGCTCTACGTCATCGGTCTGGTGCTGGTGGTCGTGCCGCTGATGGTGGCCGAGTTCGCGCTCGGCCGGCGCGGTCGCGCCGATCCGTCCGGCAGCATCGCCGCCGTGGCGACGGCCGCCGGCGCGAGCCGGCGCTGGGCCTTCGCCGGCGTGCTGGGCGTGCTCACCGGCTTCCTGATTCTCAGCTTCTACGCGGTGATCGGCGGGTGGACGCTCGGCTACGCGTTCGAAACCGCGCTGTACGGACTGCCCGATGCCGGCGCGCAGGCGGTGCAGGCGCGTTACGACGCGTTCCTCGCCTCGCCGTGGCGGCTGCTCGCATGGCACGCCGCGTTCATGGCGACCACCGCGATGGTGGTCGCGCGTGGCGTCGCCCGCGGCATCGAGACCGCATCGATGATCCTGATGCCGTTGCTGGTGCTGCTGATGCTGGCGCTCGCCGCGTGGTCGATCGCCGAAGGCGGCCTAGCCGACACGCT
This sequence comes from Burkholderiaceae bacterium, assembly GCA_023383035.1. GTDB lineage: Bacteria > Pseudomonadota > Gammaproteobacteria > Burkholderiales > Burkholderiaceae_E > Zeimonas. Next base: position 11,013 of record JAHDYE010000059.1, on the reverse strand, counting down.
GCGTTTCCTGCTCGAGCCCGACCTGCGCTCCCTGACGCCGCGTACCGTGCTCGAAGCGCTCGGGCTGGGGTTCTTCTCGATCGGTGTCGGGCTCGGCTTGATGATCACCTACGCCGCCTACAGCGGCGCGGAGATCAGCCTGAAGCAGGTGGCGGTCACGTCGGTGATCGCCGATACGCTGATCTCGCTGCTGGCCGGGCTCGCGGTGTTCCCGATCGTGTTTTCGCACGGCCTCGACCCGGCCAGCGGTCCCGGGCTGGTGTTCGTGACGCTGCCGCTGGCGTTCGCGCAGATGCCGTTCGGCACGCTGGCGGCCTGCGCGTTCTTCGTGCTGGTGTTCGTCGCCGCGCTCGCCTCGGCGATCTCGCTGCTCGAACTGGTGGTGTCGTGGCTGATGCGGCGCCAGCGCTGGCGTCGTGCGGTCGCCGCATGGAGCGCCGCGGCAACGTGTTTCGTCGCGGGCATCGCCACCGTGCTGTCGTTCAACCTGTGGGCCGACTGGCATCCGCTGGCGGGCCTGGGCGTCGCCTCGGGCGCCACCGTGTTCGAGCTGATCGACCAGTTGACGTCGAACCTGATGCTGCCGCTCGGCGGACTGGCGATCGCGCTGTTCGCCGGCTGGATCGCGCCGCGGCGCATGCTCGCCGAGGAACTGCGTCTCGGGCCGCTGGGCGCGGCTGCGCTGGGTGTCGCGCTGCGCTACGTCGTGCCGGCCGGCATCGTCGTGGCCACGCTGGGACCGCTGTTCGTGCGCGGATGAACGACGGATCGCCCGGTCCGCGGCGAAGCGGGAGAAGCGCGGCAGGCCGGCGCCGCAGCGCGAAGCGTCAGCGCATGCGCTCCAGCGCGAGCAGCTCGGTGCGCATGCCGAGATTGGTCAGCAGTTCGCCGAGCATCGCCGACGTGACGGTTTCTTCGCCGATCGCGCGGATGCCGCGGCTTTCCATGCACAGGTGGCGGCAGCGAACGACCACTCCCACGGCAGCGGGATCGAGGTGGGTCATCAGCGCGTCGGCCACCTGCCGGGTGAGGCGCTCCTGCACCTGCAGCCGCTTGGCGAAGCAGTCGACCAGCCGTGTGAGCTTCGACAGACCGACGATGCGTCCGTTCGGCACGTAGCCGACGGTGGCGGTGCCGAAGAACGGCGCCAGGTGGTGCTCGCAGTGGCTGTAGACCGGGATGCCGCGTACGACGATCAGCTCGTTGTACTGCTCGGCACCGTCCTCGAAGACCTTGAGGATCTCGGCCGGATCCTGCTCGTAACCGGAAGTCCAGTGCTCCCAGGCGCGTGCCACGCGGGCGGGCGTCTCGCGCAGCCCGGGCCGGTCGGGGTCTTCGTGCAGGCTGCGCAGCAGGCGGCGCCAGTCGGAATGCGTGAAGGGTCGATCGTCGGAAGGGTGGTCCATGTTGTGTCGCCTCGCTCGGATGGAGCCGGCTGCGTCGGCCGGGCCCGCGTCGGGGTGTCCCCCGAAGTCTACTGGAGCCGCGGGTGCACGAGCCGCGCCGTGGCATAGAATGCCTGCTCCAACCCAGAGCGTCTCGCCATGCCGGATCGTCTGTCGAATCTGCTTGCCCGATTCAGCGCCGCGGCTCACGTCGATCGCACTGGCGTCCTGATCGATCCGACCTCGTTCGAGGCCGATCAGGATGCCGGACGCCTGCATTTGCTGCGCAGCGGCTCGGCGCAGGCGCTGCACCCCGGCTGGTCGCCGCTGAAGCTGTCGCGCCCGAGCCTGCTGTTCTATCCGCGTCCGTTCGCGCATCGCCTGCAGCCCGATGCGGGGCCGGTGGTCAACCTGCTCAGTGCCGAGATCCGTTTCGACGGCGGCTCGGTGAGCCCGCTGGCCGCGGCGCTGCCGCCGGTGCTCGCGTTGCCGCTGGAGGCGCTCACCGAGGCGCGCACCACCATCGAGCAGCTGGGCGAAGAGGCCGACGCGGCGCGCTGCGGTCGCCGCATCGCGCTGGACCGTCTGTGCGACCTGCTGCTGGTGCAGGTACTGCGACACGTCATCGATCGCTCGCTGGCCAGCAGCGGCATGCTCGCCGGGCTCGCCGACCCGCGCCTGTCGAAGGCGCTGATCGCGCTGCACGACCGGCCCGAGCGCGACTGGCACCTGGAAGACCTGGCCGAACGTGCCGGCATGTCGAGGGCGCGCTTCGCGGCGCGCTTCAAGCAGGTGGTCGGGATCGCGCCCGGCGAGTACCTGACGCGCTGGCGCATCAGTCTCGCGCAGCATCTGCTGCAGCGGGGCAGGCCGGTCAAGGAGGTGGCTGGCGAGGTCGGCTACGCCAGTCCGGCTGCGCTCGGACGCGTGTTCGCCACCCGCACCGGTGCAACGCCGAAGGCCTGGGCGCACACGCGCAATCAGGCGGTGACGGCGGCCGAAGAGGCCTGATCGCTGGCCGGGTCCGGTACGTGCCACCCGGCGCGTGCACGAGATCTCGCGCGCGAGCGCGGCCTGGGCTGGGCGCGGTGCGCGCGACGGGTAGAATCGGCGCGTGAACACGCTCGCGAACGATACTTTCCTGCGCGCGCTGCGGCGCCAGCCCACCGACTACACACCGGTGTGGCTGATGCGCCAGGCGGGGCGCTACCTGCCCGAGTACAACGCCACGCGCAAGCGCGCCGGCCACTTCCTCGCGTTGTGCAAGTCGCCCGAACTCGCCTGCGAAGTCACGCTGCAGCCGCTCGAGCGCTATCCGCTCGACGCCGCGATCCTGTTCTCCGACATCCTGACCGTGCCCGATGCGATGGGCCTGGGCCTGTACTTCGCCGAGGGCGAAGGGCCGAAGTTCGAGCGCCCGGTACGCGACGAGGCGGCGGTGAAGAACCTCGCGGTGCCCGACCCGTCGGCCGAGCTGCGCTACGTGACCGATGCCGTGCGCACGATCCGCGCCGCGCTCGGCGGCCGCGTGCCGCTGATCGGATTCTCCGGCAGCCCCTGGACGCTCGCCTGCTACATGGTCGAAGGCGGCGGCAGCGGCGATTTCCGCCAGGTGAAGTCGATGCTGTACCGGCGGCCCGACCTCATGTCGCGCATGCTCGACGTGAATGCCGATGCGGTCGCGGCGTATCTGAACGCGCAGCTCGCGGCCGGCGCGCAGGCGCTGATGATCTTCGATTCGTGGGGCGGCGTGCTTGCCGACGGCGCCTACCAGCAGTTCTCGCTTGCGCCGATGCGTCGCGTGCTGGCACAGCTCGAGCGTCGCGACGACGAGCCGGTGATCGTGTTCACCAAGGGCGGTGGCCTGTGGCTCGAAGACATCGCGGCCATCGGCTGCGATGCCGTCGGCGTCGACTGGACCGTGAACCTGGGCCGGGCGCGCGCGCTGATCGGCGATCGTTGCGCGATTCAGGGCAACCTCGATCCCATGGTGCTGATGGCCGGCGCCGATCAGATACGCGCCGAGACGATGAAAACGCTCGATGCGTTCGGCGCGTCCGCCCCCGGCGTCGGCCATGTCTTCAACCTCGGGCACGGCATCTCCCAGTTCACGCCGCCGGACAGCGTCGCCGTGCTGGTCGAAACGGTGCACGCGTATAGCCGGTCCTTGCGGCAACGCGAAGGAAGCATGTCCTTACTTTAGTGTGACGGCAGCATTCATGCGGCTTGCCGAACCGCGTGAAATAAGGCACTGCGCAGGGAGCAACCGCTGACTTATGCACAGCGACGGCCGGGCCGTCCGTCGGGCGCCGCGAACTTCCCCTGCGCGTATCGGGGATTTGCAAGTCCTTGATTCATATGACCTTCGTGCTGACCAAAAAACGGGCAAACGACCGCAGGTCGTGACGGGACAGGCGTTTGCGGCGCATGCGGGCGGCTTGCCCACAGTTTTATCCACAACTTTTGTGAACGACTCGGAAAAGCGCTTTGGCCCTCAAGCCTTAAGGCCTGAACTTAAACCAGAGTCTCACATTCGCTATGCGCGGGTGGCGCTCGATGTGCCGCTCGCGCAGCTCGGCACATCGCTGTTCGACTACTCGATCGGCCCCGAACACGACGCCGTCCTCCAGCCCGGCAGCTGGGTCGTGGTGCCCTGGGGGCGGGGCCGGCGTGTGGGGCTGGTCACGGAACTGGCCGCGCACAGCCAGATCGACGCGACACGCGTCAGGCCGATACACGGCGTGATCGGCGATGCGCCGGTGCTCGCTCGCGCCTGGTTCGAGCTGGTGCGTTTCGCCGCCGACTACTACCACCGTGGCGTGGGCGAAGTCGCGCTGCCCGCGATCCCCAAGCTGCTGCGCACGCCGCCGCCGCCGCGCGCGCGCGGCTCGGTGTTCGCGCGTGCGCGCGAGCGGTTCGCCGGCGAGCGCGCCGTGCAGCTTTCGGCGCCGCCGTCGCTGAACGACGCCCAACGCGTCGCGCTCGATGCGCTGACGGCGGCCGGGGGTTTCGGCGTCTACCTGCTGCACGGCATCACCGGCAGCGGCAAGACCGAGGTCTACCTGCACTGGCTGGCCGGCGTGCTGGCGCGCGATGCCGTCGGGCAGGTGCTGCTGCTGGTGCCCGAAATCGCGCTCACCCCGCAACTCGCGGCGCAAGTGGCGGCGCGCTTTCCGACGCACGGCGTGGCGGTGCTGCACAGCGACCTGGCCGACGGCGACCGCGCCGCGCACTGGCTGGCCGCAGCCGAAGGACGGGCACGGGTGGTGATCGGTACGCGGCTCGCTGCGCTGGCACCGCTGCCGGCGCTGGCGGCGATCGTCGTCGACGAGGAACACGATGTGTCGTACAAGCAGCAGGAGGGTGTGCGTTACTCGGCGCGCGACCTGGCGATCGTCGCTGCGTCGCAGCGCGGCGTGCCGATCGTGCTGGGTTCGGCCACGCCATCGCTGGAGAGCTGGTTCGCGGCGCGTCGCGGCCGCTACCGCCTGCTGGCGCTGCCCGAGCGCGTCGGCGCCGCGCAACTGCCGGCGCTCGAGCGGGTGGACCTGCGCGGCCGGAAGCTGCGCAGCGAGCTGGCGCCGGAGTCGATCGACGCGATCGGCGAGGCGCTGGCACGCGGCGAGCAGGCGCTGGTCTTCATCAACCGGCGCGGCTATGCGCCGGTACTCGCGTGCGAGACCTGCGGCTGGCTGAGCCGCTGCAGCGAATGCGCGGCCTACCGGGTGCTGCACCGGGTCGGCGCGCCGGTGCACGCTGCGAGCCGCGTCGCCGCGGCGGACGATCGCGCGCCGATGCCGGGCGCTGCGCGCCGCGCTTCGCCGGCTGCTACCCATGGCGCGACCCCGGCGCGCGCGCCTTCGCGCTACCGGCTCGTCTGCCATCACTGCAGCGCCGAGCAGCCGGTGCCGCGCGCCTGCCCCGATTGCGGCAACGTCGACCTCGCGGCGCTCGGCCGCGGCACGCAGCGGCTCGAAGAGGGCCTGGCCGAGCTGTTCCCGGGGCGGCGCATCGCGCGGCTCGACCGCGACGTCGCGCGCACGCGTGGCGCGGCGCAGAAGGTGATCGATGCCGCCCATGCCGGCGATGTCGATATCCTGGTCGGCACGCAGATGCTGGCCAAGGGACATGACTTCCGCCGCCTGACGCTGGTGGTCGCGGTGGACAGCGACGGCGGCCTGTTCTCGTCGGATTTCCGCGCGCCCGAGCGGATGTTCGCGACGCTGATGCAGGTGGCCGGGCGCGCCGGGCGCGATCCGCTGCAGAACGCCGAAGCGGCACCCGCCTCCGACGCCGGCCGGTCTGCCCGCCGCAGCCGCGTGATCGTGCAGACCCGTTTTCCGGATCACCCGCTGTTCGGGTTCCTCGCGCGCCACGACTACGCCGGTTTCGCCGACCTGCAGCTGTCCGAGCGCCGCGAAGCGGGGCTGCCGCCGTACCGCTTCCAGGCGCTGCTGCGCGCCGAAGCGCCGGCGCTCGCCGATGCGCTGGCGTTCCTCGCGCGGGCCAGACAGGCGGGCGAAGGCGTGCTGAACACGATCACGCAAGGCATCGCCCGCGCGGACGCCGACGCGTTGCGTGACAATGCGATCTGCTTGCTCGATCCGGTGCCGATGGCGATGAGCCGGCTCGCGGGCCGCGAGCGCGCGCAGCTGCTGGTCGAGTCGAACGGCCGCAAGACGCTGCACCGGTTCCTCGACGACTGGATGCCGGCCTTGCGCGCGATCGGCACGACGGTGCGCTGGCAGCTCGACGTCGATCCGATCGAGATCTGATCGCCCACGCGCGAAGGAGCCGGCATGCGCCTGATCGAACTCGGTCCGGTATGGATCACCCTCTTCGGATCGCTCGTGCTGGCCGTGGTCCTGCTCGCGGTGCGCATCCTCGTGATGCAACGTGTGCAGAGCCGGCGCATGCGCGAGAACCGCCAGGAGACCGAGCGCCTGAAATCGCTGGTGGCCGCGTACCGGATGCTGGCCGGCTCGTTCTCGCCGGCGGGCGAGGACGACCGGCAGCAGATCGAGGAGGCGCTTGCCGACATCATCCTGTTCGGCTCGATCGAGCACGTGGAGCTGGCCGCGCGCTGCGCGGTCGCGCTCGAAGGCGGCAAGCCGGTCGACTACCAGCAGCTGGCCGAGGCGTTGCGCGCCGAGCTGCGCACGCAGCTCGGACTGGAGCCGATCCGCGCAGGTCTGGCGCTGCCGCGCTCCGGTCCTGGACGCTCGCGCCAGGGACGCGCCGACAACGGCGGCCGCGGCGGCGCGGGACGTGGCGGTGGCGGTGGCGGCGCGGGCGGAGGCGGTGGCACCGGCACAGGCGCGGTGATGGGTACCGGCGGCCTCGGCGCCGGTCTCGCCGCCGGGGAGGCGACAGCGTCGGAGTAGGGCGATCGTCGCCGGCGCGTCACGCGCGCCGGCGCGGATCGAACGCGAACTCGCGCGCCATCGTCTCGTAGAGCTTGCGTGCCTTGTCGGTGTCGGCCGGTGGCAGCACCACCTGCAGCTCGAAGTAGAGCGATCCCGGCGGATCACCGGGAATGCCGCGTCCCTTGAGCCGCAGCTTGCGCCCGTTCTGCGAGCCGGCGGGGATCGTTACCTGTACGGTGCCCGATGGCGTGGGCACTTCGATCGTCGCGCCGAGCGCGGCTTCCCACGGCGCCACCGGCACCGTCGCGTGGACGTCGCGCCCTTCGACGCGATAGCGTCCGTCGCGCCGGAAGTGCACCTCCAGGTACAGATCGCCCGGCGGGCCGCCGCCGAGCCCCGGATTGCCCTGTCCGGCCAGGCGGATCTGCTGTCCTTCGGCCAGGCCTTTCGGGATGCGCACGTCGAGCGTGCGCTGGCGGGCGACGACGTGGCCCGCCGCGTCATGCTGCGCGCCGCTCAGCGTGATCGTGCGCGTGGCGCCTTGATAGGCATCGGCGAGATCGATGACGATACGGGCACGCTGGTCGTTGCCGCGCATCCGCTGTGCGCCGCGGCTGCGTCCGCCCGGGCGTCCGAACAGGCTGGCGAAGAAGTCGCTGAATGCGTCGTCGGGCGTCGCGCCGTCGTCGAAGCCCGAGAACTCGAAGCCCGCGCCCCAGTCGGGCGGCGGCTGGAACTCCTGGCCGGCGCCGTAGCGGTTGCCCAGCCCGTCGTAGGCGGCGCGCTTGCCGGGATCGGAGAGCACCGCGTAGGCCTCGTTGAGCTCGCGCATGCGCCGCTCGGCGTCGGCTTCCTTGCTGACGTCGGGGTGATACCTGCGCGCGAGTTTGCGATAGGCCTTCTTGATCTCGTCGGCCGACGCGTCGCGCTCGACGCCGAGGCTCTTGTAGTAGTCCTGGAACTCCATGCGCGTGCCGGCCGGCGCGGTCCGGTCGGCCTCAGCGCAGGCTGTCGCGCACGCGCTCGAGCACGGTGCGCACTTCGCGGCCGAGCTCGTGCACCTCGCGATTGTCGACCAGCTTCAGGATCGCGGCCGGATCCATGAATCCGATCGTGGTCCGCCCGTCGTTCTCGGCGCGCACGATGACGTTGCACGGCAGCAGCAGTCCGATGTCGGGTTCGGCGGCGAGCGCGCGGTGCGCGAAGCGCGGGTTGCAGGCGCCGAGGATGCGATAGGCCGGCGTGTCGACGCCGATCTTGGCCTTCAGCGTGGCCTGCACGTCGATGTCCGACAGCACGCCGAAGCCTTCCTGCTTCAGCGCCTCGGTCACTTTCTCGACGGCCGCGGCGAACGGCACGTCGAGCGTGACGTTGAATCCGTACATGCGATAACTCCCGTTCAGTGGTCGGCGAGGACCGATTCCCGATCGATCGCCGTCAGCGGTCCACCATCACCAGCTGTGTCTGCATGACCGCCGCGCACAGCTTGCCTGCTTCCAAGCGTACCAGCGTTTGCCAGACCATCGTCGAACGGCCGCGATGCAACGCGGTGCATTCGCCGACGACCACGCTGCCGACCGGTGCGCCGCCGATGAACTTGGTGCTCGAATCGGTGGTCGTGGTGCGTGCGCCGGGCGGAAGGTTCAGCATCGTGCCGACCGCGCCCAGCGTGTCGGCGAAGGCCATGACCGCGCCGCCGTGCAGGATACCGCCGGCGGTGCACAGGTCGGGGCGTACCGTCATCCGCGCGACCACGCGATCGGGCGCGGCCGCGGTGATCTCGACGCCCATCAGGCCGGGAAACAGCGGCGCCAGGCGCGCCTGCAGGTCTTCGAGTTCGATCATGCCGGCAAGGCTATGACGCTGCGCGGCGGCGGTCAAATCCGCGCAGCGCGTCGCCCGGGAACGAAAAGGCGTGCACGACCATCCAATGCGCGAAATCCGGTTCGATACGTGCCGCCCAACAGGAAGTGACCGATGAAACCCGCCGCGGTTGTCGCCAGCGAAACCAGCCAGTCCGACGCCGAGCTCGTGCGCGCCGCGGCGACGGGCGATCGCGAGGCGTTCCGCACGCTGCTGAAGCGCCACAACCAGCTGCTCTATCGCACCGCGCGCAGCATCCTGAAGGACGATGCCGAGGCCGAGGATGCGGTCCAGGAAGCCTGGCTGCGCGCGTACCGCGCGCTCGACGGCTTTCGCGCCGAGTCGAGGCTGTCGACCTGGCTGGTGCGCATCGTGGTCAACGAGTCGCTCGGACGGCTGCGCGCGTCGCGGCAGCGCGGCGAGGTGGTCTATCTGGATGCCGCAACGGACGGCGAGTCGATCGCCGCGGAGGTGACCATGCAGCAGTCGGGGGCCGACCGGCCCGAGCCCGCGGCCGAGCGCGGCGAGCTGCGCCGCCTGCTCGAGGCACGCATCGACGAACTGCCCGAGGTCTTTCGCACGGTGTTCGTGCTGCGCGCGGTGCAGGACATGAGCATCGAGGAAATCGCGGCCGGTCTCGGCCTGCCCGAGGCGACCGTGCGCACGCGCCACTTCCGGGCGCGCGCGCTGCTGCGCACGTCGCTGGCGCGGGGGGGGGGTGTGGCGGGTGGCGGTGCGGTCGGGGGGGCCCGCGCGCGCGGCGCCCGGCGCACCGAGCCCGGGGGGGCGCGGCTGGACGACGCGCGCCGCGCCGACCCCTGACGCCGGGCAGCCCCACGTACAGGGGCGCCGGGCTTTCCTTCGTCCACAGGAGCACATCATGTCGTTTCTCGTTCGATCGAATGGTCTTGCCATGCCCGCGGGGCGCCGTGCGCTGCTCGGCCGCTCCGCCTGTCTTCTGTCCGGCGCGGCGGTCGCGCTGCTGGCCGGTCGCGGCACGCTCGCGGCCGAGCGCAACGATGCGGCCGCGCAGGACGTGCGCATCCTCAACACCGCGCTCGGCGCCGAGCTCGAGGCGATCGCGGCCTACCAGCTGGGCGCCGACAGCGGGCTGCTGCAGAAGCCGGTGCGCGACCTCGCGCTGGTCTTCCAGGGGCATCACAAGGAACACGCCGACCTGCTGGCGAAGACCGTGACGCAGCTCGGCGGCCGTGCGGCCACGCCGAAGGACAAATACCAGTTCCCCACCGAGACGCTGAAGACGCAGGCCGACGTGCTGCGCTTCGCCGCGATGCTCGAGAAGGGCGCGGTCAGCGCGTACCTCGGCGCGGTACCGGCGTTCGGCAATCGCGAGCTGGCGAAGGCGGCCGCGAGCATCCTGGGCGACGAGGCGATGCACTGGGCGATCCTGCGCAATGCGCTGGGCGAAGTGCCGGTGCCGAGCGCCTTCGTGTCGTGAACGCCGCCGCGCCGGCGTGCGCCGCGGCCGTGCTGGCGCTGGCCTGCGGGGCGGCACTGGCCGCGTCGCCGCCGGCGGCGAACGCGGCATCGGTCGTGCCAGCGGCGCCGGCAGCGGTCACGACGCCGGCGATGGTTGCGGCGACGGGGGCATCGGCCGACGCGCGAATGACCGGCGATGCGGCCAACGGCGAACGCATCTACGCGCGCTGCCGGGCCTGCCACGCGCTGGCCTACGACCGCACCGGGCCGCGGCACTGCGGGCTGTTCGGACGCAAGGCGGGCAGCGTGCCGGGCTTCGACTACTCCGAGGCCATGAAGCGCTCGGGCATCGTGTGGAACGCACAGACGCTCGACCGCTTTCTCGCCGACCCGCTCGGCACCGTGCCCGGGACGACGATGGGCTACGCCGGCGTCGCCGACGCGCGCGAGCGCGCCGACCTGATCGCCTTCCTGCGCGAGGCTCGCTGCGCCCCCAACGCCGCGATTGCTAGAATCCGGCTCCCCCAAAGCAGCCTCCGATGCCCGCCCAGCTCAATGCCGCCCAGCGCGAAGCGATCCGTCATCTCGACGGACCGTGCCTGGTCATCGCCGGCGCCGGCAGCGGCAAGACCCGCGTCATCACCCACAAGATCGTCCACCTGATCGATGCGGGCTTCCGCTCGCAGGCGATCGGCGCGATCACCTTCACCAACAAGGCGGCGCAGGAGATGGCCGCGCGGCTGGGCGCGATGGTGAAGCTGCCCGAGGCCGAGCGGCCGCTGGTGAGCACCTTCCACGCGCTGGGCGTGCAGATGCTGCGTCGCGACGGCCGGCTGCTGGGCCTGAAGCGCAACTTCTCGATCCTCGACGGCGACGACGCGACCAACATCCTGCAGCAGGCGCTCGGCACCACCGACCGCAAGGTGGCGCGCGCCGCGCAGCACCGCATCTCGCTGTGG
>JAHDYE010000058.1 GCA_023383035.1 Burkholderiaceae bacterium | reverse complement strand
CGCACTGGTTGAACTTGGACACGCACATGTTGCAGCCGATGCACTCGCGGATGTCCTCGGGGCGGCCCTCGGCGATCTTGTTCGGCAGGAACGGATCGGCGATCGACGGGCGCGCCGCGCCGATGATGTCGGCCACGCCGCCGCGGATGATGTTCACCATGTCGTCGGGGCTGGTGAAGCGGCCGTTGGCCACCACCGGGATGCCGCCCACCACGCTCTTGGTCTCCTTGATGAACGGCGTCATCCAGCCCGACTTGCGGTAGCGCGAAGCGCCGGCGTCCTCGCCCCATTCCTCGTAGTCGCCGATCTTCACCGACCACAGGTCGCACACGCCTTCACGGTGCATCAGCTCGACGAAGCGGATGCCGTCCTCCTTGGCCTCGATGCCGTGCGAGCCATGCAGCGTGTCGAGCTCGAAGCGGGTGGTGATCGCGCAGCGATCGCCCAACTCGCGCTTGAGCGCGGTCATCAGCTCGATGTAGAAGCGGGCACGGTTCTCGAGCGAACCGCCGTACTTGTCGGTGCGATGGTTGTAGCGCGGCTCGAGGAACTGGATCGGCACCGTGCTGTCGCCGCCCGACACTTCCAGCAGGTCGAAGCCCGCCTGCTCGGCGCGCTTGGCGGCGAGCACGTACATGTTGATCACCGCCTTGATGTCGGACTCGTCCATCTCCATGCCGTAGACGGTGCGCGACGGGAACATGTTCGACACCAGGTTGCTCGGCGCGCGGCCCACCTCGCGCGATTCCAGGCAGGGCGCGTGGACGCCGCTGTACCAGAGCTGCACGCCGACCAGGCTCTCGTGCCGATGCGCCATGTCGCACATGTAGCGCAGGTTGATCACGTCGCCGTCGTCCCACAGGCGGGCCGAGGTGTACGGATACTCGTCGGCCTCGGGATGGATGGAACAGTATTCGGTGAACACCACGCCCCAGCCGCCTTCGGCCTTCATGGCGCGGAAATGCGCCTGCGTGCCCGGACGTTCGGAACCGGGGCCGGCGCAATGGGAGGTCTGGAAGAAACGGTTGCGGGACGTCTTCGGACCGATCCTGATCGGCTCGAACAGGATGTCGTACTTCGGATCACGTGCCATGGGGTTCCTTCCTCCGATGATGGTGGCTTGCCCGAAACGGCGGGCGAAGAGTCGTTCGAGTCGGTTCTCCGCAGCTCAGCAATCAATATTCGTGCCACCACCTGCCGAGGGAGTTTTTCTTCGGTAATTCAACGGATTGCCCGCTATCGATAGAACTGCAGCGATGCTGCAGATCAGCAGCAATGGCGCCGGCGTGCTGCACGGCGCCATCGGCGCGCATCGCACGGCGAGCGGTGCCCGTCGAGAATCGCCGGCCTTCGGCTGCGGCGCCGGCCGTGGCCGCGGATCGCGGCCGCGGCGTGCGCGAAGGTCAGCGCCCGCCGCGCCGCTCGAGGTTCTCGAGGAAACGGTACAGCGCGGCCTGGTCGCTGAACGCGACGTTGAAGCGCATCCAGGGAGTCGGCTGGTCCTCGGTCATGAACAGGTGCCCCGGCGCCAGCAGCAGGTCGGACTCGATCGCCGCGTAGCACAGCGGAGCCGAATCGGCATGGCCGGGATGGCGCGCCCATGCGAACAGGCCCGCCCTGGGCGTATCGAACAGCACGAGGCCGGCCTGCTCGAGGCGCCGGCAGGTCTGCTCCTGCGCCGCCGCGAGGCGGTTGCGCAGCGCGCGGACTTGCTTGCGGTGGCGGCCCTCGGTGAGGATCTCGTGCGCCAGGCGTTCGGACAGTTCGGGCGAGGTCAGCCCGGTCATCATCTTGATCTGCGTGAGGTCCTCCACCGCGTCCGGGTGGGCGACGACGAACCCCACGCGCAGCCGCGGCGAGATCGACTTCGAGAAGCTGGTGAGGTAGATCACCCGCTCGAGCTGGTCGAGGCAGGCCAGGCTGCGGCGCGATTGCGTGTCGAGATCGGCGCACACGTCGTTCTCGACGACGACGAAGTCGTGGCGGTCGGCCAGTTGCAGCACGCGATGCGCGGTGGCGGCCGCGTAGCTCGCACCGCTCGGATTGTGCAGCCGGGGGTTGGTGAAGAAGGCGCGCGGACGGTGTTCCGCCGCGAGCTTCTCCAGCGCCTGCAGGTCGGGCCCCGCCGGCGTCCACGGCACGCCCAGCAGGCGCGCTCCGCGCGCGCGCAGGTTGAACATCATCACGCTGTAGCCCGGCTCGTCGACCAGCACCGCGTCGCCGGGGCGCAGCAGGTACTGCGAGACCAGCTCCAGCGCATGGCTGGCGCCGGTGGTGAGCAGCACCTGGTCCGGCGCGGCGGCGATCTCCTGCTCGGCCAGCCAGTCGCAGATCTTCAGGCGCAACGCCAGCAGTCCCTTGGGATGGCCATAGCCCAACGTCGGGCCGACGGGCTTTCCGGCGAGGCTGCGCAGCGCGCGGCGCACCGCTTCGCCGTCGAGCCAGGCGTCTGGCACCCAGCCGAAACCGGGCGTCACTTCGGCGGCATGGCTCTCCCATACCCGCCGCACGAACCACAACGGATCGAAGCGGACGTTGCGCAGCGAGCGGTTTTCCTCGCGATATGGCCCGTGGGCCACCGCGCGCACGTAGAATCCGGCGCCCTGCCGCGGCACCAGGTGGCCTTCGGCGACCAGCCGGTCGTACGCCTCGACCACCGTCGACACGCTGACGCCGTGCGTTTCGGCGAACTGGCGGATCGACCACAACTTGGCGCCCGGCCGCAACTTGCGTTCGGCGATCAGGGCCTTGATGCCGCCGACGATCTGCAGCACCAGCGGCGTGGGGGCGTGGGGGTCGAGGGTCAGCATGGGCGACGGGGCAGCGAGGGGTTTTAGCACGATATCGCCGCCGCCGGGACGGCAGTCGGCCGACGGCGCGCCGCCACCCGGCCACGCCGCTGTGCTGCTCGCGCGGGGAGCACAGTACCGCCGCCCGGCAGCGAGCGTGTGTCTGGGAGCGCCGCCCGGCGATGCCTAGACTGGCTGCGCTCCCCCGGACAGGAAAGCTCCATGACGACCCAGCCCCGCACCAACGCCGCCCTGATGAAGCGCCGCACCGACGCCATCGCGCGCGGCATCGGCAACGCCCACGCGGTCTTCGCCGCGAAAGCGCTGAACAGCGAGATCTGGGATGTCGAGGGCAGGCGCTACATCGACTTCTGCGCCGGCATCGCCGTGGTCAACACCGGCCATTGCCACCCGCGGGTGGTGAAGGCTGTGGCCCGGCAGCTGCCGCTATTCACGCATACCTGTTTCCAGGTGGTCGCCTACGAACCCTACGTCGCGCTGACCGAGCGCCTGTGCCGGCTGGCGCCGGGCGCCGCGCCGAAGAAGGCGCTCCTGATGACCACCGGCGCGGAGGCGGTGGAGAACGCGATCAAGATCGCCCGCGTGCATACCGGACGCTCGGCAATCATCGCCTTCAACGGCGCGTTCCATGGCCGCACGATGTTCGCGCTGGCGCTCACCGGCAAGGTGGATCCGTACAAGAGCGGTTTCGGGCCGTTCCCCGGCGAGGTCTACCACGCCCCGTATCCGTCGGCGGTGCACGGCATCGGTGTCGAGGACGCGCTCGGCAGCATCGATGCGCTGTTCAGGAACGACGTCGAGGCATCGCGGGTGGCCGCGATCTTCGTCGAACCGGTGCAGGGCGAAGGCGGGTACATTCCCGCGCCGCCGGCGTTCCTGCAGGGGCTGCGCATGCTGTGCGACCGCCACGGCATCCTGCTGGTGGCCGACGAGGTCCAGACCGGCGTCGCGCGCACCGGCAGGATGTTCGCGATCGAGCACGCTGGCGTGGTGCCCGACCTCGTCACGATGGCCAAGGGGCTGGGCGGCGGCCTGCCGATCTCGGCGGTGGTCGGCCGCGCCGACGTCATGGACGCGGGCAATCCCGGCGGCCTCGGCAGCACTTACGCCGGCAGCCCGCTCGCCTGCGTCGCCGCGCTCGAAGTGCTGGACATCGTCGAGGACGAAAAGCTGTGCCAGCGCAGCATGGCGATCGGCGAACGGATGCGCGGCTTCTTCGCCGACCTGGCGCAGAAGCATGCCTGCATCGGCGACGTGCGCGGCCTGGGCGCGATGACGGCGGTGGAGTTCTTCCACGGCGGCGATCCGAAGCGCCCCGCACCGGAGATCGCCAACGCGCTGAAGGCCGAGGCCCTGAAGCGCGGCCTGCTGCTGCTCACCTGCGGCAGCAACGGCAACGTGTTGCGGGTGATGGTGCCGCTCACCATCTCCGATGCCGTGCTGGACGAAGGCCTGAAGATCGTCGCCGCAACGCTGGCCGACCTGGCCGCCGAGGCTCGGGCCTGACGGCGCGGGTCGCGGGCGGGGAGACTTGCCGCTGCGGAAGGCGGCGAGTCGCGGTCGGGCCGCCGCCGCGTGCCGCGGCTGTGCCCGCGCCGCGCCTCAGCGCACCGGCTCCGGCACGTACACCATCGAGCCGTCCTTGAGCCGGTACGCGATGCCCGCCTTCGAGCCTTCGCCCTGCCCGATCCGGCCGCTCGCCTGGTAGCGCTCGATCTTCTCGCCGTCCTTGATCACGATCTCCATGTCGGGCTGGCCGGGATTCCTGATCACGGTGACGTTGTCCTGCGTGAACGGGTTCATCGGGTTGTTGGCCACCGCCAGCAGCAGCGCGGCGATGATCACGAGGAACACGTCGATCAGGTTCACCACCGACAGGATCGGATCGTCGCCGTCCGGATCGTCCATCAGCCGCATCCTCATTGCACCGCCTCCGCCGGCGACGCGAGCACCGGGTCGAGATGCGTGAGCGCGCCCGCGGCCGGCGCCATGTCCTTCTCGATCATCGCCAGGTCGTGCGCGTACCAGCGCCGCCGCACGTTGACCACCCAGTAGGTGATCGCCGCCGCGATCAGCGCCAGGATCACGGCCGAGAAGGCCACCATCAGATTGCGCGACACGTCGGCCAGATGGCCGTCGGCGAGGGCCTTCAGCGCGGGGCCCATCGGGATCATCGTGGCCACCAGCCCGAGCATCGGCGCCACGCGCGTGGCGATGCGCGCGAACTCGAGCCGCTGCACCGCCAGCGCCTCGAGCTCGGCGATCGACAGCGCCGGCTCGGCGCGGCGCGCGGCGAACAGCTCGAAGCCGCGTTCGCGACCGGCGTGGCGCTGCCAGGCCTGCAGCGCGAAGCCGCCGAGCGCGTAGAACGCGTACAGGAAGAGCACGGCGATCGCCAGCAGCACCGGCAGCAGGAACAGCTGGCTGATGTCATACATCAGGGATTCGATCGGATTGTTCAAGGCGGTCTCCTCGGGTGAAGCGGCGACGAGTCGTCGATGATGGATGCGTGGGTCGGCCGTTGCGGCGCGTCTAGCGCCCGAAGCGCGCGGCGGGCATCGGAGATCCGGGCGCCGGCCGCCGCCTGCCCGGCCGCAGCGCGGCGGGTCGCGACGGACCGGCCTGGCGGGCCGCCCCGGCAGCCGCCAGCGCGGCGAGCAGCAACGCCAGCAGCGGCGCCGACACGTCGGTGGCGGCAGGGGGCGTCTGCTCGATCCGCTCCAGGACTTGGCCGGTCACGATCTCCGGAGCAGGCGCCTGCTGGGCGGGCGGCTCGGGCGGCGGTTGCTCGGGCGGCGCGACCGGCTCCGGCGGCGGCTGCACGGCGGGCTGCGGCGCGGGGGGCCGCGCGGCGTTCGCCTTCGCGGCGGCCGGCGCGTCCAGTCCGTATCCGACGAACTCGGCGAAGCGAGCGTTGTCGCTGCGCACGTCGAAGCTGGCGGCCAGCTGGCGATAGCGCGCCTTCAGCTCGGTCACTACCTTCGCGTCGGCGCGCCAGTAGCCCTGCCGGGCCGCCTCGAGCATGCGCTCGACGGTCTGCGCCAGCGCGTGCGGGTTCTCGCGTTCGAACCAGTCCTTCAGGCCGAGCCGGTGCTTGTCGCGCACGTACACGTCGACCATCTCCTGCCACTGGTCGTCGCGCACGATCTCGCGCGCCACCGCGGTCCAGCCCCAGAAGTTGTTGGTGGCATCGAGCACCTGCAGCGTGCCGGCGTAGCCCTCTGCCATCAGCCCCTTGATGTAGCCGGGATGGAACTGGCGCGTGGCCAGCTCCTTGGCGAGGAACTGCGCGGCATTCTCGGTGCGCCCCGCGCCGGCGCCGCGCAGGTTGGAGATGTAGAGGGCGGGCGCGCGACCGTCGAGGTGGCGCACCGCCAGGCCGAGGCCGCCCAGGTACTGGAACGGATCGTCGGTGGTGAGCATGCCGTAGGTATTGGAGCTGCGCGACAGCACCGCGCCTTCGGTGCCGCGCAGGTGCTCGGCGTACAGGTTCACGCCGCGCCCGCCGGCCGCCCCGCTGCCCCATTCCTTCTCGTCGGGCCCGTACGCGAACTGCATGCGCGACAGGTAGAGCTGCGCGAGCTTGCGATCGCCTTCGGCCTTGCCCTGCCACGTGTCGGTGGCCAGCGCCGCGTCGTCCAGGCCGGTGCCGTAGCGGCCCGATTCGGACGAGAAGATGCGCGTCTCGCCGGCGCGCCGCGCGGCCGCCTCGGACAGGCCCTGCCTGCGCAGCCGCTCGGCGATCGAGCGCGCGTTGGCCGCCACCGGGTTGTCGGCCTCCTGCGCCTGCGCGGCGAGCTGCACCGCGCGCGCGAGCTGCTTCATCACGTTCGGGAAGTGGTCGCGGTACAGGCCGGTGGCCGACAGCACGACGTCGACGCGCGCTCGCCCGAGCGTCTCGCGCGGCACCAGCTTCACGCCGGTGACGCGCCCGCCCGCGTCCCATTGCGGCTCGACGCCGAGCAGCCACAGCGCCTGCGCCTCCAGCAGTCCCTGGTGGCGCATCGTCTCGACCGACCACAACGAGAACGCGAGCTTGGCGGGCATGCGCGCGGTGAGCTTGCGATGCTCGGCCAGCAGCTGGTCGGCGGCCAGCTTGCCGGCTTCCCACGCCTGCCGCGTGGGCACGCGCGACGGGTCGAAGCCGTACAGGTTGTTGCCGGTCGGGTAGGCATCCGGATTCTTGATGGGGTCGCCGCCGTAGGAGGTGCGCAGATGGCGCCCGGCCAGCACCGCGAGCAGCGCCGGCAGCTCGCGGTCGGCGCCGATGTCCGCATGCCATTGCCGCGCCTGGCGCAGCGAAGCCTGCAACGCCGGCTCCAGGCCGTCGAGCGGCGCGCCTTCCAGCAGGTGCCGCTGCAGCAGCCGGTACGGCGCCGACTGCGCGAGCTGCCCGTAGTCGCCCACGACGGCCTCGTCGACCTCTTCGGGCCGCACGCCGGCATGTCGTGCCGCGGCTTCCCAGAACGGGCGACCCAGCATCAGCAGTACGGTGGCCAGCCGGTGCGGTTCGTCGGGCGCCTTGCCCAGCGTGTGCAGGCCGAGCGGCTGCGCGGTCTCGGCCAGTTCGTGCAGGTGGTTGTGCAGTTGCTCGACGAAGGCGGGAAACTCGTCGCTGGCGCGCGCCAGCGGCCAGCCCATGTCGCGGTGGATCCGGCCGGCGGCCACCGCCGACAGCAGGTCGGCCTTGATGCGTTCCTTAACCGCCCCTTCGTCCTGCGCCAGCCACGCATGCAGCAGGTCGTGCACGGCGGTGACCTGCGCGTGCAGGCCGGCCGGCCTGAACGGCGGCGTCTGGTGGCTGACGATGACCGCGCGGCCGCGGCGTTTGGCCTGTTGCGCTTCGCCGATGTTGTCGGCGATGTACGGATACGCGACCGGCACGTCGCCGACCGCCAGCATCGGCGCATCGAACACCGACAGCCCGCGCTCCTTGCCCGGCAGCCATTCCTGGATGCCGTGCGTGCCGAAGTGCACGAGCGCGTCCGACGCGTGCTGCCGGCGCGCCCACAGGTACGCGGCGAAGAAGAAGTGCGACGGGCCGGCCTTCGCCGAGTGGTACAGCGCGCGTTCCCGGTCGTCCCATTTCTCGCCGCGCGGCGGCTGCGGCATGATCGCCACGTTGCCGAGCATCAGGCGCGGCACGACGAAGAAGGGTTCGCCGCCCCGACGCACCACCATCGCGGACTTCTCGGGCTCTCCCCAGCGGTCGGTCAGCTCGCGCTGCACCGGCTGCGGCAACGCTGCCAGCCACTGGCGATACGCCGACACCGGCATCAGCGCTGCGAGGTCGTCGCGCAGCAGCGCGTCGAGCTGGCCGTCGCGGTAGTAGGGCGCGAGCAGCCGCTGCAGCTGCGGCAGCAGCGCGTGCTCGCTGTCGGGCAGCGACGTGGTGTAGCCGTCCGCCTTCAGCGCGGCGAGCGTCTGCATCAGGCTGCGCGGCACGTTGAGGAATGACGCCGACAGGTTCTTCTCGCCGGACGGATAGTTCCAGAACAGCACCGCGAGGCGCTTGTCGGCGTTGGGCTTGCGCTGGAGGGCCACCAGCCTGAGCGCCTTGCCGACCACTGCGGCCGCCTGCGGCGCGATCGTCACGATCTGGTCGTCGTCCTTGCGCGTGGCCGCGGCGATCTGGATGTCGATGACGCCCGCGTACTCGGCCTGCGCGAGGTAGAACGGCACGTCCATCAGCGTGACGCCGTGAGGATCGGCCGCCCAGTCGGCGGCGTCGCCCCTGCGGTACGGCATCGCCTGCACCACCGGGATGCCGAGCGCCTCCAGCTCCTTGCGCCGGCCCTCCGGGTTCAGCGTGATCTGCACGTTGATCATCGCGTCGGCCAGCAGCCGGCCGGCCGGGCGCAGCATGCCGGTGAGCGCGTTTGCGTCCATCACCGGCGCGTAGACCGCCAGCGGCACCGCGCCTCCCGCCTCGATGCGCGCGATCAGGTCGTCGAGGAAGTCGGTCTGCATCGACGCCAGGTACTGCTGGTGCATTGCGATCGCGATGACCGGCGGGCGGCCGGGCGCGGCGGCGTCCACGCCCTTCCAGGCGAGATAGTCGAGCGGGTCGGCGAACACCAGCCCCGGCGCCCGCGGGTGGTAGACGGCGATCTTCGGAAACACCACCGGATCGGCGACGCCCTCGGCCGGCCGGCCCGCCAGATGCGCCGCGAGCGTGGCGAAGAAGCCCTCGAAGTTGGCCCGGCCGCCGTTCGCGTAGTAGGCGATCAGGCGTCGGGCCAGCGGCTCGGGCAGGCCGCCCCACGACGGTTCCGCGTCGTACAGCCAGGCATGCGGGGCACGCAGCCCGGGCAGCGCGGCGGCGAGCTTGCCGCGCACGTAGTCCAGCAGGTAGGTATCGAAGAACACCGCGTCGGCGCCCGCGAACAGGCCGGCATCGACGTTGGCCGGCAGCTTGTCGACGTGGCGGACGGAAACCTCGATGCCGTGGGGGCGGGCGATGTCGGCCAGCTGCCGGAACTTGCCGGGCGGTACGTTGCCCGTGGCGATGAATAGTACCGAGGCAGCCTGTGCCGACAGCGCGAGGAGCGCCATAGAGATGGCCAGCAGGAGGCGATGCAGCGCGGTCATGAGCAAGGTCGTCGTGGCGGTTGGCAGGCAGCCTGCAGGCCGCGTGCCGGGCAGCCGCTGCGCGCGCCGCGTCCGCGGGTGCGGATGCGGCAGCGCGCGCAGCCGGGCCCGCTGTTCAAAGCTCGGCGCTCAGCGTCGCAAAGACGGTGCGGCCGCGCTCGGCATAGCCGAAGTCCGGTGTCTTCTCGTACAGCCGCAGGTCGCCGAGGTTCTCGACGCCGGCGCGCACGGTGAAGGTCTTGTTCAGCCGCCTGGCGACGCTGGCGTTCCACAGCGTGTACGACGGCAGCTTCGCGCCGGCGCTGGTCTGCGAGCCGACGTATTCCATCCCGACGCGCGTGCTCCAGCCCTGGCCGAAGCGCCAGTCGAGGTGCGAAGCCGCCGAGGTCTCGGGGCGGTCGTCAAGGGGCTTGCCGGTGGCCTTGTCGCGCGTTCTCAGCAACAGCAGGTCGGTGTTCCAGTCGAGGCCGCGCGCGAGCGCCCACGTGAAGCCGGCTTCCAGCCCGGTAAGGCGAGCGCGGTTCACGTTGTCGTACAGGTAGGTGCGGCGGATGCCGGTGATGCTGAGCAGCCGGTAAGTGATCAGGTCTTTCACCTCGGTGCGGAACAGCGCGCCGCGCAGCGCGATCGGCCCGCGCTTCCAGTCGGCGGCGATCTCCACGGAGTCCGACGCCTCCGGCTGGATGTCGGCATTGCCGAGGAAGGTATGCGGCCCTTCGGCGCCGACGTACGACGGCGAGATCTGCTTGAGCGTCGGCGCCTTGAACGCGTGACCGTATCCGCCCTTTACGACCAGCTCGGGGCTCGCCTCCCAGACCAGATAGGCGCGCGGGCTGAGCTCGGTGCCGAAGATCTCGTGGTTGTCGGCACGCACGCCGGCGGTCAGCATCAGCGCGCGGCCGAGCGGCACTTCGTCCTGGACGAACAGCGCCTTGTGCCGCGCGCTGTCCTTGCCACCGACCAGCCCCGCGTTCTCCAGCGTCTCCTCGCGGAACTCGGTGCCGAAAGTCAGCACGTGGCCGCCCAGCTTCACCGCCGCGAACCCGTCGACGACCTCGTCGCTCAGGTTCTGCGGCCGCGTCGGCGCCACGCCCCTGGTGCGCGTGTTGACGATGTCGATCTCGCTGCGATAGGCGCGCACCTGTCCGCGCCATCCGCCGAACTCGCCGCGCCATGCCAGGTGCTGCTGCGAACGCTTCAGGTGGTAGCGGCTCTCGTAGCTGCCCGTGCCGAGCGGCGTGTCGTAGAAGCGATCTTCGTGCCCGTTGAACACGTTGGCTTCCAGGCTCTGGCGATCGGTGAGCCGGAACGTGCCGCCGAGCCCATAGGAGCCGCCCTCGCGGCCCTCGATCTCGCTCTCGAGCCGGTTCTCGGCGAGCGGGATGGCGCCGTGGCGCGCCACCTCGCCGGTGACGCGCAGGCCCAGGCGCTCGGTGGCGGGGCCGGCCGCGAACAGCGAGGCGCGACCGATGCCGCCGCCGTCCTTGCCGGCCAGGTCGCCGGCGGTCAGCGACGCGCCGCCGATCCAGCGGTCCTTCGGCTGGCGCGTGATGATGTTGATCACGCCGCCCAGCGCCTCGGAACCGTAGAGCGTGGACATCGGGCCGCGAATCACCTCGATGCGCTCGATCGCCGACATCGGCAGCCAGCCGTACTGGTAGTCGGAATGGCCGACCACGTCGTCGCTCGGCGAGATGCGCCGCCCATCGATCAGCGTCAGCGTGTGACGCCCTTCCAGCCCGCGCAGCGCGAGCGTCTTGCGCCCGCCCACCTGGCGCGGCGACAACGTGATGCCGGGCGTGCCGCGCACCGCGTCGAGCAGGTCGACCGCGTTGCGCGTCTCGAGCTCCTGCCTCGGCACGATCGTCACCGACGCCGGCGCGGTGCGCGCTTCGTGATCGGACATGGTGGCGGTGATCGTGACGGCCGGCAGCACCTGGTCGGTGCGCTCGTCGGCACGACTGGCCGTGCCCTGCGCGAAGACCGTGCCGGACGGGACCACGGCGGCGGCAAGAGAAAGGAAGGCCACTACTGCGGAAGACCTGGATTCGCCCATGCCGCTTCCCTGGTTGCTGTTCGAGACGGTGCGCCATCCATGCGGCGCGTCGCGCAGGCCGATCGGCTCTGCTTAGTTAATGCTAATGCAAACCATTATCATTATTGATTGATGTCGGTCAAGCAGGCAAGACTCGCTGCCCACCCCACCCGGCGGTGGCCGTCGCGTTGTTCCGATGAATAGAAGGACGGTCGGCGTCACCGCCCCGGGCGGGCCGCATCGCCCGCCGAGGCCGTATCGCGCAGCGGCACGTGCAGCGCCACTGCCGCCAGCGCCAGCACGATGTCGAGCGCCCAGATCCAGTCGTAGTGACCACTGACTTCGAAGGCGACACCGCCCAGCCAGACGCCGAGGAAGCTGCCGACCTGGTGGAACAGCATTGCCAGGCCGAGCAGCGCCGCCAGGTTGCCGGGCCCGTACAAGCGCACCAGCAGGCCGGCGGTGGGCGGCATCGTCGCCATGTAGCTCACGCCCATCCACAGCGCGAACAGCAGCATGATCACGGGCGTCTTCGGCGCGAGCATGAACAGCAGCACGCCCGCGCCGCGCGCGGCATACAGCGCCATCAGCATGTGCGCCATCGAGCGGGTCTGCATGAGAATTCCGGACACGATGCTGCCGGCGATGTTGCAGGCGCCGACGATCGCGAGCCACGCGCCGGCGAGCGCGGCCGGCATGCCGCAGGCATCGATCACTCCGGGCATGTGCGCGGTGAGGAAGCTCACGTGGAAGCCGCAGGTGAAGAAACCGGCGGTCACCAACCAGTAGCGCGGATCGCGCATCGCCGCGCGACGGATCGCCGCGCGCGAGGCGGCCGTGTTCGGGTGGGCTGCGCTGGCCGGATGCGCGCGCCGGGCGCGAAACGCTGCGGCCAGCGGCATCGTGGAAAGCGTGAGCGCCGCCATCAGCAGCATCGCGTTCATCCACCCGGCGGCGGCGATCGCGGTCTGCGCGACCGGCGCGATCGTCAACTGGCCGGCCGAACCGCCGGCGCTGACGATGCCCAGGGCCAGGCCGCGCCGCTCGGGCGCGACCCGTTCGCCGACCGCGCCGAGCAGCAGCGGCGCACCGCCGGCCGCAGCACCTGCCACGCCGGCCAGTGCCACGACCACCGGAAAGGCCGCACCGGCGGGTGCCAGCACGATCGCCACGTTGCCGAGCGCGAACAGCACGATGCCGATCGCCGTCACGCGCGCCGTGCCGAAGCGTTCGGCCAGCACGCCGCACACCGGCTGCACCAGCCCCGTGGCGAGCTGGCCGGCCGCGACCGCCAGGCTCAGCGTGGCGAACCCGATCGCGGTGGCGGTGTTGATCGGCGACAGGAACAGGCCGAACGACGATCGCTGACCCAGCACGACCGCCAGCAGCATGGCGGCCGGCAGCGCGAAGGCCCCCACGCCGCCGCCGAGGAAGCGTCGCAGCAACGAACCGATGCGGCGCATGTCGCGCTCCGGTCGCGCCGCATGCGCTCAGCACGGCCGCGCGGCCGGCGCGAGCTCGAGCCCCGCAACCAGCAGCCGCGCGTCGTCGGGATCGGTACGCATGCGCCAGCCGCGGCCGCGCATCAAGGCCCGCATCGGCTCGTTGTCGGCCAGCACGCTGCCCTCGAGCCGTTGCAGGCCGCCGCGGCGCGCGCTGTCGACCAGCGCGTCCAGCAGGCGCGTGCCCAGCCCCTGTCCCTGCCAGCCGTCGGCGACCGCGATGGCGAAATCGGCCACCTGCGTCTCGCCGGGCCGGTCGCGGCGCACGTAGCGCGCCTCGGCCACCTGCCGCTCGTCGCCGTCCTCGTCGAAGGTCTCCGCCAGCAGTGCCAGGTGCGTCGCGTAGTCGACCTGCGTCAGGTAGGCGAGCGTCGCAACCGGCAACTCGCTCAGCGCCGAGTGGAACCGCCGATAGCGGCTGAGCGGCGAGAGCTCGCGCACGAAGCGCTGCTGCAGCATGTCGTCCTGCGGCAGCACCGGCCGCACCAGCACGCAGCGCCCGTCGGCCAGCATCAGGCGATCGATCAGCGCCGCCGGATAGCGGTGGATGCGGAACGTTGCCGGCGATCTCCCGGCGACATCGATCCGTGCATCGAAAAGACCCGGTTCCATGGTCGTACTCCAGGGTGGCCGTCGGCGGCCGCGTTGCTCGAAACGTCGCGCGCAGCGAAGCGCAGCAGCGGGTATCGCGCCGCATCGAACGAGGCGATCGCGACGCGAAGCGCAGTCTGCGGGCACGAGGTATTCGCGCGATTTCCGCGACGAAACGTCGTGTTGCCGGTTTGTAGGGAAGGGCGTACGCGCCGGTTGCGAAGCGCGTCGCCGTGCGCGCACACGGCGCGCTGGCGCCGCGACGTGCGGCGCCGCTATACTCGATCGCGGCTGCCTGCGCCCTTAAGGACGATCGATGATGAGGGATTGCACACGTGGCTGAAGCCGGACGCGTTCTGGTCGTCGACGACGATGCCGTCGTGCGCGAGATGCTCACCGAGTACCTCGCGTCGCACGGTTACGCCGTGAGCGCCGCCGACAGCGGAGCGGCGATGCGCGCGGCGATCGAGCGCGCGCTGCCCGACGTGATCCTGCTCGACCTGCAGCTCCCCGGCGAAGATGGCCTGACGCTGGCGCGCTACCTGCGCGAGCGCTACGACGTAGGCATCATCATGGTCACCGGCGCCACTGATCCGGTCGACCGCGTGATCGGACTGGAGGTCGGCGCCGACGACTACATCGGCAAGCCGTTCGATCCGCGCGAACTGCGCGCGCGCGTCAAGAGCGTGATGCGGCGCATGCAGTCGCGGCCCGCGGCCGATGCCGGGAGCGGCACGGCGGCGGCCGACGCGCGCCGCGTCGCGCTGGGCGGCTGCATGCTCGACATCGGCTCGCACCGTCTGTTCGATCGCGCCGGCGCGGAGATCCCGATCACCACGATGGAGTTCGATCTCCTGCGGGTGTTCGCCGCGCATCCGAACCAGGTGCTGTCGCGCGACCGCCTGCTCACGCTCACGCGCAACCGCGAATGGGAGCCGTTCGACCGCTCGATCGACATCCGCATCGCCCGGCTGCGGCGCAAGATCGAGGCCGACCCCGAGAACCCGCAGGCGATCCGCACCGTGCGGGGAGTGGGCTACATGTACGTGCCGGCGGTTCCGTAACCGGCGTGTTTCGATGGTTTCGGCGAAGTAACGATCCGCGCGGCGCGGCCGCTTCGCCCCTAGACTGGACGCCTCTGCGCTGCCATCGCGGGAGACGGCCATGACACGATCGCCGCCGGTCTTCGACGACCTCTTCGTCAGCGACGCCCTGCCCACGCTGCTCGTCGGCGACGCGATCGAAGGCTGCAATGCCGCGGCAGGCATGCTCCTCGGCGCCGACGAACCGCTGCTGCGCAGCCTGCCGCTGGAACGCCTGCTGCCGTCGATGCAGCCCGACGGCAGCGATTCGCTGCCAGCCTGGCGCGAGCGCATGCGGGCGGCGCGCAGCGGGCTCGGCCAGTGGTTCCTGTGGCAGTTCGTGCGCGCCGACGGCATGCTGGTCGACGCGCTGGTGCACCTGGAGGCCGACGACGAGCCGGGCGGGTCGGGCAAGGGCAGGCTGCGCGAACCGGCCGGCCCAGCGCCGGTGCGCGCCCGCCTGCGCGACCTCACGCGCTTCCGCGGCGTCGAGTGGTCGCACATGCAGCAGGCGCTGGCGGGCACCGACGCGATCGTCTTCGCCAAGGACGTCGAGGGCCGCTACCTGTTCGCGAACCGGCAGTTCGCGCGCATCACCGGAGTGCGGCTCGACGCGCTGATCGGCCGCCGCGATGCCGACGTGCTGCCGCCCGCGATGGCCGAGGAATGCCGGCGCAACGACGCGCTGGTGCTGGCCGAGCGGCGCCCGCTCGACTTCGAGGAGCACGGCGAGCTCGACGGCGAGCCGCGCACCTACCTGGCCCTGAAGTTCCCGCTGCTGCGCGCCGACGGCAGCGCCTGCGGCGTGTGGGGCATCGCCACCGACATCAGCGCGCGCAAGCGCGCCGAGCAGGCGCAGCTGCACGCCGCGCTGGCCGTGTCGCAGGCCGACGGCGAAGGCCTGGTGCAGGGACTGACCCGCTACCTGGCCACGATCCTGAAGGCCGATCTCGCGCTGATCGGGGTCATCGAGGGCGACGACGAGGCACGCACGGTGCGCACCATCGGCTGCTACAGCTACGACGGCGGCGACGGCATCTATCTCGACAACTTCTCGTATTCGCTGGACTCGACGCCGTGCCGCACCGCGCTCGACGGATTCCGCCTGTATCCGCACCGCGTGTACGAGGCGTTTCCGCGGTCGCGCTGGCTCGCGGAGTCGCGCATCGAGTCGTACGCCGGCTATCCGCTGCGCGGCTCCGACGGCCGGTTGCTCGGCGTGATCGCGGTCCTGTCGCGCTCGCCGATGGAGAACGAGACGCTGATCGAGTCGGTGCTCAGGATCTTCGCGGGGCGCGCCGCCGACGAGATCGAGCGGCGCCGCGCCGAGGACGCACTGCGCATGAGCGAGGAGCAATACCGCTCGATCTTCAACGCGTCGGTCGACGGGCTGCTGCTGTGGAACTCGGCCGGCCAGGTGGTCGACGTCAACGAGGCGTTCCAGAGGATGCACGGCTTCGGTCCGGACGAAACGATCGGCCGCGGCTGCGCGCCCTTCGTTCCGGTGGACCGGCAAGCCGAATGCAGGCGCAAGGTGAACGCGGCACTGGCCGGCAACGAGCTGAGCTGCGAGACGGTCGCCTGCCGCAAGGACGGCTCGCTGTTCGACGTCGAGCTGCACCTGGTGCCGATGCAGTACCGCAACGAGCCGCACGTGCTGGCGATCGTGCGCGACCTCACCGAGCGCAGGCGCGAGGAAACGCGACGCGCGCAGCTCGAGGCGCAGTTGCGGCAGGCGCAGAAGATGGAGGCGATCGGCCACCTGACCGGCGGGATCGCGCACGACTTCAACAACCTGCTGGCGTCGATCTTGGGCTACGTCGTGCTGGCCGCCGAACGCCAGGCGGAACGGGGCGACGCGAAAACCGCGCACTATCTCGAGCAGGCCCGGCTGTCGTGCGAGCGCGCGCGCGACCTGATCCGCCAGATGCTCACGTTCAGCCGCGGACGGCGCGGCGAGTCACGCCCCCTGCTGCTCGGCGCCGCGGTGCGCGATGCGGTGCGCCTGCTGCGCGCCTCGTTCCCGTCGACGCTGGAGATGCAGGTCGACCTCGATGCCGACCTGCCGGCGGTGCTGATCGACCCGGTGCAGCTCGAACAGGTACTGCTGAACCTGTGCATCAACGCACGCGACGCAATGTGCGCCAACGGCGCGGTGCGCGTGGCCACCGGCTGGCGGCACGGCTACCACGGCGTGTGCGCGTCGTGCCGGCAGAGCGTCGAAGGCGATTTCGTCGAGTTGGCCGTGGCCGACACCGGCCCCGGCATCGCCGCACCGGTGCTCGACCGGATGTTCGAGCCGTTCTTCAGCACCAAGGAGGTCGGCAAGGGCAGCGGCATGGGCCTGGCAACCGTGCACGGCATCGTGCACGACCACCGCGGCCACGTCATCGTGGAAAGCGCGGCCGGCGCGGGCGCGACCTTCCGCGTGCTGCTGCCGGCGCTCGATCCGGCCGTCGAGGTCGGCCGGCCGGGCGCGCAGGAACCCGTCGCCGCACCGGGCGCGCGCGGGGCATCGCTCGGTGGACGCGTGCTGCTGGTGGACGACGAAGCCGCGGTGCTCGGCTTCATGCGCGAGCTGCTCGAGAACTGGGGCCTGCAGGTGAGCGCGATCACCGACCCGGAAGAGGCACGCCGGCTGGTGGCGGCCGGCGAGCTCGATTTCGACCTGCTGCTGGTCGACCAGACGATGCCGCATCTCACCGGCACCGGGCTCGCGCGCGCCATCGCTACGCTGCGCCCCGACGTGCCGGTGCTGCTGTACACCGGCTATCGCGACGGCGTCTCGCCGGCCGACCTGGGCGCCGGCGGCATCCGCGCGGTGCTCGACAAGCCGGTCGACCCGGCGCTGCTGCACGCGCAGCTCGAGCGTTACCTGCCGCACGTGACGGCGTAACGCCGGCCTCGCGCAGCCGGCGCTCGCCGGCGGGTGCGACGGATGCGCGGGCCGCGTCGTGCGCCGCGGGGCGAACGGTCCGCTACGCCTTGCCCAGCGTCGCGAAATCGGCGCGCTCGAGCAGCCACGAAACCAGGCAGCCCGCGACCAGCCCCCAGAACGCCGCGCCGACGTTCAGGAGCGCGATGTCGGCCACCGTCACCAGGAAGGTCACCAGCGCGCCGAGCGTGAAGCGGCCGCCGAACGCGGTCACGAACGCGGTCTGCAGCACGCGCAGCATGGCCAGTCCGGCCAGCGTGGCGATGAAGGCCGGCGGCGCGGCCAGCATCAGCCGCGTGAAGAACGGCGACAGCAGCCCGAAGGCGAGCGCCAGCGCGCCCACCACCAGGCCGCCGGTGTAGTGCCGCGCGCGTTCGCCCGAGGCGGAGAGGATCGCGTTGGTGGGGCCGGTCAGGCAGGTGGACACCGTGCCGACGAAGGCCGTCGCCATCGAGCCGATGCCGCACGCCACGGTGATCGCGTTGATCGGCGCCTCGTGGCCGACCGCCTTGAGCACCGCGACCCCCTGCCCGTTCTGCACCACCAGCACGGTGATCGCCAGCGGCACGACCAGCTCGATCATCGCCTGCGGCGACCACTCGGGCAGATACAGGTTGGGCCGCGCCAGCACCGCGGCCGTCGACAGCTCGGGCGCGAAGCGCCCCGACAACGCCACCGCGAGCGCGCCCACCAGCAGCGCGCCGAGCAGCGGCGGCAGCCGGCGCCCGGCCGCGGGCCAGGCGTTGAGCAGCAGGAACGCGATCACCATCGGCGCGGCGATCGCCGCGTCCTCGTGCAGCGAGCGCACCAGGTCGAGGCCGAAGCGCAGGAACACGCCCGCCACCATGCCCATCACGATCGGCATCGGCACCGCGGCCATCGCGCGCCGCACCCAACCGCTCAGGCCGAGCAGCAGCATCAGCAGCCCCGAGGCCACGAAGGCGCCGATCACTTCGGGAAAGCTCAGGTGCCCGAGCGCGGGGCCCACCAGCACCGTGCCCGGAATGGTCCAGAAGAACGCGAGCGGCTGCCGGTACAGCCAGCAGAACAGCAGCGTGATCAACCCGTTGAGGAAGAACGCGCCGAAGATCCACGACGCGAGATCGGATTCGCCGAGCCCGCCGCGCGTGCCCACCGCGAGGATCACCGCCACCGGGCCGGTGGCCGCGAAGATGAAGCCGATCAGCCCGTTGACCGCGTACACGGCGCCGGCGTCGCGCCAGGCCATGGCCGGGCGGGTGGGCGGACGGATCGACGGTTCGAGCGGCATGGCGCCGGATGTTACGCCAGCCGTCACTCCTCGATGCCGTAGCGCTTGACCTTGCGCCACAGCGTCGACTTGTCGATGC
>JAHDYE010000057.1:2563-19219 GCA_023383035.1 Burkholderiaceae bacterium | reverse complement strand
GACGCTCGCGGCGCACTATGCGCCGGCCACGCCGGTCGAGCTGGTCGACGCCGCCGGGCTGCCGGTGCGCATCGCGCGCGCGCACGCGCGCGGCGAGCGTGTCGCGTCGTGGGCGCGCCGTGCGCCGCCCGGGCGCGACGCGGGCGGCGTGCAGCCGGCCGGCGGCGATGAGGACGGTGCACGCGTGCGCGCCGACGTCGAGCGCGACATGCCCGACGATCCGGGCTCGGCTGCCCATGCGCTGTACCATGTGCTGCGCGAGCTGGACCGCTGCGGGTGCAGCTGCATCCTGATCGAGCGCGTGCCCGATACGCCGGCGTGGCAAGCCGTGGCCGACCGGCTGCGCCGTGCCGCCGCGGGCGCGACGCTCCCGACGGACGACCACGGAGAGCCATGATGTCGAGGATCGTTTCGACCGGCGTCGCCGCGCTGCTGCTGCTGGCTGCTCAGGTGCAGGCGCAGCCGCTCGGCAGGCCGGGCCTGTGGGAGGTGACGGCCGCCAATCCCGAGCTCGACCAGGCGCGCGCGCAGATGATGCAGCAGATGGAGAAGATGCCGCCAGCACAGCGCGCGCAGGTGCAGGCAATGATGAACAGCATGGGCGTCGGCATGTCGGCCAGCGGCGCCACGCGCGTGTGCGTGTCCGCCGAGATGGCCGGCGAGTCGCTGCCGGCGGCGCTGCCCGAGGGATGCAAGGGCACTTCGAAAGTCAGCGGCCGCACGTTGAGCTTCGAGTTCAGCTGCCAGGACGGTTCGAACGGCCGCGGCGAATTCTCCTACCCCGACGACCGCTCGTACACCGGCTGGACCGACAGCACGACGCGCGGACGCAAGATGCGCATCGAACACGGCGGGCGCTGGGTCTCGGCCGATTGCGGCGCGCTCGCGCCGATGCGCAAGCCTCGCTGGTAGCCGGCGCGGGCAGGCGACGCGCGCAAGAGGTGCGTGCAAATGCGCGTGCGTGGGGCACGCGCGTGGGCCGAGTGCGGGGCGCGGGCAGTGCGCCCCGGGCGGCGCTCAGCGATCCTGCGGCTGCACCAGCAGCAGCGGCCGCCGGCACTCGCGTACCAGCGCCTGCGCGGTGGAGCCGAGCACCACGGCGCGTGCGCCGGTGCGCCCGAGCGTGCCCACGCAGACCAGGTCGGGCGCTTCGCGCTCGACGGCCTCGATGATCGCGCGCTCGGCGCGGTCGTGCTCGACGATCTCCACGCGCAGCGTGCGCCCGCCGGGCGCCTTCGGCAGCAGCGCCTGCAGCTCGGCGCGCCGTTCCTCGACCACCGCGCGGTGCTCGGCGGCGAACGCGGCATACGAGGGCCGTCCGAACTGGCCGCCGCGCATCAGGTTGGGGCTGAGCGCGTGCACCACGATCACTTCTCCGTCGGCCGGAGCGATCGCCAGCGCGTAGTCGAGCGCGCGGTTGCCCACCGGCGACAGGTCGGTCGCGACCAGGATGCGCCGCATGGCCGGCGGCAGCTGCGTGACCGGCGCGGTGCCGGCGCCGGGCACCACCAGCACGTTGGTCGAGGCGTCGCGCAGCAGCTCGAGCGCCACCGAGCCGGTGAACAGGCGCTCCACCGCGCCGCGCTGGTGCGAGCCGATGATCACCAGGTCGGCGCGCTCGCGCTCGGCCAGGTGCGCCAGTCGTGCCGCCGGATCGCCGTCGTGCGCGGAGACGACCACTTCGATCGGCAATGCCGGCACCGCGCGCGCCAGGCGGCGCGCGATTTCGTCGCGCAGATGTTCCTGCGAGCGATCGGGGGAGTCGAGCAGTCCCATGCGCGCTGCCTCGCGCTGCGGATCGTCGACGTAGGCGGCCATCGGGTGGCAGGCGCCCAGCGCGATGAGCTGCTCGGCGAACAGCACCGCGGCGTCGGCCTGCGGCGTGAAGTCGTAGGCGATCAGCACGCGCAGCGGCCGTTCGCCGCGCAACCACCCGAGCAGCGGGGCCGCATCGCGCATCACCAGCATCGGCGACTCGGTGCGGCGCAGCGCGCGCTCGCAGGTCTTGCCGAGCCGCACGCCGGCGCCGTCGCGCCGCCCGATCGCCGGCATGATCAGCAGCGCGTTGTCGCGGCGCCTGGCCTCGGCCAGCAGCGCCTCGTCGGGCCAGCCGGCAGGAAGCTCCACCGACACCTGCGCGCCGGTCTGGCGCAGCGGCTCGGCGGCTTGCGCAAGCGCTTCGCGCGCTGCCTTGTCCAGCGTGTCGAGCACCCCGGCCGGGCTGAACAGCACGCCGCGCGTGTCGAGCGCATGCACCAGCGTCAGGTCGCCACCGCTGCGCTGGGCGAGCAGGGCGCCGACCAGGCCGGCCTCGCCGCAGCGCTCGCTGAAATCGGTACCGCACACAACACGCATCGCATCGCCTCCCGGGTCGTGGTCCCGCCGATTCTAGGCGACGCGGGCACGCGTGCGCCACGATCCGGTCAATGTCGCGCCACTGCGGCGGCGGCAATGCCCACGTCGCGCAGGAACGCGCCCACCGCGGCGATCACTTCGTCGGGGCGATCGAACTGCGGGCTGTGCCGGCAATCGGGCAGCTTCAGCAGGCGCGCGTCGGGGCGCAGCTCGGCGATGCGATCGAGCTGGCGCATCGTGCCGTACTGGTCCTGTTCGCCCTGGATGGCGAGGATCGGGCAGCGTGACGCCGCCACCTCGGCTTCGATGTTCCAGGCCGCGAACGGCGCCGACAGCCACACGTCGCTCCAGCCGCGGAACGCGCCGTCGACGTCGTCGTGATAGCGTGCGAGCCGCTCGCGCAGGCCGCTGTGGCCGAATTCGGCCGTGATCGCGGCGATCGAGGCGGTGCATACCGGTTCGACGAACAGGTGCGGCGCCAGTGCGACCACCGCCCGCGCCACGCCGGGAAACCGGCCCGCGTGGATCAGCGCGATCGAGGCCCCGTCGCTGTGGCCGACCAGCACCGGCCGCTCGATGCCGAGCGCAGCCAGCAGCCCCGGCAGCGCGCCGGTGGCCTCCTCGTGCATGAAGTGCATCGAGCGCGTGCCTCGCAGCGGATCGGAACGGCCGTAGCCGAGCCGCGAATACACCAGGCCCGGCAGGCCCACACCGGCGCACAGCCGCTGCGGAAACGCGCGCCACATCGCCACGCTGCCCAGCCCTTCGTGCAGGAACACCAGCACCGGCGTGTCGGGCCGCCACTGGCCGATCGGCCGGTATTCGATCCGCCTGCCGTCGACGGAAACGTGGCGGGATATTTCATCGGACGGCTTTTTCATGAGTTATATTGCAGTTCTTCGGAAATCACGGCCTATCTTGCATGGCATCGGCAGTCGCGGGCAAATCGTCGGACGAGGCGGGCTTCCTGGCCGCGCTCGGGCGGCGCGTGCGTGAGCGGCGCGACGAGGCCGGCCTCACGCGCCGGCGGCTCTCCGAGCTGTCGGGACTGTCCGAGCGCTATCTGGCTCAGCTCGAATCGGGCGACGGCAACATCTCGATCCTGCTGATCCGTCGCGTCGCCGAGGCGCTCGGCTGCTCGCTCGAACAACTGCTGAGCGACCAGGCGGCCGACCCGGAGATCGCCAGTGCGATCGATGTGCTGCGCACGCTCGAACCGGGCCAGCGCCACCAGGCGGTGCTGGCGCTGCAACAGCGTTTCGGCGAGATGAGCCGCGAGCGCGCGCGGCGCATCGCGCTGGTGGGGCTGCGCGGCGCCGGCAAGTCAACGCTCGGCGCGAAGCTCGCCGCGCGCCTGAAGATTCCGTTCTTCGAGCTCGACCAGCAGATCGAGCGCGAGCTCGGCGCGGGCCTGGAGAGCATCTTCGCGATGTACGGCCAGGACACCTATCGGGAGGCCGAGCGCCGCGTGCTCGAGCGGCTGACGCGCGCGCACCGGCGCTGCGTGATCGCCACCGGCGGCTCGCTGGTGCTGGAGCCGCTCACCTACGAGCTGCTGCGCGAGCGCTGCCTGACGATCTGGCTCAAGGCCTCGCCCGAGGAGCACATGGACCGCGTGATCGCGCAGGGCGACCTGCGACCGATCCGCGGGCGCGACTACGCGATGGCCGAGCTGCGCACGATCCTGAAGCAGCGCGACCGGCTCTACGCGCTGGCCGACGCGGCGGTCGACACCACCGGTGCGACCGAAGCCGAGAGCCTGAAGCGCCTGCTCGACGTGCTCGCGGTGGCCAGCCCGCTGGCCGGATCGTCGGCGCGCGAAGGCCCTGCCGCCTGAGCGATAATCGGGCCTGTTTTCGTACGAGGAGAGACGCCGTGGCCGAGCTTTCGAGTGCCGATCATTCGGCGAATCCGCCCCGGGTCACGATTCCGCGCAGCTACAACGCCGCGCACGACCTGATCGAGCGCAACCTGCGCGCGGGCCGCGGCGACCGGCTCGCGTTCATCGACGATCGCGGCAGCTACAGCTACGCGGAGCTGGCGCGTCGCGTGAACCGCTTCGCGTCGTCGCTGGCAGGGCTGGGGCTGCGCCCCGAAGACCGCGTGCTGCTGTGCATGCTCGACACGATCGACTGGCCGGTCGCGTTCCTGGGCGCGATCAAGGCCGGCGTGGTGCCGGTGGCGGTCAACACGCTGCTCAAGCCGCAGGATTACGAGTACATGCTGCGCGACTCGCGCGCGCGCGTACTGTTCGTGTCGCAGGCGCTGCTGCCGGGCTTCGAGGGGCTGGCCACGAAGGTGCCCACGCTCGAGCGCACGATCGTGTCGGCCGCGCCCGCGCACGCGGGCTCCGACGATTTTGCCGCGCTGCTGGCCAGCGGCCGCGACGATTTCGAGCCGGCCGACACGGTGGCCGACGAGCCGTGCTTCTGGCTGTACTCGTCGGGCTCCACCGGTGCGCCGAAGGGCACGGTGCACGTGCACGCGAGCCTCGTCCAGACCGCCGAGCTGTTCGCGCGGCCGGTGATCGGCATCCGCGAGAGCGACATCGTGTTCAGCGCTGCCAAGCTGTTCTTCGCCTACGGGCTGGGCAACGGGCTCACGTTCCCGATGTCGGTGGGCGCGACGGCGGTGCTGATGGCCGAGCGGCCGACGCCCGAGGCGGTGTTCCTGCGGCTGATCGGCGCGGCGCCCGAGGCGCAGGCGCAACTGCGCCTGCGCCCCACCGTGCACTACGGCGTGCCCACGCTGTTCGCGAGCATGCTGGCGAGCCCGGCGTTTCCGGCGCGCGAGCAGCTCGGCCTGCGCGTGGCCACGTCGGCCGGCGAGGCGCTGCCGGCGCGCGTGGGCGCGACGTTCACCGAGCGCACCGGCGTGGAGATCCTCGACGGCATCGGCTCGACCGAGATGCTGCACGTGTTCCTGTCGAACCGCGCCGGCGAAGTGCGCTACGGCACCACCGGCAAGCCGGTGCCCGGCTACGCGCTGCGCCTGGTGGGCGAGGACGGGCACGAGGTCGATGTCGGCGAAGTGGGCGACCTGTACATCAGCGGCCCGTCGGCGGCCGCGATGTACTGGAACCAGCGCGAGAAGACGCGCCAGACCTTCCAGGGCGAATGGACGCGCAGCGGCGACAAGTACGTGCGCGACGCCGACGGCTACTACACCTACGCCGGGCGCTCCGACGACATGCTCAAGGTGAGCGGCCAGTACGTGTCGCCGTTCGAGGTGGAGTCGGCGATCGCCTCGCATCCGGCGGTGCTCGAGGCGGCGGTGGTAGGTGCCGCCGACGACGACCGGCTGATCAAGCCGAAGGCCTACGTGGTGCTGAAGGAAGCCGGCAAGGCTTCGCCGGCACTGGCCGAGGAGCTGCGCGCGTACGTGAAGGACCGGCTCGCGCCGTTCAAGTATCCGCGCTGGATCGAGTTCGTCGAAGAGTTGCCGAAGACCGCCACCGGCAAGATCCAGCGCTTCAAGCTGCGCGGCTGAGCGCCGCAGGGGAACGAACGATGCGCGTCTTCGAGAGCCTGGCCGAGCTGCCCCCGCTGGTGGGGCAGGAGATCGCCGTCAGCGACTGGGTGAAGGTGACGCAGCAGCGCATCGACCAGTTCGCCGAGGCCACCGGCGACCACCAGTGGATCCATGTCGACCCTCAGCGCGCGGCCAGCGGACCCTTCGGCACGACGATCGCGCATGGCTACCTGACGCTGTCGATGCTGCCGCTGTTCGCGCAGAGCGCGCTCGAGTTCCGCGGCGTGCGCATGGCCGTC
The DNA here is from genome assembly GCA_023383035.1 of Burkholderiaceae bacterium. GTDB lineage: Bacteria > Pseudomonadota > Gammaproteobacteria > Burkholderiales > Burkholderiaceae_E > Zeimonas. The sequence goes on along the minus strand of JAHDYE010000057.1, from coordinate 13,094 downwards.
AACTACGGGCTCAATCGCGTGCGCTTCATGTCGCCGGTGCCGGTGGACAGCGAGCTGCGCGCGCGCTTCAAGCTGGTGTCGGTCGAGGACATCGCCGGCAACGGCATGCAGGTCACCACCGAAGTGACGGTCGAGCGCAAGGGCGGCGACCGCCCCGTGTGCGTCGCCGAGGCCATCGCGCGTCGCTACGCGTAAGGGCGCGAAGCTGCTCGTTCGGCGCTCATACGCCGGGTGTCGAGGCCCCCGGCGGCCGGATTCTGCCGGATCGACGCTGCTCCACGGAGCGTCGGCATCGGTCGGACGATCGAGTGCAAGGGCAGTGACCGCCCCGTCTGCGTCGCCGAAACCATCGCGCGCCGCTACGCCTGGCTCGTGCCGGCGTCAGCCGGCCGCCTGCCTATCCGTCGCGCCGAACGATACGATTCCCTGCGCCGCCAGGGTCGCGCACTCGGCGTCGCCCAGCCCGGCTTCGCGCAGCACCGCGTTCGTATGTTCGCCATAGCTCGGCGGAAAAGCGAAGTGCGCGGGGCCGTCGAGATCGATGGCGGGCGGCTGCAAGTGGATGACCCGGCCGTCCGGCATGGTGCTGGTGCTCATCCGGCTCCGGACCGCCGGCATTGCGGCGACCTGCGCGATCGTCTGGATCGGAGCGTGCGGAATCGTCGCGCGCCTGAAGTCCTCCATCAGCTCGGCGCTGGTGTAGCGGCGCGTCACCTCGGCGATGTCGGCGTGGATCGCGGCGCGTTCGCGATGTCGGCCTTCGTTGCTCCATCGCACCTCGTTGGCGATGCTGGCGAACTTCGGGATCTGCGTCAGACGCTTCCATTGCAGGTCGTTGCCGATGGCCACGAAGACGAACCCGTCGATCGTGGGGTAGGCATTGGTCGGAATGAACTTGCGGTGCTCGTTGCCGACGCGCCCGATCTCCGACGGATCGCAGTCGAAGTTCAGCAGCGGCATCGTGGTGACCAGCCACGAAGCCGCCGACTGCAGCATCGACACGTGGATTTCGCGTCCACGGCCGGTTTCGTTGCGCTCGAGCAGCGCGGCCATCACCTCTGCGTAGACGTCGTCGCCGGCCTTCAGGTCGATCAGCGGCACGCCGGAGAGCATCGGCGGGCCGTCGCGCGCTCCGGTCAATTCCATGTAGCCCGCCAACGCCTGCAAAGCCGGGGCGTAGCCGGGGGCGGCCGGGGGCTCTGGCCCCCATGCGGAGATTCCGGCCCACACGAGGTCGCTCTTCACCGACGACAGGGTCTCGTAGTCGATGCCGAGCTGGCGATAGCGCTTGGGCAGGGTATTGCAGCAGAAGACGTCGACATCGAGGGCCTGGATGATTCGGCGCAACAGCCGCTGTCCCTCCGGGTTCTTCAGGTCGAGCGCGATCGCCTCCTTGCCCACGTTCTGGGCGATGAAGTAACTGCGCCGGTCGTCGCCGACGATGCGCTTGCCGATGTAGCGGTTCGGGTCGCCGGGCAGGGCTTCGCCGGCAGCAACGGGCTCGACGCGGATCACGCGCCAGCCCTTGTGCACGAAGCGCAGCGTCGCGTGCGGCATCGACAACGCCTGCTCGAGCGACAGGACCACGCGGCGGCGCAGGGTCATTGCCCGCCTCCGGCATCGACCCAGCCGTAGTCACGGATCGCCGATTCGCGGCTGATCTTCTCGTCGCGCAGGTCTGCTTCGACGGCCTCGTGCGGTCGCTCGCGCGGGTCGCCGTAGCCACCGGCTCCCGGCAGGCGCATGCTGACGAGGTCGCCGGCATGCAGCGTATCCAGGCCCTTGGAGGCGAGCCTGCGCTCTCCCGGTGTCCCCGGGTTGAGCACGGTTGCGCCGCACGACCCGGGCAGGCCGCCGAACAGGCCCTGCGGCGCGAACCGGTGGCGGTCGCCGTAGCGGGCGAAGCTCACGCGGTCCGCGAGCACGCGTACGTCGCGGCGCAGCGAGAGTCCCCCGCGATACAGGCCGGGGCCGCCGGAATCGCGGATGAACTCGTAGCGTTCGATGCGCATCGGGAACTGGCGCTCGAGGACTTCGACCGGCGTGTTCATGAAGCGGGGCAGGTGGCTGTCCTGTCCGTCGCGTCCGTCCCGGTAGGGCCGCGCACCCGACCCTCCGCCCTGGATGTCGGTGTAGATGAAGGGGGCACCATTGGACGGATCGCGCCCGCCGAAGCCGCTGGTGCTGATCTGCCCGTGCGAGCCTGCAGTCACACGGTCGGGCACGGCGATCGACAACGCGCGCAGCATCGCCTCGACGATCTTCTGCGACGCATTGGTCCGCGCGGCCACCGCACCCGGCAGCAGCGGATTCACGATGCTCCCCGGGCGGGCGACGATCTCGATCGGCCGATAGCAGCCCGAGTTCGGCGGAATACCCGGATCGACCACCGCGATGATCACGTAGTAGGCGGCGGCATGCGTGTTCGCCAGCGTGGAGTTCGTGTTTCCCTCGGCCTGCGGATCGCTGTCGCTCAGGTCCACGACGACTCTTCCGTCGCCGATCGTCAACTTCACGTGGATGCGGATCGGCCGGTCGGAGACACCGTCGTCGTCGATCCAGTCCTCGGCCTCGTAGGTGCCGGCCGGCAGCTGCTGCAGCCCGAGCCGCATGCGGCGTTCGGAATAGTCGAGCAGGTCGATGCAGGCCTGGCGCATCGTCGCTTCCCCGTAGCGGCGGAACATCCTGTCGAGTCGTTCCGTGCCCACCATCAGCGAGGCGACCTGCGCCCTGATGTCGCCGAGCGTCTTGTCGGGCAGCCGGATCTGGTTGGCGATGATGGCGATGATCTCGGAATCCTCGCGGCCGCCCTTGTACAGCTTGACCATCGGAAGGCGCAGGCCCTCGAGATAGATCTCGCGGATGCCGCCTGCGACACCGCCCGCCGCGACGCCGCCCAGGTCCGAGTGGTGCGTGATGTTGCCGACGAAACCGATCAGCCGGCCATCGTGGAACGCCGGCGCGATCGCGTACAGGTCCATGATGTGCTGGCCGCCGCGATACGGGTCGTTCGTGATGATCACGTCGCCCGGCGAGAGCGCCTCGGGCGGAAACGCCCGCACCAGCTCCTTCATCGTGATCTCGAAGCCGGCCAGCAGGCTGGGGTTGTGATGGGCCTGCGCGACCGTCTGCCCGGTCGCGTCGGTGACGACGCACGAGATGTCCTTGATCTCGGTGATGATCGTCGAGCGTCCGGTGCGCACCAACGTGTTGCCCATTTCGTCCGCGACCTGTTCCAGGCCGTAGCGGATCACCTGCATCGTGATGACGTCGGTCATGTGCGCGCTCCTTCGGGCATGGGTTGTCCGCCGACCGGAATCGCCAGGCCGAAGTCCGCGAGGATCTCGGCGCGCGAGCCCGGTGGAATCAGCGTCGACGAGGTCTGCTCCTCGACCAGCGCGGGTCCGTCGACGACCATGCCGGGGCGCAGCCGGGGCCGATCGTAGATCGCGGTGTCGAGGAAACCGACCGATTCGAAATAGACCGGGCGCGCACCCTTGCGCGCCGACGACGGATCGGCCGCCGCGGCGGGGGCGGTCGGCAACTCGATCGGACGGTTGTGACCGAGTCCCGCGACCCGGATGTTGACGATCTCGATCGGTTCGCCGGCGAAGAAGTATGCGTATCGCTCACGGTACAGGCGCGCGAAGGCGTCGACCAGCGTCTCGATGCCGGAGGCGGTCACCGGGCCCGCGTGCGGCAGCGGCACGGACAGCTCGTAGGTCTGCCCGGTCACCTTCATGTCGGCCGAGCGCACGAAGCTCGTCGATTCGCCCTTGAAGCCGTCGGCGGCCAGGTCCGCCTCGGCCTGCCGCTCCATCGCGCGGTACGCTGCCTCCAGCGTGTCCGGATCCACGTCGGTCGTACGCATGCCGCCGATCGCCGTCACGTAGTCGTACCGCACGTCGGTGGCGAGCAGGCCGACGGCCGAGAAGGTGCCCGGCAGCGGCGGCACGACGGTTTCGCGCATCGACAGCGCCCGTGCGAGCTCGACCGCATGGACGCCGCCCGCGCCGCCGAACGACAGGAGCGAGAAGTCGCGTACATCGATTCCGCGCAGGATCGTGACCGCGGCAATGCCCTTGACCATGTTCGCGTTGACGACGCGCACGATGCCCAGCGCCGTTTCCTCGATGCTCATGCCCATTTCGTCCGCGAGCGCACCGACCGCGCGCCGCGCGGCTGCCGCGTCCAGCCGCATCCGCCCGCCGTTGAAGTAGTCGGCGTTCAGGCGGCCGAGCACCAGGTTCGCATCGGTCACCGTCGGCCGGGTGCCGCCGCGCCCGTAGCAGGCCGGCCCGGGTTCCGCGCCGGCCGACTGGGGGCCGACTTGCAGCGCGCCGCCAGGATCGCGCAACGCGATCGAGCCGCCGCCGGCGCCGATGATGTGCAGGTCGATGATCGGGATGCGCACCGGAAGCCCCTGGAAGCCGCCTTCCGTGGTGACCGCGCAGGTGCCGTTCTCGACCAGGCCGATGTCGAACGAGGTGCCGCCCATGTCGACCGAGACGATGCGGTCCCGGCCGTTGCGCCGACCGTAGAACGCCGCCGCCACGACGCCGCCTGCCGGCCCCGAGTTCACCGTCGTGACCGCGCGGCGGCGGGCCGACGCGACCGACGTCGATCCGCCGTTGGCCTGGATCACGGAGAGCCGCAGCGCACCCATCGTCTCCTGCAGGCGCCGCTGCAGCGAATCGAGATACGCGGACATGACCGGCGTCAGGTACGCGTTCATCACGGTGGTGGAGCTGCGCTCGTACTCGCGGATCTCGGGGCAGATGCGCGAGGACAGGCTGATGGGCACGCCGGGCAGGCGGCGCGCGAGGATCCGCTCGGCCGCTTCCTCGTGCGAAGGGTCCAGGAACGAGAACAGGAAGCTGACGGCGACGGCCTCGACGCCCTCGCGCGCGAAAGCCTCGGCTGCTACGGCGACCGACTCCTCGTCGAGCGGCGCGAGGACGCGGCCCCGCGCGTCGAGCCGCTCCCGCGCCTCGAGCCGCAGATGCCGCGGAACGAGCGGCAGCGGCAGATCGACCGAGAAGTCGTACAGCCCCGCGTCCGGCCTCATGATGCGGCCGATCTCGAGCACGTCGCGGAAGCCCTCGGTGGTGAGCAGCCCGACCCGCGCCCCGGTGCGCTCGATCAGGGCGTTCGTGCCGGTGGTGGAGCCGTGCACCACCTCCGCGACCCGATCGGCGCGGGCGCCGGCCGCCTCGAGTGCGGCCCCGATGCCGTCGAGAACGCCGACCGCCCGATCGTTCGGTGTCGTAGGCGCCTTCGCCGAAACCAGCTCACCCGTGTCCGGATCGAACAGCGTGACGTCGGTGAAGGTGCCGCCGACGTCCACTGCGAGTCTCAGTATGCGTTCAGACATTTCTGTTTAGCCTACTAAATGGTCGACCATTTGAGAGACAAAATCTTCTGTGGTATCGCATGACTTGTCAAAACCGCGACGGTCAGCGCGGATCGAAGGCGCCCGCCAGCAGGCCGCCGAAGCCGGCTGGCCGGTCGGGCAGCGCCAGGCGGCGCAGGCACGTCCAGAGGAGCGCCTGGTTGCTGGCGATGACCGGGCGATCGAACTCGCGCTCGATTTCGCCGAGCACCGTCGCGAGCTGGATGCCCGCGCAGCTCACCAGCAGGCCGTCGCAGTCGTCGTGGCGCAGGGTGCGGGACAGTTCGAGCCAGCGCTGCGCCGGAATCGAGCCCTGCGCGACCGGATCCGCGCAGGGCTCGCCGGCGCTATCGGTCACCTCGAAGCCGCGCTCGCGAAAGTACGCGACCTCGTGCGCGACGACTTCGGGCAGGTACGGCGTCAACAACGCGAAACGCCGTACGCGGGCGGCTTCCAGGGCTTCGAGCACCGCCTCGATCGTCGTGACCGAACGGATGCCCGTCGCGGCTTCGATGCGGCGATTGATCACCTGCGGCCCGGTGATCAGGCTGGCCGCCGTGCAGTTGAACGCGATCAGGTCGACGCGCGCGTCGGCCAGCAGCGACGCGTGGAATTCCACGTCGCGCGCCAGCGCAGCGTCGTCTTCGAGGCCCGCCTTGCGAAAAGGCATGCGCGTGGTGAGGAACCGGATCGCGCCGGGCGCCATGCGCGGCATCTCGTCGTCGCACAGTCCGCCCGAAGGGTAGAGCTGCCCGATGCGGATCTTCCGCTCGTGTGTGCCGGCATCCCAGCTCATTGCGCGGTCACTCCGTCCCGAGGCATCGAGGGGCGCGCCCGCGCGTCACGGCCGCAGCACGTTCGGCAGCCAGGTCGCCAGCTGCGGAAAAGCGGCAACCAGCGCGAGCATCAACAACCCGAGGCATACGTACGGCGTGACCGCGCGGTAGATCTGCCCCGTGCTGACGCTGGCCGGAGCCACTCCCCTCATCGTGAACAGCAGCATCCCGAAAGGCGGAGTGATGAGGCCGAGCTGCATGCAGATGAGATAGAGCACGCCGAACCAGATCGGGTCGTAGCCCATCAGCTGTACCAACGGCATGTAGAACGGCAAGGTGATCAGGAGGATCGCGATCTGGTCGAGGAAGCAGCCGAGCACCAGGAGAATCGCCAGCATGGCCGCGAGCACCGCCCACGGTTCGAGCCCGGAACCGGTGACGAGGCCGACGATGCCGTCCGTCGCGCCGGTGAATACCAGGATCTGCGAGAAGGTGGTCGCGCCGAATATGATGAAAAGAAGCATCCCCGAGATCGAGGCGGTTCCCTTCAGCGACAGGACGAGGTGTTCCCAGGTGAGCGACCGGTAGGCGACGCACACCGCTACCGTCGCGAGAGCGCCGAGCGCGGCGGATTCCGTCGGCGTGGCCCACCCGGCCGACATCGCGGCCACCACCAGGACGAATATCGCGATGAGCGGCGTGACGTTCACGAAGACGGGGCGCCACTTCGCCCAGCCGGCGATCCGTTGCGGCTCGAAAGCGGGCGCCAGCTCGGGGCTGATGACGATCCGGGCGACGATGTAGGCGACGAACAGGGCGGCCAGCAGAACGCCCGGAACGACTCCGGCGATCAGCAGGCCCGAGATGGAGATCCCGGACAGGCTCGCCATGAGCACGGCGATCGCCGACGGGGGAATCAGCGCATCGACCCCGCCGATGGCCATGATGGGTCCCGTTGCGAGCGACGGGTGGTATCCGCGGTTCAGCATCTGCGGCAGCAGCAGGCTTCCCAGCAGCGCCGTCGTCGCGACCGTCGAACCCGATATCGCCGAGAAGACCGTGCCTGCGGTGACGGCGATCACCGCCAGGCGCCCGGGCACGCGCCCGATCACGTGATCGAAGGCGTCGATCGCCTTCATCGCCACGCCGGAGTGCAGCAGCAGCTCTCCCATGAGAATGAAGAACGGGATCGGCGTCAGGGAGAAGTTGGCGATCGCCGCGACGCCGTTGCGCACCACCTGGCCGATCCCCTCGAGGCCGCCGAACCAGAGCAGCGCGCCCGCGATGTTCAGGATCAGGAACGAGAAGACGATCGGCACGCCGGTCATCAACAGGACCGTGAGCGCGCCGAACAGCAGCGAGAGGATCATCCACCACGTCATGATCCCGACCCCGCTGCCTGGTGGGCGGATCGTTCGCCGGTGCGGCCGACGCCGATCGCCCGGCGAATGCATTCGACGGCGATCAGCGCGAAACAGAACGGCAGGGGGGCGTACACGTACCATTCCGGGAACGTGACGTTCTTGATCACGAGCGCTTCGGTTTCGTATGCCTCGGTCGTGACGCCGACGCCATACCACGCGACGATCGCGGCGACCAGGCCGCAAGCGGCGTGCGTCGCCCGATCCACCTGGTTCGCCCATCGTTCGGGCAACAGGCTCACCAGCATGTCGATGCGGATGTGCTCGCCGCGGGTGGTCAGCCATGGCGCCACCAGCAGCGTCGCCAGCGGCAACGCGTACTCGGTGACGTCGACGATCCAGCTGGGGCTCCATAACTCGAGGTTGCGCGCGATCACGTCGTATCCCACGAGCAGCATGGCGGCCCCGATGATGAAGGCGGCGACGGCCGCGCACGCGCCGAGCAATGCAATCCACATCGCGTCTGCTTCCGGGTTCGAGGGGTGGCGGCGCCGCGGCGGTTCGAACGGCGCCGGACGGCATCACATGCCGGACATCAGCTGCCTGAGCTTCGCTCCGTGCTTGGGGCTGAGTTTCGCGAGGCCTTCCCATGCGGTTTCGTTGGCGATCTCGATGAATCGCTTCGAGTCGTCCGAACCGAGCGTGATCGTCTGGATTCCCGCCTCCTGCAGACGCTTCAGCTCGCTTTCGGCGTCCGACCGGGCTCTCGAGGCGTTCTCGGTTTCGAACTCGCGAACCTGCTTCTCGAGAAATGCGCGCTGCGCGGGCGTGAGCTTTTCCCAGGCACTCGCGCTCATGACCATTCCGGCTTCCACCGAGTAGAACCCGGGGTCGATGCGGTACTTGACCTTCTCCTGCCAACCCAGGTCGAAGATGCCGACCAGCGGCCAGCCGAACCCGTCGACGATGCCTCGTTCGAGTGCGGTATAGACCTCGCCGGCTGCCGTCTGGACGACCGTTGCGCCGAGGGTCTGGAAGAAATCCCGGTAGACCGCGGCGATGCGCAGCTTCTGCCCCGTCAGGTCGACGCGATCGATCCGCTTGTTGGTGAAGATGTGATACTGGATGCCTTCGGGGTAGGTGCGGCCGAGATAATAGAGGCCCTTTTCCAGATAGAGGTCGTTCAGGTAGCGCATCGCCCCATTGCGGCGAAGCACGTCCATCCGCAACGGCGAAAAGCTCAGCGCCATGCCCTCGGGCACGAGGTTCGCGGTATAGGACGCGGTGGAGTTGGCCAGGTCGATGACGCCTCGCCGGAGAGCCGTCGCATGTTCGGCCGCGGGCATGGCCTTGGGTCCGCCGAGGTACTGGATCTGCACGATGCCCTTGCCTTCGGCGTTCACCTTCTTCACGAAGATCTCGAAGCCGCGTGCCGGATAAGTGCCCTCCTGGAACGCGTTGACCGCCTTCAGCGTGATTTCCTGCGCGGCGGCGTGTCCCGACCCGAGCATCAGGCAGCCGGCCGCGAGCACGGCGCCAATCGAACTCCTGGTTCCAACTTTCATCGTTGCTCCTCCTTGTGATCCAGTCGCCTCGGGGCGCCGCGCCGGCCGTCGTCGACGTCACGACACGGGCCGGTTTGCCCCGAATGCAGCCCTGAATTCGTTTCGCGGCGCTCCCTTGCAGGCGCCTTGCATCTCCGTCCTGCCTGGTTTTTCTTCGACACAACCTTCGAACCGCCAGGTCGTGAGCGTGACCTTCTTTACTTGGTCGCCGCTCGATCCAGCCGTATTTTGACGACTAAATGGTCGACTATTATTGGTGAAACAGGGGAGTCTGTCAAGGGTTATATATCGAATCGGAACCGACAAAGGGGGCGGACGCCCCCGTTCAGACGGACAGGCCGGTGCCGACGCGTTGGCGCATCAGCCCTATCGCCCACCGCATGTGCTTGAGGTAGATCCGCTCGGCACGGTCGCCGTCCTGCGCGAGCAGCGCTTCCCCGAGGCGGCGGAAAGCGAGCAGGTGGGCATTCCAGAACGAGCCGGGAAACACCCGCTCGATGTGCCGGTAGAAGTGGGCCAGATGCATGCGGCGGATGAATGCCAGCGCGAAGCCGTTGCCCGAGATCTCGGCCAGCGTGGCGTGCAGCTTGCCGACCGCCATGAAGAAGTCGTAGGGAATCCGGGTGCGCCGGGTGGCCTGGATTCGCGCCAGTGCCTGCCGGACCTTTTCGCGATCCTCGGCTCGCTGCAGCTTGGCTGCGGCGAGCCGGATGTTCATGCCGCTGATGACCGCCCAGACCTCGCTGAAATCGACCATGTCCTCGTCGGAGAGCTTGCGTATCCGCGCCGAGCGATTCGGAAGCAGCTCGATCAGGCCCTCGCCGACCAGCACGTGGATGCCTTCGCGCACCGGCGCCTTGCTCAGCTCGAGCTCGGCCATCAGGTCGCGCGCGACGATGATCTGTCCGGGCGCGTATTCCCCCGAGCGTATCCGTGCGAGCACGAGGTCCACGACGCGCTGGACCGCGGACGGGGTCGATTCCGGCGTTTTCGGCGGGGTGTCTTCGCGCGTGTTCACGTGGGCATTTCCGAAGGTTCGAAGGTCGAATGCTGACAGATTTGCCCGCGCTCCGGTGCGAGTCGACCGACAGCGCCGAGCCAACTGATGGTCGACGATCCTTCCTGCGCCGTTGCCCAGACCCCGGGGTTCGAAGGTCTGCTTGACGGCCGGAAGTCATAGCAGCAAGAATGGTCGACCATATAGAAGGAAATCATCAAACAGGATCGAGCATCCGATGGCCATCGATCCCTCCGACATTCGCGGGCATGCCGGCCGCCCGGACGGCGTCGATTCGCCGATCGCGTCTGCGCGCGGCGAGGTCGTCCTCCATCGGGCCGTGAACGAGCGCTACCGGCACATCGCGGTCGCTGGGCCGCCGGCGGTGCGGGCGGCGGCGCCCGGCCCCGGCGTCCAGCGGCAGGGGCCCGGCCCGGGCT
>JAHDYE010000057.1:0-2553 GCA_023383035.1 Burkholderiaceae bacterium | reverse complement strand
TGAGCGTGTATCGCGTCGATCGGCAGCAGGGCCGGATCGAATTCCTCTACAAGGTGGTCGGCGCGGGAACGCGAGGCCTGGCGCGACTGACCGCCGGCGAGCGGCTCGACATGGTCGGACCGCTCGGGCGCGGGTTTCGCCTCGAATCGTCATGGCGGCGGATCGTGTTGCTCGCGCGGGGCGTCGGCTTGGCGACCCTCGCGCCGCTGGCCGATGCCGCGGCGGCCGCCGGCATCGGCGTGACGGCCGTCCTCTCGGCGGATCGGCGCGGGCACGTGATGTCGGTCGAACGCTTCCGCGATGCAGGTGCTGAGGTCGTGGTGGTCACCGACGAGGAGGGGACCTCTGAGCCGGCGCAGATCGAGCAGCGCGTGCGCGGGCTGGTCGCGAGCCAGGCCTGCGACATGATCGCCACGTGCGGCTCCGATCGCCTGCTTCGCCTGGTGCGGCGACTCGGCGTCGAGCTCGGCATCGCGGGCCGGGTGGCGCTCGAGCAGCACATGGCCTGCGGCATGGGCATGTGCCATTGCTGCGTGCGGGTGTTCGAAGGATCCGACGGCGTCGAGACGCGCAGGGTGTGCGTCGAAGGGCCGGTGTTCGACGTTCGGGAGACCGTGTCTTGGCAGACCTGAGCGTTCGCTGCGGCGGGCTCGAGCTCGCCAACCCGGTGATGCCGGCGTCGGGCACTTTCGGCGACTCGATGGCGAGGGCGATCGACATCGACCGCCTGGGCGCCATCGTGACGAAGACCATCACGCCGGACATCCGCCGCGGCAACCCGCAGCCGCGCGTAACCGAGGTGGTCGGAGCGATGCTGTGTTCGATCGGCATTCCGTCGAAAGGCCCGGCGCATTACCTGGCCGAGGTGGTGCCGCTCTACGCGAGCCGCCGTCCCCCGCTGGTGGCGAGCATCTCGGCCGACACCGCGGACGGCTTCGCCGCCCTGGCCGCGCGCCTGACCGTGCCCGGCGTCGCGGCCATCGAGGCGAACCTGTCGTGTCCGAATCTGAAGCAGGACGGCCGCGCTTTCGCGATGTCGGCGCGCGCCACCGAGGCGGCCGTGACGCGCATGCGCTCGGCCACCTCGCTGCCGATCTGGGCCAAGCTGACGCCCAACGTCGGCGACATCGCGAGCATCGCGCGGGCGGCGCAGGCCGGTGGAGCCGATGCGCTGGTCGTGGCGAATGCGCTGCTCGGCATGGCGATCGATACCGCGACGTTCAAGCCGAAGCTGGGCAACGTGATGGGCGGCGTCACCGGCCCGGCGGTCAAGCCGGTGATCCTCAGGATGGTCTATCAGTGCGCTCGTGCCGTGACGCTGCCCATCGTCGGCTGCGGCGGAATCTCCGATGTCGACGACGCGGCGGAATACATGCTGGCGGGCGCGACGGCCGTCCAGGTCGGCACGGCGAACTTCGTGCAGCCGACCGCGATGATCCGGATCATCGATGCATTGCCCGGCTACCTGCGAAGCCGGGGGCTGGAGCGCGCCGCCGATCTCACGGGCGCGGTGCGCATTTCCGACGCGCCCGATCCGCAATGGCAGTTCGCGGGCTGACGAGCATCTGCCGATGAGCTTCGCCTGGTTCGTCTACTTTCACGACGCCGGCGCGCCCGGCGTCGTCGACGCCGCCGATCGTTCGGGCATTCGCGAGCTGTGCCGGCGAGTGCCGGGCCTGTCCGGCGGGTATCTGTACACGCCGGCGGCGGCGGTCGGCGGGCCCTTCGCCGACGACGAGCCCCCGCCGCGGCTCGCGCTCCAGCTCTGCTTCGCCGAGCTGCCGTCGCTCGAAGCGGCGATCGCGCCCGGCGGGTCGTTGGCGGCGCTGGCTGCCGACGATGCCTGGCCGAGCCTTGCCGGCACGACCGCGAGGCACCAGGCAATGGTGGTGCGCCCGTTTCCGGTTCCGGACCGGCCGCCGTCGCACGTTCCCGGTAGCGGCGCGTGCAGCTACCTGGTCCACTACCCGGGCCGCGCCGAGGACATGAACGCATGGCTGCTGCACTACCTGACGCACCATCCGCAGTTGATGGCGCATCTGCCCGATATTCGCGCGATCGAGATCTACACGCGCCTCGACTGGTGCGACGGTTTGCCCTGGGAACGCGTGCGCTTCATGCAGCGCAACAGGATCGTCTTCGACAGCGTGGAAGCGCTGGCCGCATCGTTCGCATCGCCGGCGCTGCGGGCAATGCGAGCCGACTTCCGTCATTTTCCGCCGTTCGCCGGCGGAAACGTCCACTACCCGATGTGCACCGAGGCGTTCGCTCCGTGACGTCACGGCAATGCGCCGGCTTCCCGGCGTCGCCGCAAGCGGGGAACCGGGCGGGCGACGGCGCGCCGGCCGCGGCCGATCACGAGAACGCCTGGATCCCCGTCTGCGCGCGCCCGAGGATCAGCGCGTGGATGTCGTGCGTGCCCTCGTAGGTGTTGACCACCTCGAGGTTCACCAGGTGGCGCGCCACGCCGAACTCGTCGGAGATGCCGTTGCCGCCCATCATGTCGCGCGCCATGCGCGCCACGTCGAGCGCCTTGCCGCAGGAGTTGCGCTT
>JAHDYE010000056.1 GCA_023383035.1 Burkholderiaceae bacterium | reverse complement strand
CCATCGCCAGCGGATGCTCGCGCACGCTCTGACGGCAGCTTTCGGCCCATTCCGACGGCACGTTCGACAGGCCGTCCATTCCGCGATGGACCGATTCCATCGTGTTGCTCACGCTCGAACGCACCCGTTCCGCCGCCGGTCCCGCCTTGCTGGCCAGATCGTCCACGACGTGATGCGCCGTTTCGGCCATGCGGTCGACGAGCGGAGGCTGTGCCGACGATGACGGGGCGTGAGCGCCGCGGTCGCTGCCGGTCGGGAAAGTGCTGCTGGCCATGATGGGAACTCCTTTGGTTGTCCGGTGACACGATGATGCCGCCCGCTTTCGCCCGGCGGCCGCCGCGCTGACGGCAGCAAGTCGCGTTCCTGCCGTCGCCTGCGCACCGCGCCTCGTTCAGCGGCGCACCTCGATGTCGTTGCGCACGTCCCGCACGCCTGCGACGCCGCGCGCGATCGATTCGGCGCCCGCTTTTTCGTCAGCGTTGCGCACCGAGCCCGACAGCCGCACCGTGCCGTTGCGGCTACGCACCTCGATGGTCGACGCGTCCAGCCGACGGTCGTCCACGAACCGCGCCTTGACCGCCGTCGTGATCGCGATGTCGTCGACCCCGCCGTTCGGGCGAACATGCTCGCCGACGGCCGCGCATCCCGATAGGGCGCACAGCATGGCCGTCATCACGGCCATGCCTGCGAGGCCCGCGCGCAGGTCGGCGGGAAAGCGGGGAAGGCGAGCCATCGTCAGCGCGTCTGCGTCCGACGCCCGTCGCCGGCTTCCGGTGTCCGCTGGCGTTCGCCGCGCGAGCCGGCCTCCGCGGCCGCTTCGGGCACGAACTGCTCCATCAGCTCCGAGCGCCGGGTATTCATCGCCTCGCACAGGCCTTCCCAGTCGATCTGCGCGCGGGCCAGCTGCGGAAAGATCTCGCTCTCCTCCTCCTTGATGTGATGCTTGAGGTATTCGCCGAGCACCGTGAAGGTCGCCGCGTACCGTTCCTCTCCGGGCGACAGCGATCCGAGCTGTTCGATCAGCGATTTCGCGCTCGTGTGTTCGACTTCCGCCTCCTCGATCAGGGCGCCGTCGCGCATGGCTTCCCGGATCGCCGGGTAGAAGAGCTCCTCCTCGAGCATGGCGTGCACGGTCAGTTCGCCGCAGGTCTGGTCGACGAGCCGCGCACATTCCTCGTCGTTGTCCAGGTTCTCGAAATCACGAAACGCCTTCTTCGCGCGCTTGTGATCGTCCTTGAGCATGCCGATCACTTCGTTGCGGGCGGCCGAGGTGCTGCGGGTACTGGATCGGGCGGTAGTGGACATGGAAACTCCTTCAATCCTTCGAGATGATTCGCCGCGGCGGGCGCCGCGGCCAACGCCGGGGCAATCGCCGTACCTCGCGGCCGTCGCGGCATGCCCCTTCGATGCCTGCAGGCACGCCGCTTGCTCGCGGGCGCATTCCTGACGTCCGTCCAGAACCCGTCTTGAAGGCGCGCCCACCCTCCCGACCGAAGCTGGCGCTCGGCAATGCGGCCGGGACGCTGCCGCGCTCGCCGGTCGTGCTGCTGCTGGTCGACTTCGTCAATCCGCTCGACTTCGATGGCGCCCCTGATCTCGCTCCCGCCGCGCTGGCTGCGGCCGCCTCGACCGCGGCGCTGAAGCGCCGCCTGCAGCGCCGCGGCGTGCCCTGCATCTATGCCAACGACAACTACGGAGCCTGGCGTTCCGACTTTCGCACCGTGCTGACGCGCTGCCGCGCGCTGCCGGGCGAGGCGGGCCGCATCGCGCGCATGCTGTCGCCGCGCCGCGCCGACCTGACGCTGCTCAAGCCGCGCCATTCGTGCTTCTACGCCACGCCGCTCGAACTGCTGCTCACGCAGATGCACGCGCGGCGGCTGATCCTGGCCGGGCTGGCCGCCGACCTGTGCGTGCTGCTCAGCGCGATGGACGCGTGCATGCGCGGCTACCGGGTGTGGATCCCCGCCGATTGCACCGCGGCCGAATCCGGCCAGCGCAAGCAGGGCGCGCTGGACTATGCGCGGCGGGCGCTGGGGTGCCGCATCGCGCCGAGCGTCGTGGTGCGGGCCGGCCGCGCGTCGCCGCGCCGCTCGCCGCGCTGGGGACTGGATTGACCGGCGCGCTTCGCAGGCCGTGAACCTTGCGCACCACCTCCCTGCTGTCGACATCCCTTTTCATCCGGTCGACGGCCCGGACACGGTATACCTGCGAGCGACGCTCCCACTTTCCACGCTCGGGATGGACGACGAACGGGCAATCGCGTTGCGCCTCGCGTTCGGACTCGCCGGACAGGTCGCGATCGTCACCGGCGCCACTTCGGGGATCGGCCGGGCGAGCGCGATCGCGCTCGGGCGGGCCGGCGCGACCGTGATCGTCGATCACCTGCCGGGGCAGGAGCGCGAGGCCCGCGAGGTGCAGGCGGCGATCGAAGCGTACGGCTCGACGGCGCTCGCGATCGTCGCCGACGTCACCGACGAAGGCCAGGTGGCGTCGATGTTCGAGCAGACCGTCGCGCGTTTCGGCACGGTGCACGTGCTGGTGGCCAACGCAGGCGTGCAGGACGGTGCGCGGCTGCAGGACATGACGCTCGAACAGTGGCGCCGCGTGCTCGACATCAACCTCACCGGGCAGTTCCTGTGCGCGCGAGCGGCTGCACGCGAATTCCTGCGCCGCGGCATGCAGCCATCGGTTTCGCGCGCGCTCGGCAAGATCGTCTGCATGAGTTCGGTGCACGAGCGCATTCCGTGGGCTTTCGAGGCGAACTATGCGGCGGCCAAGGGCGGCGTTTCGTTGCTGATGCGCACGCTGGCGCAGGAACTGGCGCCGGCGCGCATCCGGGTCAATGCGATCGCGCCGGGCGCCATTCGCACGCCGATCAATCTCGGGCAACGCGACAGCGAGGCGGAAATCGAGGCGCTGTTGCGCCTGATTCCGTACGGACGCATCGGCGAGCCGGACGACGTCGCCAACGCCGTAGTGTGGCTCGCGTCCGACCTCTCCGACTACGCGACCGGAGCGACGCTGTTCATCGACGGCGGCATGGCGCTCTACCCGGCGTTCCGGGGCGCCGGATGAGCCGGCCGATCGAATCGTACGGCCTGATCGGCAACACGATCGGCGCCGCGCTGGTAGGGCTCGACGGCTCGATCGACTGGCTTTGCCTGCCGCGCTTCGATTCGGACGCCTGCTTTGCCGCGCTGCTCGGCACGCCCGAGCACGGCCGCTGGCGCATCGCGCCGGACGGCGAATCGCGGGCCACGCGCCGTTACCTGCCCGGCACGGCAATTCTCGAAACCACGTTCGAGACGCCGCAGGGTTGCGCCCGCGTGGTCGACTTCATGCCTTTTTCGTCCGATCCGCAGGCGGTCGAGCTGGTGCGGATCGCATCCGGCGTGCAGGGGCGGGTGGCGATGTCGATGGAGTTCGTGCTGCGCTTCGGATACGGCCGCGACGTTCCGTGGGTACGCCGACGCGACTACGGGCTGAGCGCCGTCGCCGGCCCCGATGCGGTCCAGCTGGTGACGCCGGTGGCATTGCGCGGCGAGGGCCTGAAGACGCTCGGGCAGTTCACGCTCGAACCCGGCGTTGCCGTACCGTTCACGCTGAGCTACCATCGCTCGCACCGGATGCCGCCCTTCGTCGAGGACCGCCAGGTGCTGCTCGAACGCACCGCCGGCCAATGGCGCGAATGGTCGGCCCGATGCGTGTTCCCGGAGGACACGCCCGCAGAATGGCGCGAGGCGGTCAGGCGTTCGCTGATCACGCTGAAGGCGATGAGCCACCAGCCGACCGGCGGACTGGTGGCGGCGCCCACGACGTCGCTTCCCGAGCGCATCGGCGGCGTGCGCAACTGGGACTACCGCTTCTGCTGGATCCGCGATGCCACGCTCACGCTGTACGCGCTGCTGAACTCGGGCTACTTCGAGGAAGCGGCGGCGTTTCGCCTCTGGCTGCTGCGCGCCGCCGCCGGCGACCCGGCGCAGATGCAGATCATGTACGGGCTTGCGGGCGAGCGACGCCTGACCGAAGTCGAGCTGCCTTGGCTGCCGGGCTATGAGGGAAGCCGGCCGGTACGCATCGGCAACGCGGCGCACGGCCAGCTGCAGCTCGATGTCTACGGCGAACTGATGGACGTGCTGCACGCCGCGCGACGATCGCGCCTGAGCCCGGACGAAGACGCCTGGCACTTCCAGCGGGCGCTGCTCGACCATCTCGAGCGGATCTGGCGCGAACCGGACGCCGGCATGTGGGAAGTGCGCGGCGCGCCTCGCCACTTCACGTATTCGAAGATGATGAGCTGGGTGGCCTTCGATCGCGCCGTGAAGGCGGTCGAGGAGTTCGGGCTCGACGGCCCGGCGGATCGGTGGCGGCGCCTGCGCGAGGAGATCCGCGGCGACGTGCTCGCGCACGGCGTCGACCGCGAACGCGGCACCTTCGTGCAAAGCTACGGCAGCAAGGCGATCGACGCGTCGCTGCTCCTCATGGCCGAAACCGGCTTCGTGGCGGCACGCGATCCGCTGTTTCGCGGCACCGTGCGGGCGGTCGAACGCGAACTGCTGGAAGACGGCTTCGTGCTGCGTTACCGGCCCGAAGTCTCCGATGACGGCATGCCCGGCAGCGAAGGCACGTTCCTCATGTGCAGCTTCTGGCTCGTCGACGCCTACGTGCTGCTCGGGCGCTACGACGACGCGCGTCGCCTGTTCGGCAAGCTGCTGTCGGTTCGCAACGACCTCGGCCTCCTGTCGGAGCAATACGATCCGCGCTCGCGGCGCCTGCTCGGCAATTTCCCGCAGGCGTTCTCCCACGTCGGGCTGGTCAATGCCGTGCACAACCTGGTCCAGGCCGGCGGACCGGCGATGCAGCGGGCCAGCCGTGACGCTTCGCCCGGCCCCGAAGCACCGACGCCGGGCATGCACTCCGAAGCCGAAGGGCCGGCGACGCGCATCGACTGACGTCGCGCATCGTCGCGCATCGACCGACGTCGCGTGGCGGCCCCGTGGCGACGCGCACGACGCACCGGACATCGGCCCGCCTGCCGCCCGCATCGCCCGGGGGAGGGCATGCGCATTGCCTGCGAACCGTCGGTTCCGCAACGGGAGAACGCCATGCGCGCATTGACCTACCAGGGCACCCGGGACGTCCGCGTCGAAACGGTGCCCGATCCGGCGCTGCAGGACGCCCAGGACATCCTGCTGCGGGTCACGGCGACGGCGATCTGCGGCTCCGACCTGCACCTCTATCGCGGCAAGGTGCCGGGGATGAAGGACGGCGACATCCTCGGCCACGAGTTCATGGGCGTGGTCGAGGAGGCCGGCCGCGCGGTCACGCGGGTGAAACGCGGCGACCGCGTGGTCGTTCCCTTCGTCATTGCGTGCGGAGCGTGCTATTTCTGTGAACGCTCGCTGTTCGCCGCATGCGAAACCACCAACGACGCCCGCGGCGCGATCCTGAACAGGAAGGACGTGCGCCCCGGCGCCGCATTGTTCGGCTACACGCATCTCTATGGCGGCGTTCCCGGCGGCCAGGCCGAATACGTGCGCGTGCCGATGGCCAACTGCGGCCCGCTGCCGATACCCGATGCGCTCGACGACGCCCAGGTGCTGTTCCTCTCGGACATCCTGCCCACCGGCTACCAGGCCGTGCTGAACGCGCAGGTCGGTCCGGGCAGCACGGTGGCGATCTTCGGTGCGGGGCCTGTGGGCCTGATGTCGGCGGCCTGCGCGCGCCTGCGAGGCGCCGAGCGCATCTTCATGATCGACCACCATGCCTACCGGCTGCGCTTCGCGGTCGACACCTACGGCGTCGAAGCGATCGACTTCGACGAGGTCGACGATCCGGCGCAGCGCATCGTCGAGCAGACGCAGTTCCGCGGCGTGGACGCGAGCATCGACGCCGTGGGTTTCGAGGCCAAGGGCAGCGCGCTGGAGACCGCGCTGACCAGCGTCAAGCTCGAGGGCAGCAGCGGCAAGGTGCTGCGCCAGGCGATCGCCGCCACGCGGCGCGGCGGCGTGGTGAGCGTGCCGGGCGTCTACGCGGGTTTCATCCACGGCTTCCTGTTCGGCGACGCCTTCGAGAAGGGCCTGCAGTTCCGCATGGGACAGACGCACGTGCAGCGCTTCATGCCCGGGCTGCTCGAATGCATCGGCAACGGCGAATTGAAGCCGGAGCTGATCGTCAGTCACCAGATGTCGATCGAGGACGCGGCGCGCGGCTACGCGATCTTCGACGAGAAGCAGGAGGAATGCCGCAAGGTGGTCCTCACGCCGGGCGGGCCGGCATCCCGCTGACCGCCACGCCCGGGCGGCGCTCCGCCCGGGCGACGCCGCCTGCCCGCGTGCGCGACGCCGCACGCGAGCGACGCTGCACGCAAGCATGCGACGCGACGCCGCGCACGGACGATCGCGGCGCCGCAGGATGACCTCATCAGCGCGGCGCTGCTCCCGCTGCCGCAGCCAGGCCCTGCGGCGGCGTGCCGGTCTGCCCCGACAGCAGCACCTGCACCATCTCCAGATGCTGCAGGATCTGCGGCAACAACGCGGCGGAGAAGCGCAGCAGCTCCGCCTCCTGGCCGAACGACAGGTGCCACTGCAGCAGCTGCACCGTCTTCTGGTGATCGACCAGCTGTCCACGCAGGTATTCGAGGTCGAAGGTCGCGCCGTCGATCGCCTCCAGCCGTTCGCGCATGGCGCGGTGCTCGGGCGCCACATCCGTCGGCATCGGTATTCCCGAACGCTGTGCCAGCGCCTCCAGCCGTTCGTTCGCGGCCGTGTGGTCCTGCACCATGTGGCGTGCCAGGCGTTTCGTGTCGTCGTTCCGCGCCTTCGAGTCGGCCAGGCGAGCGGCTTGCACTTCGGCGAGATTGCCCGCGCCGGCGAGCTGCACGAACAACCGGTCCTGCGTGTTCGGATGTCCCGGCGCCGGCACGCCGGGTCGCGTTTCGGGCGTCGAAGGCTGCATGCCGGCGGGGTTGCCGATCTGCGCCGCGGCGGGCAGTGCGGTGCAGGCGACGATCAGAAGGGCGGCATCGAAGCGTTGCATGGCAGGCCTCTCGTCACAGGGTGGTCATGTAGGCGACGAGCGCTTCCTTCTCCTGCGCCGTCAGCTTCAGCTGCAGCACGAGATTGAAGAACTCGACCGTGTCGGCCAGCGTGAGCAGCCTGCCGTCGTGCAGGTACGGCGGCGAATCCTTGATGCCGCGCAGCGTGAACGTCTTGATCGGTCCGTCGGGCAGCGCCACGAAGTCGTTGGTGACCTGGCCGACGCGGTAGAAGCGCTCGAGCTTCAGGTCGTGCATCTGGTGATCCATGAACGACTGCTGCGGAATGTGGCATTCGGCGCAGCGCGCCTTGCCGAGAAACAGCTTCTCGCCGGCCAGTTCCTGCGCCGTGGCCCTGGCCGGGTCCAGCCGGCCGCTCGGGTCGAGCTTGGGCGCAGGCGGGAAGTCGATGATGTTCTGCATCTGCGCCATCATCGCGACCTGGTTCGTGCGGTCCGGCAGATGCGCCCCCTTGCGGGTGGCGCTGACATGATCGCCGTTGAAGTAGGCGGTGCGCTGCTCGAACTCGGTGAAGTCCTCGACCGAGCGCAGCGAGCGCTTCGAGCCGTGGATCTGCTGGTTGAACAGGCCGCGCAGACTCGTGGTGTCGAGCCGGAAGCGCGCTGCCTGCGGCCGGACGTCCGGCGTCAGATGGAACGCGGCATTGGTATGGAAGTTGGAATGGCAATCCATGCAGGCCACGCCCATGCTGGGCGCGGCGACTTTGCGGTCCTCGGTCTGGTTGAACTCCTCCTGCGGGAACGGCGTCAACAGCAGCCGCATGCCTTCCATCTGCACCGGCGTGACCAATCCGTTGAGCAGTTCGTAGAAATTGCGCAACGACAGCAGCTGGCCGCGCGAGACGTCGCCGAGGTGGCTCTGCGTGGTCAGGAAGATCGGCGGCGGAAACTCCGGCGTGAGGTGCTCGGGCAGGTCGAAGTCGACGTCGAAGCGGCGCAGGTCGCGCTGCTCCAGCCGATCGATCGTGCGGATCTGCTCTTCCGGAAACACCTGGCCGCCCGCGGCCTGCTTCACGTGCGGCAACGGCCTGAAGCCGTCGGGCAGCAGGTTGCGCTGCCGGATTTCCTCCGGACTCAGGCTGGCCAGGGACTGCCAGCTCATGCCGCCGGGCAGCGTCACGCGCACGCCCGCCTGGACCCGCTTGCGGCCGCCCGACATGAGAACCCCGGACATCGGCCGATCCGACAGATCGTAACGCGAGGCCAGCAGCTGCCTCTGGCGCTGCATGACCATCGGCTTCTGCGCTTCGTCGTCCTGCCTTACCGCAGAAAAGGGTTGCGTCGGCAACGGACGGTAAGTGGCGTCCGCCGGCAGCGGATCGGCACCGGCCTGGAGGACTCCCAGCAGCAGCGGAGCGCCCAGCCACAAGCGCCTGAGGGTGGTCGTCATGGTGTCTCCCTGTCCGTCGTCGAACAAGGGCTCGGCAATCAGCATGCCGTCGGCAATACCCGGACGAGGCAGACCATGTCGCGCGCGCATGCTGGCGCCGCGCTGCGCCGTGCCGCGCTTCGTCAAGCGCGAGCCTGGCAAGCGCTACTCGGCCGACGCCTCCTTCTCGAGCAGGGTGCGCTTGCGCTCCACGCCCCATCGATAGCCGGCCAGTGCGCCGTCGTGCCGGACGACGCGGTGGCACGGAATGGCCACCGCGATCGCGTTGGCGCCGCAGGCCTGGCCCACGGCACGCACCGAATGCGGCGCGCCGATGCGCCGGGCGATCTCGGCGTAGCTCACCGTCTGGCCGGCCGGAATGTCGCGCAGCGCCTGCCAGACGCGCTGCTGGAACGCGGTGCCGCGCAGGTCGAGCGGCAGATCGAGACCGGTACGGGGGGCATCGACGAAGCCGACCACCTTCGCGACGAGTTGCTCGAATCCTGCGTCGCCGCCGACCAGATCGGCATTCGGAAAGCGGTCCTGCAACTCGCGCGCCAGCGCGTCCGGATCGTCGCCGAGCAGGATCGCGCACACGCCCCGGTCGCTGCAGGCCACGAGGACAGCGCCCAGCGAGCACTCGCCGACGGCGAAACGGATGCGCGCGCTCCTGCCGCCGTTCCTGAACGCGGTGGGCGTCATGCCCATTACCTCGCCGGATTTCTCGTAGAACCGGCTGTTCGAATTGAAGCCCGCGTCGTAGATCGCCTGCGTGACGCTGGCGCGCGGGTCGGCCAGCGCCTCGCGCACCTTCCTGGCCCGATGCGCCGCGCTCCAGGCTTTCGGCGTCAGCCCGGTGATCGCCTTGAACCGCCGATGGAAGTGGAACGGGCTCAGGCCGAACGCCGTCGCCAGCGCGTCGAGCTTCGGTGGCTCGTCGGCCGCCTCGATCAGGCAGCATGCTTCGCGCACCATCGCGGCGTTCCTTTCGGCCTGGGATGCGGCATCGGGCGCGCAACGCCGGCAGGGTCGATAGCCGGCTGCCTCGGCCTGCTCGCAGGTTTCGAAGAACGACACGTTCTCGCGCCTGGCGCGCCGCGACGGGCAGGTCGGCCGGCAATAGACACCCGTGGTCCGCACCGCGTAGAAGAACGTGCCGTCCGCGCGCGCATCGCGGCTCGACACTGCCCGCCAGCGCGCGTCCTCCTGTGGCGCCGTCGCTGACGGCGCATGCTGCTGTTGCGTGGCGCGGTTCATCTGTTTCGCTCCCTCGGCGTGTGTTCGTGAGCCTATTCTGGGCAACGTCACGTCGTCCGGCGCTCCGGTTCCTGCTCTCGAATCCGGGGCGCTGTGACGATGCCCGGGTCCTGCGCCGAGCGGCGTGTCGGCGCTGCACGCGCTCCGCGGTTGCCGGGTACCTGCGGGCACGGATCCACAAAGCAAGAAGCCCAGCCGGTGAGGGCTGGGCTTCTTGCTTGCCATTCTGGCTCCCCGACCTGGGCTCGAACCAGGGACCTGCGGATTACAAGTGCCCGGATGTTTCCACCCGGCTTGGACTTTCTCTTCGCCGTAGCAGTCGATGCGCTCGCACGCTTCGACAACCTTAGGCGCACCCCGTAAAGTCTCTACACATGCCCGGCGTCAGTCGACAAGACCTTCGCCTGCTTGCTCGGGATCGCCTTAGCGCCGAAGCACCTTAGGGTTCCCCGAATTAGGGGTGTTTTCACCATGCGATTTCCCGCATGGGCTGCCATTACGTTAACAGTCCGTCGCTCTACCGACTGAGCTATCGGGGATCAAACAAAAATTCTAGCGTGAAATATGCGCCGGTGTCGAATCGCGGTACGGATCCAGCAGAAACGCAGACGCCATCCGGGTGCCCTTCACCTGAGCATTCCGGGCAGGATGCACGCGAAGTCGCGCTTCGCGTCGACATCCGTTCAAGACGCTCATCGGCACAAGATAGACGGACTCCGTATCGGGGCAATACACACCGAACGCGTCGATGTCTCCGCGGTAGTCGCGACGCCCGCGCCCTCGATGGTTGGCGCAGGAACATACGGGAAACGCAATGGAGCCCTTGCTGTCGAGTCTGCCGGTCTTGCACTGGACTCGCAGCAGATGCTGGCCATCGTCGATGATCAAGTCGTAGCGCAAGTTATCGCCAAACGGCAGACTCACTGCATAGCCGCTTTCGAGAAGCCGTGACAGCGTTCGCGCGACGCCCAGGTCGCCAATCGACTTGGTGTTGGGGAGGTAGGGCATACTGTGTGTATATACAGTATCTTGCCCATGGCCTCAACCCCTGATCACCGCCGCTATCGCCTTCGCGACGTAGTCGATGTTGCGGCTGTTCAGCGCCGCCAGGCAGATGCGCCCGGTGCTCACCGCGTAGATGCCGAACTCCTCGCGCAGCCGCTCGACCTGGGCCGGCGTGAGGCCCGAGTACGAGAACATTCCGCGCTGGCGCGCGACGAAGGAGAAGTCCTGCTCGACGTCGTTCTCGCGCAGCTTGCGTACTAGGTCGTCGCGCATCGCGCGGATGCGTTCGCGCATGCCGGCCAGCTCCTGCTCCCACAGCTGGCGCAGCGCCGGCGTCGACAGCACCGCAGCGACCACCGCGGCGCCGTGGCTCGGCGGGCTGGAGTAGTTGGTGCGGATCACGCGCTTGACCTGGCTGGTGACGCGCGCGGTCTCGTCGCGGTCGGCGGTGACGATCGACAGCGCGCCCACGCGCTCGCCGTACAGCGAGAACGACTTGGAAAACGAGCTGGACACGAAGAAGTCCAGCCCCGACGCGGTGAACTTGCGCAGCGCCAGCGCGTCGGCCTCGATGCCTTCGCCGAAACCCTGGTAGGCCATGTCGATGAAGGCCGCCAAGTCGCGTGCCCGCACCGCCTCGACGATCGCGTCCCACTGTTCGGGGAGGAGGTCGACGCCCGTGGGGTTGTGGCAGCAGGCATGCAGGACCACGATCGAGTGCGCCGGCATCGCGTTCAGCGCCGCGAGCATCGCGTCGAACCGCACGCCGTGCGTCGCCGGGTCGTAGTAGGGATAGACGTTGACGCGAAAGCCGGCTGCTTCGAACAATGCCCGGTGGTTCTCCCAGCTCGGGTCGCTGATCCACACCTGCGCGTCGGGATACAGCCGGCGCAGGAAATCGGCGCCGATGCGCAGGCCGCCGGTGCCGCCCAGCGCCTCGAAGGTAGCCACCCGCCCGGCCGCCAGCAGCGGCGAATCGGCGCCGAACAGCAGCTCCTGCACCGCCCGGTTGTACGCCGCGAAGCCCTCGATCGGCAGGTAGCCGCGCGCCGGGGCGCTGGCGATGCGCGCCTGCTCGGCCGCCCGCACCGCCGCCAGCAGCGGGATGCGGCCGTCGTCGTCGCAGTACACCCCCACGCCCAGGTTCACCTTCTGGCTGCGGGTGTCGGCATTGAAAGCTTCGGTGAGACCCAGGATCGGATCCCGGGGGGCCATCTCGACGGCGGCGAACATCGACGGGCTCATGTCGGGTAGGTCGTGGCTGCTGGGTTAGAGGAGGATGCGGCGTCCGGGGAAGCTTCGGTGCGCTGCACAAATCCGGTGCGGAACACTGGATTTTTAGGCACCGGGAAGGGATAATGACTGCTTGTCCGGAAGGCCGGAAATTGTGGATAAGGCCTTTCGTGGATTGACCCAGGACCCTTGCCAGGCTCGCGCCGCGCGGTTGCCCGCCCGGCCGTCAGGACTGTCGTGCCGCGATGCTGCGACGCAACAAAACCGGCCTGTCAACAGCCTGTGAACGCCGAAAAGTGTAGCACGCCGACCAGCGCCTCCCGATCGATTCGATGACCGCTTCCGCGCTCGAACGTCCCACGTTCGTCAGTTTTCCAGGCAGCCCGTTCCAGCTGCACCAGCCGTTCGCCCCGCAGGGGGACCAGCCGGAGGCGATCGATCGTCTGGTGCAAGGCGTGCGCGACGGCCTGAGCTTCCAGACGCTGCTGGGCGTGACCGGGTCGGGCAAGACCTACACGATGGCCAACGCGATCGCCCGGCTGGGGCGGCCGGCGCTGGTGCTGGCGCCGAACAAGACGCTCGCCGCGCAGCTGTACTCGGAGATGCGCGAGTTCTTCCCGAACAACGCCGTCGAGTACTTCGTTTCGTACTACGACTATTACATCGAGAAAGACTCCTCGATCAACGAGCACATCGAGCAGATGCGGCTGTCCGCGACCAAGTCGCTGCTGGAGCGGCGCGACACGGTGATCGTCGCCACCGTCTCGTGCATCTACGGGATCGGCAATCCGCGCGACTACCACGAGATGATCCTGGTGCTGCGCACCAAGGACCGCATGTCCCAGCGCGACGTGCTGCAGCGGCTGGTGGCGATGCAGTACAAGCGCAACGACGCCGAGTTCGTGCGCGGCACGTTCCGCGTGCGCGGCGACTCGATCGACATCTTCCCGGCCGAGCACGCCGAGCTGGCGGTGCGGGTGGAGCTGTTCGACGACGAGGTCGACAGCATCCAGCTGTTCGATCCGCTCACCGGCCGCGCGCGCCAGAAGATCCCGCGCTTCACCGTGTATCCGTCGTCGCACTACGTGACGCCGCGCGCCACGGTGTTGCGCGCGCTCGAGACGATCCGCGAGGAACTGGCCGAGCGGCTGAAGTTCTTCTACGACCAGGGCAAGCTGGTCGAGGCGCAGCGGCTCGAGCAGCGCACGCGCTTCGACATGGAGATGCTGCAGGAACTGGGCTTCTGCAAGGGCATCGAGAACTACACGCGCCACCTGTCCGGCGCGCAGCCGGGCGAGCCGCCGCCCACGCTGGTCGACTACCTGCCGTCCGACGCGTTGATGATCATCGACGAGAGCCATGTCACGGTCGGGCAGCTGGGCGGCATGTACCGCGGCGACCGCTCGCGCAAGGAAACGCTGGTCGAGTACGGCTTCCGGCTGCCGTCGGCGCTGGACAACCGGCCGCTGAAGTTCGAGGAGTTCGAGGCCAAGGTCCGCCAGTGCATCTTCGTGTCGGCCACGCCGGCCGACTACGAGGCGCGCCAGTCGGGGCAGGTGGTCGAGCAGGTGGTGCGGCCCACCGGGCTGGTCGATCCGCAGGTGATCGTGCGGCCGGCCTCGTCGCAGGTCGACGACGTGCTGTCCGAGATCCACGAGCGGGTGCGCCGCTCCGAGCGGGTGCTGGTCACCACGCTGACCAAGCGGATGGCCGAAGACCTGACCGATTTCCTCGCCGATCACGGCGTGAAAGTGCGATACCTGCACTCCGACATCGATACGGTGGAGCGGGTGGAGATCATCCGCGACCTGCGGCTGGGCGTGTTCGACGTGCTGGTGGGCATCAACCTGCTGCGCGAGGGGCTCGACCTGCCCGAGGTGTCGCTGGTGGCGGTGCTGGATGCCGACAAGGAAGGCTTCCTGCGCTCCGAGCGCAGCCTGATCCAGACGATCGGCCGCGCGGCGCGCAACCTGCACGGCTGCGCGATCCTGTACGCCGACCGCGTCACCGATTCGATGCAGCGGGCGATCGGCGAGACCGAGCGCCGGCGCGTCAGGCAGATCGCGTTCAACCGTCAGCACGGGATCGTGCCGCGCGGCGTGAGCAAGCAGGTGCGCGAGATGATCGACGGCGTCTACGACCCGCAGCAGGCGCGCCAGGAGCTGAAGGCGGCCGAGCGGCAGTCGCAGTACGAAACGATGAGCGAGAAGGGGATCGCGCGCGAGATCAAGCGCCTGGAGCGCCAGATGCTCGACCACGCGAAGAACCTGGAGTTCGAGAAGGCCGCGCAGGTGCGCGACCAGCTCGCGGCGCTCAAGGAACGATTCTTCGGATCCGACGGGGGCGGCAATGTGGTTCCGTTCGTGGCTGGGCAGACTGCACAGGCCAGGCTCGAAACGGCGCACAGCGGCCCCAGATAGCAAATCACTGACTCAGGCAGATGACGACATGGCAAAACGAGAACCGATTTCGCTGGCGATGAACACCCGGGTGTTGTTCGTGTGCATGGGCAACATCTGCCGTTCGCCGATGGCCGAAGGGGTGTTCAGACACATGGTGCGCCAGTCCGGGCTCGACGAGGTGGTGCGCGTCGCGTCGGCCGGCACGCACGCCTTCCACCTCGGCGAGGCGCCCGACAAGCGCGCGCAGGCGGCGGCGAGCCGGCGCGGCTACGACATCGCCGACCTGCGTGCCACCAAGGTGCGCGAGAAGGACGTCGACGACTACGACATGGTCCTCGCGATGGACTGGGACAACCTCTCGTTCCTGCAGCAGCTCGCGCCCAAGCATGCCCATCACAAGCTGCAGTTGCTGATGCGCTTCGCCACCGAGCACGAGACGGCGACGATCGCCGACCCGTACTACGGCAATGCGCAAGGCTTCGAGCAGGCGCTCGACTATATCGAGGATGCCTGCAACGGGCTGCTCGAGCTGGCCAAGCGTCGCGCCACGCAGGTGGCGGCGGCCTGAGGGCAGGCGGCCCGCACGGGCCGGCGGCAGCGACGGACGGGGCCTGCGGGCCCCGTTTGCTTTCGGGGAGCGGCGCCGTGACCAATTGCCGAGTAAAAAACTCGGAAATCGGTTATAGTTGAGTATCCAAGTCAGGTACTTGTCTCTTTCGAGGGAACCCACCATGCGACTGACTACGAAGGGACGGTTCGCCGTCACTGCCATGATCGATCTGGCCTTGCGCCAGAACCAGGGGCCGGTCACGCTGGCCGGTATCAGCCAGCGCCAGAAGATCTCGCTGTCCTATCTCGAGCAGCTGTTCGGCAAGCTGCGCCGCCATGAACTGGTCGAGAGCACGCGCGGCCCGGGCGGCGGTTACACGCTCGCGCGTTCGATGAAGGACATCACGGTTGCCGACATGATCTTCGCGGTCGACGAGCCGCTCGATGCCACCCAGTGCGGCGGCCAGCAGAACTGCCGCGACGAGGAGGGTCCGTGCATGACGCACGAGCTGTGGACCAACCTGAACAAGCGGATGATCGAGTACCTCGATTCGGTGACGCTGGCCGACCTGGTAGAGCAGCAGAAGGGCCGCGAGACGCGCTCGCAGCCGAAGGAAATCTCGGTGCTCAAGGAGCATCGGGCGGCGCTCGAATTCCCGACCTCGACGCTGCAGCCGATCAAGATCGAGAAAGGCCGGATCACGACGGTCTGAGAACGGAGAAAACGATGGCGGTGAATCTCACGGAAAGGGCCGCGCAGCACGTCGCGCGCTCCATCGAGCGGCGGGGCAGGGGCGTCGGCCTGCGCGTCGGGGTCAAGTCTTCGGGCTGTTCGGGCATGGCCTACCAGCTCGAATTCGCCGACGGGCGCAACGCCGACGACCTCGAATTCGAAAGCCATGGCGTGCGGGTGTTCATCGACCCGAAGAGCTTGCCCTATCTGGAGGGCATCGAGCTCGACTTCGTGCGCGAGGGATTGAACGAAGGCTTCAAGTTCAACAATCCCAACGTGAAGGGCACCTGCGGCTGCGGCGAGTCATTCTCGGTGTGAAAGCCGGCGGGGCGCGGCGGCACCCGTGCGGGCGCCGGCCGCCGCCCGAACCCCTCGGAAACCCGACCATGCTGCGTTGCAGCCATTGCACCGCGGTAATCCCACACTCGTAATAGGGAATATTGATCACGTCGATAGATAAAACCTACCTAAGTTGTTGATTAGTATCAATATACAAATTGGCAACAAGCGCATGATGGACCCGGTTCCTCCTCGTTACCCCATGAGGGTCTGTCATGAAAACCAAGATCGCAGTCTCCGTCGCCGCCGCCCTGATCGGGGCCGCGGGTTCTCTTGCTTTCGCCCAGAGCGCTGCCAACGAACCGATCCAGCCGATCCGTCCGCCGCAGAACATCAACCTCGGTATGGTCGAGCTCGGCAAGAAGCTGTACTTCGATCCGCGCCTGTCCAAATCGGGCTTCATCTCGTGCAATTCCTGTCACAACCTGTCGATGGGCGGCACCGACAACATCCCGACGTCGATCGGCGACAAGTGGCAGCAGGGCCCGATCAACGCGCCCACGGTGCTCAATTCGAGCCTGAACGTCGCCCAGTTCTGGGACGGTCGCGCCGCCGACCTCAAGGAACAGGCGGGAGGCCCGATCGCCAATCCCGGCGAAATGGCGTTCAGCCATACGCTGGCGATCGGCATGCTGCAGTCGATTCCCGGCTACGCGCGCGAGTTCAAGCAGGTGTTCGGCAAGGACAAGGTCACGATCAACGAGGTCACGGCCGCCATCGCCGAGTTCGAGAAGACCCTGGTCACGCCGAACTCGCGTTTCGACCAGTGGCTGCTCGGCAAGAAGGACGCGCTGAGCGCCGACGAGCAGGCCGGCTACAAGCTCTTCAAGGAAAGCGGCTGCGTCGCCTGCCACAACGGCGAAGCGGTGGGCGGCAACTCGTTCCAGAAGATGGGCCTGGTCGAGCCGTACAAGGCGTCCAGCCCGGCCGAGGGCCGTTCGGCGGTCACCGGCAAGGACGCCGACCGCTTCAACTTCAAGGTGCCCACGCTGCGCAACGTCGAGCTCACCTACCCGTACTTCCATGACGGGGCGGCCAACACCCTCGCCGAGGCGGTCGACATCATGGGCCGGCTGCAGCTGGGCAAGAAGTTCACGAAGGACGAGAACGCCAGGATCGTCGCGTTCCTGAAGACGCTGACCGGCGACCAGCCGAGCTTCACGCTGCCGATCCTGCCGCCGTCGGCCGACGCGACCCCGCGTCCGACGCCGTTCGCGAAGTAACGCGGCAGGCCGACCGGGTATCGGCGCGCCCTCGGCGCCGATGCCGGCCGCGGCGCCCCGCCGGCGCCGGCGCGGCGCCGTTTTCTTTCCGGCTGTCCGCGCGACCGCCCGAGGCCGGCACGGCCGCGCCGGTGCGAGCGAGGTGGCCGCGGGCGCGCGGCGCGCGCGCCGCGTCAGGGCGATGGGGGCCCGACGCGATCGTGCTCGCCGTTTCCTCGCGCCAGCGCGACCAGCGCGGCGATCGCGGCCAGCGAGCCGAACGACAGCAGCGCCAGCAGCAGCAGACCGGTGCGTGCGCCGGTGGCCTCGAGCAGTGCCGAGAACAGCACCGGCGCCGCGGCGGCAGCCACGAAGCCCGGGCCGGCGATGCGCCCGAGCAGTTCGGCGTAGCCGGCGCTGCCGAACACCGCCAGCGGCAGCGCGCCGCGCACGATCGTCAGCAGGCCATTCGCGCAGCCGTAGAGGATCACGAACAGCGCCGCCGTCAACGCGCTGGCGGGCAATGCCAGTGCGGCGACGAACGCCGCGGGCAACAGCGCGACCGAAGGCACGGCCACTGCGACCGCGCTGAAACGCCGCTGCAGCGACATCTCGATCACCCGCGCCAGCACCTGGGCGATGCCCATCAGCGAAGCGGCCGACACCACGACCGCCGCGCCCAGTCCGAAGCCGCCGAGCAGCCTCACGAGATGCGCGGCCATCGCCGAGGCGACGAAGGCATGCAGCGTGAAGCCCAGCGCCGCCAGCCGCAGCGCGGTGCGTGCCTGGCCGGCGCCGAGTCCGATGCCCGGCTGCGCGACCGGGGCGCCGCCGCGCGCGCCGGCGGATGGCGCGCGCGGACCGCCGGCGAAGATCGCGTGCAGCAGCGCGCACGGTGCGAGGTTCAGCAGCGCATAGACCTGCAGCGTGGCACGCCAGCCCAGCGTCGCATCGAGCCAGCCGCCGATCGGCCAGAACACGGTCGAGGCCAGGCCGCCGAACAGCGTGAGCAGCGAGATCGCCCGCCGCGCCGATTCGCCGGCCAGCACCGCCAGCGCGGCGAACGCGCCGTCGTACAGGATCGAGCGCATCGCCAGCCCGATCAGCGTCCAGCCGGCGAACAGCAGCACCCAGCCGTGCGCGAGCGAGATCGCGAGCAGGCCCAGCGCGGCGAGCAACGAGGCGGCGGTCATCACGATGCGCGCGCCATGGCGGTCCATCAGCCGGCCGCTGGCACGCGCGCTGACGCCGGCGATCAGCAGGCCCCAGGAGAAGCCGCCGAGCACCGTGGTGGGGCTGGTACCGAGCCCCGCGGCGATCGAGCCGGCCAGGATCGCCGGCAGGTAGTGGGTGGTGCCCCAGCCGACGATCTGGGTGATGCCGAGGGCCGCGATCGCGGCGCCGACCGGACGGGACACGGCGCGCGGCGGGCGAGTCGGGGCGGGCCCGTCAGTCCTCGCGCTTGAGCGCGGGGAAGAGCAACACGTCGCGGATGCTGGCGCTGTCGGTGAGCAGCATCACCAGGCGGTCGATGCCGATGCCGCAGCCGCCGGCCGGGGGCATGCCGTATTCGAGCGCGCGGATGTAGTCGGCGTCGAAATACATCGCCTCGTCGTCGCCGGCATCCTTGGCCTCGACCTGGCGCAGGAAGCGTTCGGCCTGGTCCTCGGGATCGTTCAGCTCGGAGAAGCCGTTGGCCATCTCGCGGCCGGTGATGAACAGCTCGAAGCGCTCGGTGATGCCAGGACGCGTGTCCGAGCCGCGCGCCAGCGGCGAGACCTCGACCGGGTAGTCGATGATGTAGGTCGGATCCCACAGGTGCTGCTCGGCGACCTCGTCGAACAGCGCCAGCTGCAGCGCGCCGAGCGCGGCCGTCTTCAGCTGCGGGCCGTCGACGTCGGCGCCCAGGCGCGCCAGCTCGGTGCGCAGGAAGCCGGTGTCGTTCAGCTGCGCGGCCGCGTAGCGCGGCGCGTACTTGAGGATCGCTCCCGCAATCGTCAGCCGCTCGAACGGGCGCCCGAGATCGATCGGACGTCCCTGGTAGGTGACCGTGGTGGAGCCGGTGGCGGCGAGCGCCGCGTCGCGGATCACTTCCTCGGTGAAGTCCATCAGCCAGCGGTAGTCGGTGTACGCGGCATAGAACTCGAGCATCGTGAACTCGGGGTTGTGCCGCGGGCTGATGCCTTCGTTG
>JAHDYE010000055.1 GCA_023383035.1 Burkholderiaceae bacterium | reverse complement strand
GAAACGCGCGGTCACGATGCCGAAATGGCCGGTCACGATGGGCCGAAATACGCAGTCAGGAATGTGTAAACTTCCGCACAAGGAGTTGCACATGGCTACCAATCTCGCAATCGATCCGGATCTTCTTGAACGAGCGGTTCAAGTCAGCGGCGAACGCACGAAGAAGGCTGCAGTCACCAAAGCTCTTCAGGAGTTCATCGCTCGTCGAGAGCAGCGACGCGTAGCCGATCTGCTGGGCAAGCTCGAGTGGGACAAGTCGTTCGACTACAAGGCCGAACGGTCCCGCCGCAAATGACCCTTCTGGTCGACACGAGCGTCTGGTCTCTGGCTCTTCGCCGCGATGCTGAAGGCGCTGAACCAGAGGTCCATCAACTCAGAGACGCGCTGTTCGGTTCGCAGGTCGTCGTCACGACAGGCCTGGTTCTCCAGGAACTGTTGCAGGGCTTCTCGGGTCCCAAGGCCCGAGCTCAAATCGTCGAGCGGTTTGCTGCCCTGCCGCTACTTCAGCCAGACCGCGACGACCACATCGCTGCAGCAGCCTTGCGCGATTCCTGTCGTCAAGCCGGCGTGCAGATTGGCACCATCGACGCACTGCTTGCTCAGCTGTGTATCCGGCACGACTTGACGCTCCTAACCACGGACAAGGACTTCACGCATGCTGCCAGGCGCTGCGCGCTCCGTGTGTGGCCAGCAAAAGCACGAGCAAGGCGGTGATGGTCAACCCTTCGCTCGAGCGAACGGCAACGGCGCTACGCCGTCCGCCGCTCAGCTCAAACGTTGTGCCGCCCAGCAAGTGTCGAGTGACACACGTGGGCATGTCGATTGCCGAGCGTCCTGATGCCGTCGAGAGCGCTTCGGGTTATCGCCCTGACGCTGACCGCCTTGGGTCTGGCGCCAGGGGGCGCGCACCTGATGGAACTGCCGGTCAAGCTCGCCTATCCGCCGGCGATGTATGCCGACGTCACGAGCACGCTTTACGCCTGGTTTGGCCCTGCGGGAGGCACCGTTCAGGTCGCCGCCACGTTGTCGGTAGCGATTCTGGCCTTTCGAACTCGGCACCTATCGCTGAGGCGCCTGTTGTGGGCATCTGCCGTGGCACTATTGGCGTCACTGCTCCTCTGGGCCCTGGCCGTCGCTCCCGTCAATTCCGCGTGGGCCAACAGCGCAGGTTCAAGTCCGATGGAAATCGCCGCAGCCTACGAGCGCCTGCGTTCGCGTTGGGAGTACGGTCACGTGGCCGCCTTCATCGCCTGGCTCACCGGCTGGTTCGGGCTGGTCGCAGCCCTCACGCGGCATGATGCCGCGATCACAGACAGCGCGGCCTAACCCCCCGAGCGGACGGCCAGAAGGCTTCACCATCTGGCCGCCGCCTCACTGCAAGTGGAAAGACTATGGATAATGATCTGCAAGACATGAGTCCCTATCGCTGCAACTGTTCGCGGACGTGCCCTGGCGGGCGTCGGGTCGCGAGCCCCGAAAGAGCCCGGCGGGGGTCTGGCGCTGGTGAAACGAGCCGCCCCGGGAGGTCGATGTGATGGTCGAGGCGACCTGGATCCTGTTCATCGCCGCATCGCTCGTGCTCATCGTGACGCCGGGCCAGGACATGGTGCTGGTCATGTCGCGCTCGATCGCGCAGGGAGCAGCCGCCGGCGTTGCCACGGCCGCGGGCGTGAGCGTGGGGCTCGTCGGTCATACCCTCCTGGCAACGCTCGGGCTCGGCGCCCTGCTGCGCGCTTCGGAATGGCTGTTCGTCGCGCTGAAGCTGGCGGGCGCCGCGTACCTGGTCTACATCGGCGTGCAGTTGCTGCGCACGCGGCAGGCGGAACTCGCGGTCTCGGGCGGCTCGCCCAGGTCGCTGCGACGGCTGTTCTTCGACGGTGCCTTGTCCAATATCTCCAACCCGAAGATCGCGGTGTTCTATTTCGCGTTCCTGCCGCAGTTCGTCCGGCCCGGCGCGTCGCATCCGACGCTGTCGATCTTCGCGCTGGGCCTGGCTTTCGCCGCGCTCACCTTCCTGGTCAAGGGACCGGTCGGTCTGGGCGCGGGCGTATTGTCGAGCTGGCTGCGCTCGCGCCCGCGCTCCCTGGTCTGGCTGTATCGCACCAGCGGGCTCGTGCTCATCGGGCTCGGCGTCAGGCTGGCGCTCGAGCGCAGGCCATGAGACCTGAATCGCGAATCCGGCGACATCCCCGGACTTCGCGTGGAGATCTTCCGTGCTGAAGACATATCGGGGCAGCTGTCATTGCGGTGCCGTCGCCTTCGAAGCCGAGCTGGACCTCGGACTGCACGACAGGTGGCACAGTCCGCCGAAGTTCTTCAGCCATCTGTGAAGTCCGGCCCGATCGATCACCGGAGGTCGCTCATGCCTCTTCTCTTCTCCTACGGAACGCTTCAGCAGGAGAACGTGCAGCTCGACACTTTCGGGCGGCTCCTCGACGGAAGCCGCGACGATCTGCCCGGCTACGAACGATCGACGGTCGAGATCGAGGATCGGGACGTCGTCGCGACCAGCGGCAAGACGCACCATCCGATCGTCAGGTTCAACGGCGACCCGGCCAGTCGCGTTCCCGGCACGGTATTCGAGATCACCGCCGAGGAACTCGCCAACGCCGACCGATACGAAGTCCCCGCATACAAGCGCGTCCTGTCGAAACTCGCGTCGGGAAGGAAGGCGTGGGTCTATGTCGATGCTCGCGACGCACCCGCGGAAGACCGGTGAGGCTCGCCGAGCCTTCTGCCCATGTTCGAGCTGAGGACTTTGGGCCTTTTCGCCGCCACCGGGCAAAGTCTGGAAAAGGAGGAACGTCCGATGAGCTTCGGAAAGACAACGCCGATTCTCAGGATCTTCGACGAGGCCAAGGCGAAGGAGTTCTACATCGACTTCCTCGGTTTCAGCGTCGACTGGGAGCACCGGTTCGGTGAGGGGCTGCCGCTGTACATGCAGGTCTCGAAAGACGGCTGCGTGATCCATCTGTCCGAGCATCACGGAGACGGCACTCCCGGAGCGGCGATGAGAATCGAAACGGATGAACTCGAGGAGCTTCACGGGCAACTTCTGGCCAGCGAGTACCGATACGCGCGGCCGGGGATCGAGATCATGCCGTGGGGCAGCAGGGACATGTCCATCACCGACCCCTTCGGAAACAGGCTGACGTTCACGAACGCCATCAGTACCTGAGCGCTGCCGGCCGTCGCACCGGGTCTCGCTTCGTTCGGCCGCGGGCGCTCGCCGCCGGCGACTGCGACTACCGCAAGACGGCCTCGAGGATGATCTCGGCGGTCGGCGCGGCGGCTTCCCATTGCGGCATGTGCCCGGCGTCGGGCAGCAGGTGTATCGCGACGCGCGGCGGCGCATTCAGGACGTGCTGCCACGGAACGATCTGATCGCGCCGTCCCTGGATCAGTTTGACGGGACACCGTAGCGTCGCCAGATCCCGGATCACATCGATCTGTTGCACGCCATTCCAGCTGACCTTGCGGCAGAGATCGATCATGCGGGCGCGCCGGGTCCGGATGCCGTCGCGCAGTTCGTCCACGTATGCAATGGAAGGCACGATGCCTGTCGCGGTGAGCTTCGACAGTTCGCGAAGCATGGCCTCGTTCGACTCCGCGTACGACATTCCGTCGAGGAAGCTCTGCTCGATCTGCGTCCCCATGCCCACTGGCGCGACCATGATCAGGGTTTCGATCCGCAGGTTCGGCACCAGGGCCACTTTCGCGGAAATCGCCCCGCCGAACGAGTGACCGACCAGCACGACCGGTCCCGAACACTGTTTCACGATCGTTTCGGAAACGGCTTCGACGATTCCGGAAAGGCTGGTCGTTTCCGACCGGCTCTTGCCGTGGCAGGGCAGGTCCATCGCGACGACGCGCAATCCGGCGCGATTGACCACGTGGGCGATTCCCGCCCAGGTACTGCGATCGCCGAACATCCCGTGAACGAATACGACAGTCGGTCCGTTCGCAGCCGCTCCCGATTCCCATACGCTGACGCAAAGCTCGCCGTGCGCCGTGGAGACGGTTTCGTCGCGCATGCGATTCCGTACCGGCCCCGCAGGTGCGCCATCGACTGCTCTTGCCCGCCCGGGCCGGCGAGCGGCACGTGCAACGTCCGATCGCGTCACGCGTCCGCCGGGCCCCGTCCCCTCGATCGCATCGATGCCCAGGCCCAGATCGTTCGCCAGGCTGCGCGCGGCCGGCGTCGCGAATTTCCTGTCGCTGGCCGAGCGGCCGCCGTCGCGAACCCGCCTGTCGGAGATCGTCTCGCCGGTCGGACGTTCATCGGCCACCTCGGCGATCGCCGGTGCCGGCGTCGCGGCAACTCGCTGGGGCTCCTCGCCGACCGCCGCAGCAGGCTCACCCTCGACCTGGATCCTGGCGATCGGCGTATCGGCATCCAGCAGTCCGTCCACCGCCACCAGATGCTCCAGCATCGTCCCGTCGTGCTCCGCCGGCACTTCGATGACCGACTTGTCGGTCTCGATCTCCAGCAGTATGTCGCCACGCCGGAACGCCTGGCCGGGCAGAACGATCCAACTGATGATGCGCGCCGAATCGATCGGCTCGCCCATCGGAGGAACGACGATCTCCATCGCATGCGGCATCGTCAGTCCTTTGATGCTCCGGGATTCACGAACTGAATGAACTCGGTGATCGCGCCCTCCGGCTCGGCGAGGTAGAACACCCTGGTACGGCCGTTCCGCAACGCTCGCGGCGACGAAACGCTTCGATAGCCGGCCCGCATCGCCTGCTCGTAGACCGAATCCACATCGGCGACTTCGAAAGCCATGTGGCTGTAGCCGAAATCGCATTGCCGGCGCGCACGGGGATCGCCTTCCGGCGTGTAGTACTTGAACAGCTCGACACGATGGGTGCCGTTGCGCAACATCGCCCATCGGATGACCGCGCCAGGCAGCCCCACCACTTCGCCGAGCGCCGGCTCGCAGCGGTGATCCATCTCGCCTTCGACCTCGAAGCCCAGGAAATCGGTATAGAAGTCCCGCGCGCGCTCGAAGTCGTTCACGCAGATCGCGGTGTGATGCGTGGATAGCAGCTTGTCCTTCAGTCTCATGCGATCGTCTCCGCCAAGGCAAGGTCCCGACGTCATTCCGAGCCGAGCCGCGCATCGAGGTCGCGCAACGCCGCTTCCACCGATTCCCGGCTCGCGAGCGCCGCGCTCTCGAGGATCTTCGATACGACCGGAGACGCGTTCGACCCCGTGACATGCACGATCTCGTGATCGAGCCAGTCGAACAACCGGGCCTGGCCATCACTGACGATGCGCGATCCGATCGACGTTCCGCGCGTGGTCTGCTCGACGATCATCAGGGCATTCGTGCGCGCGACGCTCGACCCGATCGTCTCCCAATCCAGGCCGAGCGGATCCAGCGTACGAAGATCGATGACCTCCGCGTCGATGCCCGTCTGCTCGGCAACCTTGCAGCAGACATCGACCATGGTGCCGTAGGTGAGGATCGTGCAACGGCTTCCCGGCCTCGCGATTCGCGCCTTGCCGATCGGCACGACGTAGTCCCAGTCCGCTTCCGGAACCGGCCCGGTCTCCTTGAACAGATCGTTGAACTCGACGATGAGCACGGGATCGTTGCAGGCCATCGCGGCATTCAGCAGGCCGATGTAGTCGTACGGCCGCGAAGGCGCCAGGATGCGCCAGCCCGGATAGAGCGCGAACAGGCCGCTGGCGTCCATCGAATGCTGCGAGCCGTAGCCCGTGCCCGCGGTCACCCGGCTGCGCACCAGTACCGGCACCGGGAACGACCCGCCGAACATGTGGCGAACCTTCGCGATCTGGTTGAACAGCTGGTCGGCCGCGACCAGGCAGAAATCCGGATACATGATCTCCACCACCGGGCGCATGCCGTTCAGCGCCGCCCCGAGAGCCAGACCGGTGAAGCCGTTCTCGCAGATCGGCGTTCCGATCAACCGCTCGGGAAAGCGATCGCCGATGTCCTTGGTGGCGCCGGCCGTCCCTCCCTTCAGGCGATGCACGTCTTCGCCGAGGATGAAGACGTTGTCGGAGCGCTCCATGTTGCGGAGCATCGCGCGCGGGATCACTTCCTGGAACCGCATCTCGACGAGCTCCGACGGAGGCACGTCCGCGAGCTCGCGGACCCGGCGGCCCGCCAGTTCGCCGAGATCGCCGCGGATACCGACGTCCACCTCGGCAGGATCCGGCCACAACTCCGGCCTGATGCGTTGCCTGCGCTCGTCGCCGTAGTGCTCGAGCAGCCGGCTCAGCGCACCGTCGATCAGTTCGTCGGCGCGCGATTCGAGCCGGCGCCGCAGCGCCGCATCGACCAGCCCGCGTGCTTCGAGCTGCGCCGGGAACGACCGCACCGGATCGCGCGCCTGCCACGCCTCCTCCTCGTCCTTCTCGCGATAGCGGAAGGCGCTGCCTCTCAACGCTCCGGACTGGTGCATGTAGCGATAGGTCTTTGCTTCGAGCAGGACCGGCCCGCCCTCTTTCTCGATGATCGAGCGCGCCTGCTGCATGGCCAGGCGCGCTGCGATCGGGTCCATGCCGTCGAATTCGATGCCCGGCACGCCGAGCGACAGACCGCGCGCCGAGAGCCGGGTTTCACGGGTCTGTTCGGAAAGGTGCGTCGAAACGGCGTACAGGTTGTTCTCCACGAAGAACACCGTCGGCGTGCTGTACAGCGCCGCCAGGTTCATCGCCTCGTACGCTGCACCGGTCTGCATGGCGCCGTCGCCGAAGAAGGCGACGGAGATGTCGCGGCGTCGCTGCAGCTTGTCGGCGAACGCGTAGCCCACGGCATGGGCCGGGTTGCCTCCGACGATGGCATTCGAGCCGAGGATTCCGGCCTCCGGGAATCGCAAGTGCATCGACCCGCCGCGGCCCCCGCAATAGCCCGGCCGCAAGCCGAGGATCTCGGCGTAGGTCCGGTAGACGACATCGCGATGCGGTTCGGCGATATCCGCGTCGACCGGCGAATAGCCTGCCGGCGTGGCGTGGTTGAGGGCCTTCGCGAGGAACTGGTGGTGCATCCGGTGAGTGCCGTTGATCTTGTCGCCGGAGCGCAGGACGGACATGGCGCCTACGGCCGCCCCCTCCTGCCCGATGCTCGAATGAGCGGGTCCGTGCAGGATGCCGGCCACGCTGAGCTTGAGCAGTTTTTCCTCGAATCGCCGGATGAGGATCAACTGCTCGAGCATCACCATCAACTCTCTGCGATCGACCGTATCGAGGTCGTCGGGCGTGGATTCGAGTCTCCACCAAGGGGTCTTCGTCTCGAGGGCGACAAGCTTCGACGTCATGGATGGTTTTCCTGAACCGGAAGCGGCATGCGGCACGGCGGGCGATATCGGGCGCACAGTCAATGCAGCGCGACGGGCGCGGCCCCGGAATCGCCCGCCGGGTCTTTCTCCTGGCCGCGCAGCAGTCGCCAGATGTAGGTTCGAAGATGAACGAATGCTTCGAGGTCCATGACTTCCTCGATGCGCTCGTAGCGATCCCAGTCGTCTCTGGTCCGGACACCACGGATATCGATGATCTCCTTGATCTTCCCGGGGCGTCCCGTCAGCACCACGACCCGATCGGAGAGATAGACCGCTTCCTCGACGCTATGCGTGATGAACAGGACGGTACGGGGGTTGATTCTGGAGAGCTTGATCAGCTCCTCCTGCATCACTACGCGCGTCTGCGCATCGAGTGCTCCGAACGGCTCGTCCATCAGAAGGACATCGGGATTCAATGCGTAGCTGCGCGCGATGGCCACCCTCTGCTGCATGCCGCCGGAGAGCTGGTGCGGATATGCCTGTTCGTAGCCCGAGAGCCCCATCAGTTCGATGTAGCGCGACACGGTCTCGTGTCGCGAGCCCCGAGCGACACCCTGGCACTTGAGCCCGAAGCCGATGTTCTCCTCCACGGTCTTCCACGGAAACAGCGCGAACTGCTGGAATACGACCGCGCGTTCCGGCCCGGGTCCGGTCACTTCACGCTCGCCCACCCGCACCGTGCCTGCCGACGGGAATTCGAGGCCGGCCGCCATGCGCAGCAGCGTCGTCTTGCCGCAACCCGAGGGTCCGACGATCGAGACGAACTCCTTCTCGCGCACTTCGAAGCTGACTTCGTCGAGCGCGAGGAAGCTGCTGCCGCCTCGATCGAAGATCCGCTTGATCTTCTCGAAAGTGATCTGGCTCATTTCGACCGGTTCTCCATCAGCACCGAGGCTGTCTCCATGCGCCGACCCTGCGCCCGGGTTCGCCGGCGTCGTCCGCGTCCCGATTCAACCGGGTCGAAGGACGATCTTGGCGGAAGCAGTGCGCCCGCCGTCCAGGTCGGCGAACGCCTGTGCTCCGTCCCCGAGCGCACGCTCTTCCACCCAATCGAGGTCGCCGAACGCTCCGCGGTACAGTGCATCGACCGTGGCGCGCATGTCGGCCGTCGTATAGGTATAGGTGCCGATCAGCGTGATCTCGTCGAGAGTGAGCTTGCGCATGTCGATCTCGCTGGCCCAGTCCTGCAGCCCGATATGCAGCACGGCTCCTCCCGGCCTGACGGCGGCCAGCGCCTGGGATCGGGTCGTCTTGCTGCCCACCGCGTCGATGACGAGCCCGAAGCCGTTCTTTTCGGCCTGGCGCTCGCGCGGATCGAAGGTCGCGCATCCGGCGTGTCTTTCCGCCGATGCCCGACGAAGCGGATTGGTTTCTGCGAGCGTGACGCGGCTGCCGTAGCTGCGAAGCAGCAGCGCCGCGAGCAGCCCGATCGCGCCGCCGCCGAGGACGAGGCTGCAGACCTCCGGCAGCGGACGCTGCAGCGCGCGTTGCGCGAGAAGCATCGCATGCAGGGCCGTCGCGGCAGGCTCGGTCAACGCCGCCGCGCGCACCGGCATGTCCTGCGGAATCGCCACCAGGCAACGCTGCGGGATGGCCATCAGCTCGGCATACGCTCCCGGGCGGTTCATGCCGATCATCGAACGATTGCTGCACAGGTTGTTGCGGCCTTGCACGCAGTAGTCGCAGGTACCGCAATGAACCAGGGGATTGGCGGTGACGCGCCGACCGGCCTCGGGGCCGCCGACGATCGTCCCTGCGAGCTCGTGACCCATGATCAACGGCGGATTGCGGCGTGGATCGTGCCCGTGATAGGCATGCATGTCGGACCCGCAGATGCCCACTGCATCGATGCGCAGCACGACTTCGCCGTCCGCCGCGACCGGATCGGGTTCCTCGCGCAACGCGATGCGGTTCGGAGCCGTATAGACGAGTGCCTTCATGGGTGGAGCGCGCGACGATCGACCGGGGCTCAGCGCGCCGAGATCCCGCCGTCGACGAACAGCGTCTGCCCCGTCACGTAGGCGGAAGCGTCGCTGGCGAGGAATATCGCCGCACCGTGCAGGTCCGCAGGTTCGCCGTTGCGTCCGATCATCGTGCCTCGAGCGATCTCCTGCGCGCGGGCCGGATCGGCCATCACGGGCGCCGTCAGCGCGGTGGCGAAGAAGCCCGGCGCGATCGCGTTGCAGGTGATCCCGGACTTCGACCAGTATTCGGCAATGGCGCGCGTCAACTGCATCAGGCCGCCCTTGGAAGCACCGTAGGGAGCGCTGTCCGGATATGCCCGCAAGCACTGCAGCGACGTGATGTTGATGATGCGGCCCCACCTGCGTTCGCGCATCGCGGGCGCAAGCTCACGGGTGAGCAGGAACGGCGCCGTCAGGTTGATGGCGATGGTTCTGTCCCAGTCCTCGTCGCAGGTGCCTTCGAAGGACTTGCGCACGTTGATCCCCGACGCGTTCACCAGGATGTCGGGAGCGCCGAACGGCAGGCAGGCGCGTTCGGCGAAGCCCTGCAGCGCGGCACGTTCGGCCAGGTCGCACGGCAGCGCGTGGGCCACCATGCCGTCACGCTGGAACTCCTGGACGGTTGCGTGAAGCTCCGCCTGGCGTCGCGCCACGAGCACCACGCGCGCCCCCGCACCGGCGAGCGCCCCGGCGATGGCCTTGCCGATCCCGGAATTGCCTCCGGTGACCAGCGCCACCCTCCCGCTCAGGTCGAACAGCCGGGAGACTCGTGTCTGCATGCTCGGCGTCACTCGCGAACCGGTTCGCCGTTGTGGAACACTTCACCGGGAAAGTACTTCCCGAGCCGGGCGTCCGCCGTCCGGGCGTGTGCCTCCATGCCTTCGAGGCGCGAGATCCGGGCGGTCAGCTGCGCCGTCTGGCGAGCCGCATCGCGGCTCATGCGTTGCCAGGTCACCGTCTTGATGAACTTGTGGATCGACAATCCGCCCGAATAGCGGGCAGCTCCCTTGGTGGGCAGGATGTGGTTGGGACCGCTGGCCTTGTCCCCGAAGGCCACGGTCGTCTCTTCGCCCAGGAACAGGGACCCGTAGCAGCTCAGGTTGGCAAGCCACCAGTCGAGATCGGCGCAGTGCACTTCGAGGTGTTCGCTGGCGTATTCGTCGGATACCGCCACGGCCTGCTCCCGGCTGTCGCACAGGACCACTTCGCCGAAGTCGCGCCACGCTGCGCCGGCAGCGTCTCGCGCGGTCGGGGGCAGCGCCTCGATGAGCAACGGCACCTGCCGGAGCACCGCGTCGGCCAGGTGCCGGTCGGTCGTGATCAGCCAGGCGGGCGACTCGTGGCCATGCTCGGCCTGCCCGACCAGATCGGAGGCCACGAGCGCCGGGTCCGCCGATGCGTCGGCGATGATGCACACCTCCGACGGACCGGCGAAGACATCGATGCCGACCCGGCCGAACAACATCCGCTTGGCTTCCGCGACGTACTTGTTGCCCGGACCGACGATGATGTCGGCCGGCTTGCCGGTGAACAGCCCATAGGCCATCGCCGCGATGGCCTGCACGCCGCCCAGGGTCATGACCACGTCTGCGCCGGCCACCTTCATCGCGTACAGGACGTAGGGGTGGATGCCCTCGCCCCGGAACGGCGTCGAGCAGGCGATCACGGTACGCACGCCGGCGGCCTTCGCCGTGGCGATGCTCATGTACGCCGAGGCGATGTGAGCGTAGCGCCCGGTGGGCACGTAGCAACCCGCGACGTTGACCGGGATCAGCCGTTGCCCGGCCACGAGCCCCGGGGACACTTCCACTTCGAACTCGCGAATCGACGCCATCTGCGCCTGCGCGAACTTGCGCACCTGCGACGCAGCGCTCTCGATGTCGCGCTTGATGCCCGCGGGGATCGACGCCGTGCGACGCTCGATTTCCTGTGCCGGGACCACGATCTCGCCGTCCCAGCGATCCAGCTTACTGGCGTAGTCGCGCACCGCATGCTCGCCGCCGGCCTCGATCGCGGCAAGCATGTCGGCGGCAACCTGGCGAGCCGCCGCGTCGGTGGTTGCAGCCAGTTTCGAGGCCGACTTGAGCTTGATGACGGACATGGCCCGATCCGTGTGGAGTCGGCTGCGGATCAGTTCGCGTTGGCGAACGACTTGAGCCGGGGAGTGCTGTCGATCAGCTTCAGGTAGTCGTCGACGATGAACGACTTGGGATCCGGAACTTCACTGATGGTGCCGACATTCTTCAGATACCCCGAGAGCGCCTCGAAGGATTCGTCCGCGAAGGACTTGCCGTTCGCACGGGACAACAGCTTCAGCTGCTGGTCAAGCGGGAAGATCGGCCGCTTTATCTCCGTTTCCAGATAGTTGTCCTTCAGCTTGAGGCCGTTGGCCTCGAAGAGCTTGCGCAGATACGCGACGGACTCCGCCGGGTTGGCGATCTGATAGGCGACCGCACGCAGGTAGACCGCCAGGTACCGGGCGGTCGCTTCCGGGTTCTGTTTGGCGAATTCGCGGCGCGCGACGAGCGCGCCGGGAACCGACACGCCCGCATCCTTGCCGCTGCAGACCACTTCGGCACCGATCTGGTCGTTCAGCGTGTAGAAGTTGGGC
The DNA here is from genome assembly GCA_023383035.1 of Burkholderiaceae bacterium. Classification (GTDB taxonomy): domain Bacteria; phylum Pseudomonadota; class Gammaproteobacteria; order Burkholderiales; family Burkholderiaceae_E; genus Zeimonas. The sequence goes on along the minus strand of JAHDYE010000055.1, from coordinate 7,499 downwards.
GCCCACGTTCCGGCCAGCAGCCCGTTGCCGCCGATGTAGGCGGACACCAGTTGAGCGGGCGCGAGCGTGACGACGGTGACGTCGCTGCGCTGCAGCCCCCATTTCTTCAGGCAGGCCATCGTCGCGTATTCGCCGGTCGAGTTCGGACTGAGGAGGATCTGCTGGCCCTTGATCGCCTTGGCCGGGTTCGCGTTGATCGCCGCGATCATGTCCTTGCGCGCCATCACGCCGTTGGCCGTCGATTCGTCGTTCGTGATTCCGATCGTCACGATGTCGTAGCGCTGCGCGCCCAGCACGGCCGGCGGCGAACCCGTACCGCCCACGTCCCAGGATCGGGACGCGGCGCCGGCAATCTGCTGCGCTCCGGCCGGATAGACCACGAACTCGGGCTTCAGACCGACTTCGGCCCACCAGTTCTTCTCGGTTGCGATATAGATCGGCAACGCCCAGTACGCGATCTGGTAGCTCACCTTGATCGGTATGGGGTCCTGCGCCTGGGCCTGCGCCGGCAAGGAAACGCTGCCCATGAGGAGCGAGAACAGCGCCACACACAAAGCCGGGAAACGGCGAACTACGCACATGTTGATGTCCCTCCAGAGGATTCGCGCCGCACTGTCGGTTCAGCTCCGCAGATGCTATTCTGAAAGCGCTTTCTACACGATAGTGGCATCAACCTGGTCCTGCAATAGGGTTAACCCTAGATATTGACGGCTTCCTATGAGAACCCTACCCTTGCATCGTTCCATTTTCTGAAAGCGCATACAGAAGTGAACCAGCCTTCGAGACCGATATCGAAAGGCACGCTCAAAGCGATCGCCGCTCGCGGCGGGATCTCCTCCGCAACGCTGTCGAGAACCCTGAATCATCCGGAGCTGGTGCGCCCTGGCCTGCGCGCCCGCGCCGAGGCGCTGCTCGCCGAAGCAGGCTACGTGCCTCACGGGGCTGCGCGCTCGCTCGCGTCCCGGCGTACCCGAACCATGGGCGCGGTGATACCGACCGTCGACAGCGCCCTGTTCGCCAAGCTGGTCGATGGCTTGCAGCAGGCCATCCACCAGCACGGTTTCCAGCTGCTGCTGGCGAGCACCAACTACAGCCCCGAGCGTGAAGCGGGCGAAGTGCTCGCGCTGATCGAACGGGGCGTCGATGCCATGTTGCTCGTGGGACGCAGCCGGGGCCCGCAGGTCTACGAGTTGTTGCGCTCCAGGGGCATTCCGTTCGTCACGACCTGTCACTACGATGGCACCGCCCCATGGCCGATTCTGGGATGGGACAACGCGGCCGAGGCGGAGCGCCTGGCCGACTATCTCCTCGACATCGGACACCGCAGGTTCGGCGTCATTGCCGGCATCACGAACGACAACGATCGCGCCGCGGATCGGGTAGCGGGGTTCCGACGAGCGCTGGCGCGCCGAGGCGTTGCGTTGCCGGCGTCCAATGTCATCGAACGCCCCTACACCGTTCCCGAGGCACGCACTGCCATGGCGACCCTGCTGCGCCTGACGGAGCGGCCGACCGCCGTCATGTGCGGCAACGACATACTTGCCTACGGTGCGCTGCAGGAATGCCTGTGGCAGAACATGCGCGTGCCGGAGGAAATCTCCATCACCGGCTTCGACAACATCGAGATGGCGGCTCACTGCCGGCCCGGCATCACCACGCTGCATGTGCCTGCGTTCGAGCTCGGCCAGCGGGCCGCCGCGATCCTTCTCGACGCGAACTCCGGCGACAGTCCCCCCGCGCACGTATGCATCGACCTCGAGTTGATCGTTCGCGGCACCACTGCGCCGCCCCGAGGCAGCGTGAGCGCCCGTCGCGGTACGAAGGCGCCGCCCGCTTCGCTGATTCCGTCGGAGTCTTCATGACACGCCGGACCGGCCGCTTCGAACGCACTCCATCGCTGGCATTCGGGATCGACATGGAAAATACCGGCAAGTCCCGCATCGGATTCATCGGCCTCGGCGTGATGGGCAGCGCAATGCTGCGCAACCTGGTGCGTCATGGATTCCCCGTTGCCGGATACGACGCGCAACCGGCGGCCATGGAACGCCTGAACGACACCCCCTACCGACCCGCCCGGTCACCCGCCGACGCGGCGCGCGGCAGCCGAGTGCTGATCACGATGCTGCCGACGTCCGCGGACGTGCGCGCCGCGTTGTTCGGGCCGGACGGCGCCGCGCCTGCGCTCGAGCCCGGGGCACTGGTCATCGAGATGAGCACCGGTGATGCGGTCGAAACGGACCGGATTGCTGCCGACCTCGCACTTCGAGCGGTGCGCTGCATGGATGCGCCGGTCGGCCGCACGCCACGCGAAGCTGCCGAGGGCAAGGCGCTGATCATGGCCGGCGGATCGAAGGCGGACTTCGACGAAGCCGTACCGCTCTTTGCCGCGATGGCTGACGAGATCGTTCATGTCGGCGCATTCGGCTCCGGTATCCGCCTCAAGCTCGTGAACAACTACATGTCGATGGTCGGAATGGTCCTGACCGGAGAGGCGCTGATGTTCGCCGCCAAGCTCGGGCTCGACCGGACGACGGTGGTGAAGGTCTTGTCCAACACCACTGCCGGACGCGGACAGCTGAATACGAACTTTCCGCGCAAGGTGCTGTCCGGCGACCTGACTCCCGACTTTCCGATGCGCATGGGCTACAAGGACATCCATCTCGCCTTGAACCTGGCGGCATCGGTGGGTGCCCCGCTCGGTCTCGGCGCGTACGCGCGGGAATTGTTCGCGCTGGCGAAGTCGTGGGATCGCCAGGATCAGGACTGCACGGCAATGCTCCTGCTGCTGGAAGACCTGGCCCGCGTCGATCGCAGCGCCGACACGGCAAGTACGCCAACGTCCGCGCCGGCGTGACGCAGCGCGGCACAGGACGCGAATATTTCGAGCCCACCTCCACCGGAGCGACCGATGAGCGACACTCCAGCGGCGATCGTCGACGAAAGGAAGGCGATACCGTGGCGCCGAATGACGATCGGTGTCGCGGCGGTGACCTGCGCGATGTTCGCCTGGTACGCAGCCACCGTAACCGGCCTCGTGGATGGAGGCCGTTTTCCGACCCCGATCGATACCTGGCAAGCCGCGGTCCAGATCTCCACATCGCCCGGCTATGCCGGCGGCACGCTCGTCCAGCACATCGTGCACAGCCTCAGGCTGGTACTGCTCGGCTTTCTGGTGGCGGTCGCGACCGGTGTTCCGCTCGGCTTGCTGATGGGCGCCAACCGCCGCGCCGACGCCCTCATCGGCCCCGTCTTCTCGATGCTCCGGCCGATACCGCCCCTGGCATGGATCCCGCTGGCGATCCTCTGGCTCGGGCTCGGCGACCTGGCCAAGATCTTCCTGATCTGGGTGTCCTCGTTCACGCCTTCGGTGATCAACACCTACGCGGGCGTGCGCAACGTCGACCCGACTCTGATCGAGGCGGCTCGGGTGCACGGCGCGGACAGGCCCGGCCGTCTGTTGCGCACCGTCCTGATTCCGGCCGCATTGCCGATGATCTTCACCGGCCTGCGATTGTCGTTGCAGACGGCGTGGATGACGCTGGTGGCCGCCGAACTGGTCGGCGCCTTCGTCGGACTCGGCAAGGTGCTCGATACCGCCGCGCTCGACATCAAGCCCGGCATGATCCTGTATGCCATGGCCTGGGTCGGCATACTCGGAGCGCTGATGACGTACGGACTCGAACGAGTCGAACGGAAGGCGCTGCCATGGGCACGATAGTGCGCAACCGACCCCGGCAGGCAGCAGATCTTGCGTTGTCCGCGACCGGACTGGTCGGCTTCTTCCTTGCCTGGCATCTGCTCAGCCTGAGCGGCATGTTTCCCGCGAGGTACCTGCCCGGACCTCTCACGGTATTGCGAACCATCCTCGAGATCACCGGCGAGCCGTACTCGGGAGCCACGCTATGGGGTCACCTGATCGCGAGCATGGGCCGCTTCGGCACGGGCTTCCTGATTGCCGCAGGCGTCGGCATTCCGCTCGGCCTCCTGATGGGCTGGTACCGATGGCTCGACGACGTGGTGAGCCCGTTCTTCAATGCCCTTCGATTCGTGGCCCCGATCGCCTGGGTGCCGTTCGCCGGGCTCTGGTTCGGAACGGGGATCGGAGGGCCGACGCTGGTCATCGTCTCGGGCGCACTGCCGCCCTGCCTGATCAGCGCCTACCGCGGCGCGAAGTTCGCCGACAAGCGCCTGCTGGAAGCCGCTCGCACGCTCGGTGCAAGCGGCCCCCGCATCGTCGCCGAAGTGCTGTTGCCGGCATCGCTGCCATCCATCATCGCCGGCCTGCGGGTCGGCGCCGGCGTCGGCTGGCAATCGCTGGTGGGCGCCGAGCTGATCGTCGTCGCCAGCGGCATCGGCTACATGATGGTGCAGGGTCAGCTCAACGTGGAGACGAGGATCGTGATGGCAGGGATGATCGCCATCGGCATGGTCGGTATCGCCATCGATTCCGTCTTGCGCCGTCTGGAGATGCGGATCAGGAAAGGCTGGGGGCATTGATCGGTGGCAGTTGTACGATCCGCATGACGCTTCCATGTGACTGCAAGGCCAACCCGGAGCACGACGCCATGGCACCGACACCGGACAGGGATGTAGAGAAAGGCTATCCGAAAGCCGACTTCGTGGCGAAGCTGCGCCGCCTGGCCGATGCCATCGAGAACGGGGAACGGTTCGAGATACGCATCGCCGGCGAGCGCATCCGCGTGCCCGCGCGGGCGATCTTCAACATCGAGCACGAAAGAACCGGCGGCGAAGAGGAGATCGAGTTCCAGATCAAGTGGTCGGCCGGCGATTGACGGCGAGCGCGGTTTCCGCGCTCCACGCACCTCAGTTCAGCCCGAGACGACGGCGCAGCTCGGCCGCGGTGGTCTGCACCCCGGACAGCGATCCGCCCATCGAGGTGTCGGGTGCGCGCTCGAGCGTGCCGATGATCACCGGGTCGAACCCCGCGTCGGACACCAGTCGCGACGCCAGTTCGAGCGCCTCGCGATCGTCGCCCAGGATCGGCATCGCCAGGCGCGGCGGCGGCCGGTTGGCTTCGCGCGCCAGCACGCCGCTGCCCAGGTTGCTGAACGCGCGCACCAGCCGCGGGTTGCCCAGGTACTTGCGCGAAGTGGGCCCGATGCCGCTGGCGCGTGCCTCGTCGGCCAGCTCCGGGCCGCGCGACGACGTGGGATTGCCGGCGTCGAGCACCACCTTGCCGGCGAGCGCCCCGCCCAGGCTCCGGCCGAGCTGCGGATAGCTGCCGTACGGGATCGCGACCAGCACCGCATCGCCGAAAGCCGCCGCCTCGGCCGGCGTGCCGACGCTCGCCAGCGGCCCGAGCCGCTCGGCCAACCCCTTCAGCTGCTCGGGGTGGCGCGACGACAGCATGACGCGGTGCCCGGCCTTCACCCAGAGCCCGGCCAGCGTGCCGCCGATGTTGCCGGCGCCGATGATGCCGATGTTCAAGCCCGCGCGCCCGGCGCCGCGAGCGGCCTGGGCACGGACGGCCGGTGCCAGCGCGGCCAGCGAGCCGCCGGCCAGAAGGCCCAGGACACCACGGCGGCATACGGACAGGAGCGGTCGACCGGTGTTCATGTCGGGTTCCTCCGTCGGGCCAGGGTCGAACGCGCCCGGCGTGCATGCCGCCGGGCGACGGCCTCACGGCAATGCTAATGCGCGTGCAGGCCCGCCGTCGACACTGCGATGATCGCGACCCCGGCCATCATCAGCGCGAACTGCCAGAACCACTCGCCGCCACGGCGCGTCTCGCGATGCATGTCCGGGATCAGGTCGGCCAGCGCGACGTAGATGAAGCTGGCCGCGGCCAGCACCAGCACGTAGGGCAGCAGTTGCTGGGTGCTCGACAGCGCGAAGTAGCCGATCACGCCGCCGGCCACCGCCGACAGCCCGCTCAGCACGTTGTAGAACAGCGCGCGGCCGCGCGTGTAGCCGGCATTGACCAGGATGATGAAGTCGCCGATCTCCTGCGGGATCTCGTGCGCGGCGATCGCCACCGTGGTGAGCCAGCCGAGCGCCGGATCGGCGATGAACGCGGCCGCGATCATCACGCCGTCGGCGAAGTTGTGGATGCCGTCTCCGACCAGGATCAGCAGTCCGCCCGGGCCCGCCTCGTCGCGATCGTGCCCGTCGCGGTGATCGTGTCCGTCGCCTTCGTGATGGTGGCTGTGCCGCAGTACCGCGAGCTTCTCGAGCGCGAAGAAGCCGATCAGGCCCAGCAGCAGCGTCCACGCGAGCGCGTGCAGGTCGACGCCCGACTCGAACGCCTCGGGGATCAGGTTCAGCACCGCCGACCCGAGCAGCAGGCCCGCCGACAGGCTCACCAGCCGGTGCACCATGCGCGACAGCAGGGACAGCGACAGCCATGCGGCGGCCAGCACGCTCGCGGCGCCCGCCAGCAGCGTCGCGACGATCGTCATCAGCAGCGTGGCGGACACGATCAGTGCGCCTGCTCCCAGTTGCCGCCGACGCCGCACTCGACCTCCAGCGGCACCGACAGCTGCGCGACCCCGCCCATCAGGTCGGGCAACGCGCCCTGCACCGCGTCGAGCTCGCGCTCGGGCACCTCGAGCACCAGCTCGTCGTGCACCTGCATGATCAGCTTCGAGGCCATGCGCTCGTCGTCGAGCCAGCGCTGCACGGCGATCATCGCCTTCTTGATCAGGTCGGCCGCCGTGCCCTGCATCGGCGCGTTGATCGCCGCGCGCTCTGCGGCCGCGCGGCGTGGCCCGTTCGGGCTGTTGATCTCGGCCAGCCACAGGCGCCGGCCGAACACCGTCTCGACATAGCCCTGGCTGCGCGCCAGCGCGCGCGTCTCGTCCATGTAGCGCGCCACGCCCGGATAGCGGGCGAAATAGCGCTCGATGTAGTTCTTGGCTGCGTCACGCTCGATGCCGAGGTTCGACGCCAGCCCATAGGCGCTCATGCCGTAGATCAGCCCGAAGTTGATCACTTTCGCGTAGCGGCGCTGCTCGGCGCTCACCTCGCCGGGCGGGATGCCGAAGATCTCGGCGGCGGTGGCGCGGTGCACGTCCAGGCCCTGCTCGAACGCGCGCAGCAGGTTCGCGTCGCCCGAGATGTGCGCCATGATGCGCAGCTCGATCTGCGAATAGTCGGCCGACACGATACGCGCGCCCGACGGCGCGACGAAGGCCTCGCGGATGCGCCGCCCTTCCAGCGTGCGCACCGGGATGTTCTGCAGGTTCGGATCGCTCGACGCGAGCCGGCCGGTGACCGCCACCGCCTGCGAGTAGCTGGTATGCACCCGCCCGCTGCGCGGATCGACCATCCTGGGCAGCTTGTCGGTGTAGGTGCTCTTGAGCTTGGACAGCATGCGCCAGTCGAGCAGCAGGCGCGGCAGCGGGTAGTCCTCGGCCAGCTTGGCCAGCACCTCCTCGTCGGTGGATGGTGCGCCGCTGGCGGTCTTGCGCAGCACCGGCAGGCCCAGCCGGCCGAACAGGATCTCGCCGAGCTGCTTCGGTGAATTCAGGTTGAACGGC
>JAHDYE010000054.1 GCA_023383035.1 Burkholderiaceae bacterium | reverse complement strand
ACGCGGTGGTGATCGGCGACCGGCGCCCGTTCCTCACGGCGCTCGTCATGATCGACCAGGAGAACGTCGAGAAGTTCGCGCAGGACCACGACGTGCCGTTCTCGAACTACGCGAGCCTGACGCGCGCCAAGGAAGTGCAGGCGCTGATCCAGACGGAGATCGACCGCGTGAACCGGAAGTTCGCGCGGGTCGAGCAGATCAAGGCCTTCCGCCTGCTCGAGACGCAATTGACGGCGGAAGACGAGGAGCTGACGCCGACGATGAAGCTCAAGCGCAAGCTCGTCGAGCGGAAGTACGCCGGGCTGATCGAATCGATGTACGAGGGGAATTGAGGGTTTCGGGACCGGGGCCCCGGCACCCTGTCCATCGAGGCGCGGCTGCCTTCCGGCGGCCTCTGTCGTTCACTGCAAAGGAGCCGATCATGAAGCACAGCATCGTTGCACTGGCCCTCGCCCTGGGGTTGCCAGCCGCATTCGCACAGAGTACCCAGGGCGTCAGCAAGAACGAGATCGTCGTCGGTTCGATCCAGGACCTGTCCGGACCGCTCGCGGGGTTCGGCAAGCAGATCCGGCTGGGGATGATGCTTCGCGTGGACGAGCTGAACGAACAGGGCGGCGTGAACGGCCGCAAGCTGCGCCTGCTCGTCGAGGACTCGGGCTACGACCCGCGCCGCGCGGTGCTGGCCGCGCAGAAGCTGGTCAACCAGGACAAGATCTTCGCGATGATCGGCCATATCGGCACCGCGCAGAACATGGCGGCAATGCCGATCCAGTTCGAGAAGAACGTCGTCAACTTCTTCCCGATCACGGCAGCGCGCGAGATGTACGAGCCCTGGCACCGGCTGAAGTTCTCCTTCGCCGCCCCCTACTATGACCAGATCCGCCGCACCGCACCCAAGCTCGCCAAGGAGAAGGGCGCGAAGAAAGTCTGCACCATCTACCAGGACGACGAGTTCGGGCTGGAAGTGGTACGCGGCGCCGAGGCAGGCCTGAAGACGATCGGCATGGAGCTCGCCGAGCGCACCTCGTTCAAGCGCGGTGCGACCGACTTCTCGTCGCAGGTCGCGCGGATGAAGGCGGCCGGCTGCGACTTCGTCATCCTCGGCACCATCATCAGGGAGACGATCGGCACCATCGGCGAATCGCGCAAGACCGGCTTCAATCCGACGTTCCTGGGCTCGAGCGCGTCGTACACCGACCTGATCCACAAGCTGGGCGGCAAGGCGATGGACGGCCTGTATGCCACCCACACGGTCCAGCATCCGTACCTCGACGATGCCTCGCAGCAGATCCGCTTCTGGGCGACGAAGTACCAGACCAGGTTCAACGAAGATCCGACCGTGTTCTCGGTGTACGGCTACAGCGCCATCGACGGGTTCATCCAGGCGGCGGCCAAGGCCGGTCCCAACCTGACGACCGACTCGTTCGTGAAGGCGGTGGAGTCGATGGCGATCCCGCCGGACATGTTCGGCAGCGCGGAGATGACCTTCGGTCCGAAGAAACGGCTGGGCAGCAATGCGGCGCGGCTGTCGCAGATCCAGAACGGCCGCTGGAAGGTGGTGTCCGACTACACGAGCGGCGACTGAACGTGGCTGCGCGCCGGGCGGGCGGCGGCACCACCCGCCCGGCGTATCCGCCCGCCGCACGATCCCGCCACCGCGCAGGGTTGCCCTGACGGGCGACCCTGCCCGCCCCTCAACGAGCGCCGAGCCCCATCGCGCGCGTGATCACTTCCTTCATGATCTCGTTGGTGCCGCCGTAGATGGCCATCGACGCAGTGGCGGTATCGAGCTTTCCGCCCATCAGCAGCTCGATGCACTTGTCGACGAACACCCGCCCGATCTGCACTTCGGTCTGCAGTTCGGCCAGCTTGAAGCGGGTGTTCTGGAAGGTCGACACGGTGGTCCCGAACACCTTGCGTTCCTTGACGTAGTCGCTGGTCCAGTCGATCGCGGCCTGGGCGTTCTCGATGGCGCCGATCGCGATCTGCAGGCGCTCCCAGGGCAGCTCCTGCATCAGGTAGACGAACCCCTCGTTCTCGTTGCCGAGCAGGTTGCGCACCGGCACTTCGACGTTGTCGAAGAACAGCTCCGACGTGTCCTGCGCCTTCATGCCGACCTTCTTGAGCCGCTTGCCCTTCTCGAAGCCCTTCATGCCGCGCTCGACCAGCAGCAGGCTGGTGCCTTTCGCGCCGGCCTTCGGATTCGTCTTGGCCACCACGATCACCACGTCGGCGTGCCAGCCGTTGGTGATGAAGGTCTTCGAGCCGTTGAGCAGATAGACGTCGCCGCTGCGCACGGCGGTCGTGCGTACCCCCTGCAGATCGGAGCCGGCGGCCGGCTCGCTCATCGCGATCGCGCCGATCGCCTCGCCGGTGGCCATCTTCGGCAGCAGGCGCCGCTTCTGTTCCTCGGATCCGTAATGCAGGATGTACGGCGCCACGATTTCCGAATGCAGGCCGAACCCGAGCCCCGTGGCGTTGACCCGCGCGGTCTCCTCCATCACCACGATCGAGTAGAGCTTGTCGGCACCCGCGCCGCCATAGGCCTCCGGCATCGTGGCGCACAGCAGGCCGTTCTCGCCGGCCTTGAGCCAGACCTCGCGGTCGACGTAGCCCTGTTCCTCCCACAGGTCGTGGTGCGGAACGACCTCCTGCTCCATGAAACGCCGGACCGAATCCCGGAACATCCGGTGTTCGTCGGAAAACAGCGTGCGCTCGATCATGTCCGTCTCCGCGTAGCCTGCCGATCTGCGCAGCATAATAGAATGGGTTCGATCCAAAGGAATACTCGGCGGGGGCCCGGATGGCAGAGGCATTCGTATACGACGCGATCCGCACGCCGCGCGGACGCGGAAAATCCAGCGGTTCGCTGCACGAAGTCAAACCGGTGCGCCTGCTCACGGCCCTGATGCGCGAGATGCAGCGGCGCCACGACCTCGACACCTCCCAGGTGGAGGACGTCGTGGTGGGTTGCGTCACGCCGGTGGGCGACCAGGGCGCGGTGATCCCCAGGACCGCGGCACTGGCCGCAGGCTGGGACCTGAAAGTGGCCGGCGTGCAGGTCAACCGCTTCTGCGCCTCGGGGCTCGAGGCGATCAACATGGCCGCCCAGAAGGTGCGCTCCGGATGGGAAGACCTGGTGGTGGCGGGCGGCGTGGAGTCCATGTCGCGCGTGCCCATGGGCTCGGACGGCGGCGCGTGGGCACTCGATCCCGAAACCAACCTGGGCACCGGCTTCGTTCCCCAGGGCATCGGCGCCGACCTGGTCGCGACGCTCGACGGCTATTCGCGCGAAACGGTCGACGAATTCGGCATGCGCTCGCATCACAAGGCGGCAGCCGCGCAGCGGGCCGGCCACTTCGAGCGCTCGGTCGTGCCGGTGCGCGACGAGATCGGCATCGCCATTCTCGAACGTGACGAGACGATCCGGCCCGACACGTCGGTCGAAGCGCTCGGCCGCCTGGAGCCGTCGTTCGCGAAGATCGGCGCGATGGGCTACGACGCCGTGGCGCTGCGCAAGTACCCGCAGGTGGCACGCATCGAGCACGTGCATCACGCCGGCAATTCATCGGGAATCGTCGACGGTGCCGCCCTCGCCCTGATCGGCAACGAGGAAGCCGGCAAACGACTGGGGTTGAGCCCGCGCGCGCGGATCGTGTCGGTGGCGCTCACCGGCACCGATCCCACGATCATGCTCACCGGGCCGATGCCGGCGACGCGCAAGGCGCTCCGGAAGGCCGGACTCGACATCGGCGACATCGATCTCTTCGAGGTGAACGAGGCGTTCGCGGCGGTCGTGCTGCGCTTCATGCGCGAGCTCGACGTGCCCGAGGAGAAGATCAACGTCAACGGTGGCGCGATCGCGATGGGACATCCGTTGGGTGCAACCGGTGCGATGCTGCTCGGAACGCTGATCGACGAGCTCGAGCGGCGCCGCCTGAAGCGCGGACTGGCCACGCTGTGCGTGGGCGGCGGCATGGGCATCGCCACCGTGGTCGAGCGGCTGTAGCCGCCCGGCGCGGACCTGCCGTCACGCCCCGAGCGGGGCGACGCCGCGGGCGAAGTCCGACAGCAGTTCGCGCAATCGGGGCAGGTCGGGCGGCTTGGCCATCACGTGCACGTCGGCAGGGGCACTGCCGCGCAACTCCTCCACGTCGAATTCGCCCGACAGCAGTATCGCGGGCGTTCGCCGGCCTTCGATGCGTCTGATTTCGTCGATCAACTCCAGGCCGTTGCGCGCGTCGGGCAGCCTGAAGTCGGACACGATCGCCTCGAACAGGCGTTCCGCACGCGTGGCTGCCTGCAATGCCTCTTCCCCGCTGGCTGCCGACTCCACCAGTACGCCCCACTGCTCCAGCAGCCGGCCGAGCGCATCGCGCATCGAATCATCGTCCTCGATCATGAGCACGTAGGCGCCACACAGCGCCTCCGCGGGCCGCGCCTCGCTGTCGTATGAAGCGTCGCTCGACGGCCGCTCGCCGGTGCCGGACGCAGCCGCGCCATCGGTCCGATACGGCATTCGCGGCGACTCGCAGCAGCGCGGCTCCGGAACCGGACCATCGGCATATCGGGCTGCGGTTCCGACCGGCAACGTCAGCGAAAACCGGGTTCCCCGTCCGGGCCGGGACGCGAGCGCGATCGAATGTCCGGGCAGACGGGCGACGGTCTCGCGGACGATCGACAGGCCGAGGCCGTACCCGCGCTCGGGGTTGCGCGCATGATTCGCCACCTGGAAATACTCTTCGAACACGTGCCGCTGGTCGTCGGGCGCGATCCCGATACCGTTGTCGCGCACCTCGATGACGAGACGATCGCCGCGACGCCGCACGCCGATCAGCACCCACGACCGGGTCCCCAGCGCCGGAAACTTCAGGGCGTTGCCGACCAGGTTCGACAACACGTCCCACAGACGGTCCTCGTTGCTGAGGGCAAACTCGCATCCCTGGCCCGGATGACGGACGACCAGGCGAACGCCACGGCGCGACGCCTCGGTCGAGTAGACGCTTTCGATCCGATCGAACACGCGGTCCAGCGCGATGTGAGTCACGGGAAGCGCCGCCTTGGCGGAACGCAGCCCGCCCAGCTCGGCAAGCCGGTCGAGATTCCCGCTCAGAGCCGAGATACAGGCTTCGACCCTGTTCACCGTGCCGAGCAAACCGGCAGGCTCCAGCACATCGTTGCGTGCACGCAACAACCGGGCATACAAGGCAAGGCTCGCCACCGGCTGCCGGAGGTCATGGCTGACCGCCGCCAACACATGCTTCCGGGCCGCAGCGGCCTCCGAGGCGCTGCGCGCCATCTCCTCCAGCGCTGCGGTCGCCTCGGTCAACTGCCTTGCGCTCCAGAACAACGCCCGCTCGCGCCGTTCTATCTCGACGGACATGATCCAGCCGATGAGGTTGGCCACTCCAAGATAGACTCCTAGGGCAACGACATGATCATCGTCTTGCGCCGCAGAGCCGAGTAGCGTGAGCACGGACGCCGGAACACATGTCAGCGCCACGAGGCCGGTCGGTAGCCTAGTGAATCCATAGCACAGCCAGCATGTGAGGGTCGTCGCGACAACGAATCGATTGACCGCAAAACCTCCTGAATCCAGGGGCACGAGGCCCATTGATCCCACCACCAAGCAAGCGATCGCCATCGGTATACCCACGCTGGCACGAAACGCTTCGAGTGCCTTGGACTCCTGCCAGTGAAGGTACGCGGCAGCGCTAGCAAGAATGACGAACAGTCCGAGGCGTGCAGACTGGCGGAAATTCGACACCTGCGTAGTAGCTGGTGCGATTTCGAGCAACAGCCAGAACGCGAATGCCATCAGAGCAGCGAGTACGAATGCGATCTTGGCTAGGCGGAGCCCAGATCTCCGGAAGTGCCGCAGAAACGCCGCTTCTGCCGCCACATCCTCGAACGGGACTGGCCACTTCACTGCATTCCACATACGTCCTTCATAGCGACATGGTGGGGGCGCCGCGTCGGCGACCATCAGATCCGACACACCGCGTCACCGGCATGTTCGCCTTGCCGTTACCTGACGGGGATGTAGACCGGCTTCGAGATGGTCCCCCATTGACTCATGTAAAAGGACGCTGCCAAAGAGATCTTGAAGCATAGGCGATTCGTGGCTACTCTAGGCTGGCCGACTGGACTAGGCCATATGGTCAGGTGTCTTGGCACGATACAGAGAGATCGGCCTGGACTGCGGAATACGAGAACACAACGACGCCATAGTTGGGAGAGGAAATGCTGCAATCACACGAGGTTCGAGCCGAGCGCGTTGGGAACCGCAACGGGCGGGAGGGAACCTCTAACGAGATCGGTTGGAGTGGCTACGTCCGGCCCGGCGAAGTGCTTCCGATACGTATACGAGTAGTGAGAACGGAGAATCAGCTAAGAAAAGCGATCAAAGTGCGGGCAGACGCATATGGTCGTCATACCCCAGCGTTTGCCGATGCCTTGCGAATCGTTGAGCACGAAGACATCGAACGTAGCTCCCTGGTTCTTCTCGGCGAGTCGAAGATCACGGGTGAAGCAGTAGGAACACTTCGGATTCATACCAACTTCGACTCTCCTACGTATCTTGAACGAATCCTCCAGCTCCCCGAATTCTTGCAAGGAGCCGGAATCGCATATGTCACCCGACTCGCGGTAGCGAACGGTCCGAATGGCGCTTCCGTGAAACTTGCGCTCTTCAAGGCCCTTTATCGCTACTGTCTCGCCACGCAGATTTCCTGGATTCTGGCCGTAGCGCGTGAGCCCGTAGATCGGGATTTCGTGCGGCTGGGGTTTCGCGACATCTTGCCTAATGGAGAAAAGCTGCGTAGACCAGCCGACTTCGGCGATGTCGACGTACGTCCGCTTTACTTCAACGTCCTGGATGCAGAACGCGACTGGCGGTCGTCTGGACATCCTCTCTATGGATTCATGGTGCAAAAGGTGCATCCAGATATCGAGATCTTCGCGTCCGTGAGTAGCGCTTGGTCCACGCCTCGACAGCCTGGCGCCCGCCGTCGTCCGGCTGATGACGTTCTTTCTCTCGAAACGGCTCAGATAATGGCTGTTTGAGGAAGCACGAACCGCTTCGGTTCATGCCGGCAAGAATGCGCTTGATGGCATGGCCCAAGAGTGCTTTGCTCGCGTGTCAGCCACGCAACGCCGTCTACCAGTGACGGAGCGCCGCCCATCCGTCGACTAGAAGTGTCGATGAAGGGGTACGGGTATTTTTAAGTGTCCTCGGACTTTCTCCCGGGGTCAATGGCGGCGATGACCTCGAGAACCAGATCCACGCTCCCCAGCCGGAAGCGACTCGAACGATGGGTCGACAGGGGCCTTACGTGGTTCAGCTTGGCCATTGCGGTTGCCGTGCTGGCTACCGCTTGTCTGACCGTCGCCTATGTCGCCTCGAAATCGGAGAAGACGGAGTTCCTGCCTGACTCCGTCGGGTCGCTCTTGCCGGATCCAGACAACCGCATGACGCTCGAGGATGCCGTTCGTCAGTTAGATAGTGACGCCGCCATTCAACTCAACCGGGGAGGAAGCCTCACTTTTCGAACGGTCTGGGTACGCATCGACCTCGGCGGGCAACAGGTCACAGATGCCAGTCGACTATCTCTCGAGTCGCTCCGTGCACGAAACGCCCAGTTCTGGGTAATTGGCACTGACGGCCGCGTAGCGGCACCAGAGTTGGTATGGCGGCCGACTCGAAACGGCATTGTGATAAACCTTCCAACCGATCTCTCCGGCCGTTGGTCGGTACTGGGACGCGTAGAGCCCATTTCGATCAACCGGATCCAAGCTGCGGTGAGAACCGACTCGGAGATCGCGACCAGCGATTTCGGATTCGAGCGAACCGGTGGCTTGCTGATCGGTGCCCTGCTGATGGTGTCGTTCTTCAGCCTTGTCGTCGCCATCTACAGCCGTGATTGGACCTTCTTTCTGTATTCAGTGTGGCTACTGACCAGCCTTCGGATAGCCGCCTACAACGGCAACTGGGATCCCTACTGGCTCGGCATCCCACTCAGCGGGGATTCACTTCAACTGTTCCTTCGTCTCACCTACATCGCCCACAGCCTAATTTCGTTAGCGCTTTTTCAGGCCCTCTTTGGCAAGGAGCTTGCATCATGCCGCCTGAACGGACCGATCAAGGTCCTGCAATTGGCGACTCTGGCGATGTTCGTCCCCGCGATCGCGCTGGCGGCCGACCACTCGATAAAACTCCTATGGGCGCTTAGCAGTGGAACGATCTTCGTAGTGCTTGGCGTACTCGGTGCCCTCTCTTTCAAAGCCCCTTCGAAGGCTCTCGCCTGGTATATCGGTTCTTGGCTCATCACTCTTGCAGGCTCGATCGCTCAGATTGCATTTTCAGTTGGCTTCAGTCGTACGCTTCTCGATATTTTCAATAGCCAGGTAACGGTTGTCGGCGCGTCCTTGATGCTTGGAATAACGCTGGCGCAGCGAATGAGCGCCGAGAGGCAGGCGAGGATCGTTGCTGAACGTAGCGCCGTCAACGCCCTTCACCGCTTCCGCGAGAACTACAACGCGATGCCTGTCGGCATCTTCTCGATGAAGCACGACGGCACCATCCTGGAGCACAACCCCACGTTCGGGGAGATGTTTCCGGTCAAGCGGGGACAAACCTCGCGGGTGGGAATGAACTGGGTGGAGCTGACGAACCGCGAGTCGCTCACGGCGGTCAAGGAGATGGCGACGAACGAGCGCATGATGGACACGGAACTCGCGATCGAATCGCCGACCGGCACGCGACGGTGGTTTCACGTTCGGGCCGTCCGCAAACCGCTTCGCTTCGAAGGCTGGATCGAGGACATCACACCGCGAAAGGAAGCAGAGGGCCGGCTGAAGTTCCTGGTCGATCACGATTCGCTCACCGGCCTGCTGAACCGGCGCGGATTCGAGTTGCAGCTGCTGAGGGCGATCGTTTCGTCAGGGAACCGCCCGGTGCACCTTGCCTACGTCGACCTCGACCGCTTCAAGCTCGTCAACGACCTCTTCGGCCATGCCGCCGGCGACCAGATCCTGCGCCAGATGGCGACCCGCATGCGCGAGGTGATCCAGCCGCCGCACGTGACGGCGCGCGTCGGCGGCGACGAATTCGTGGTCATCATCGACGGCCTTACGGTCGAGGACGCGCGGACGCTCTGCGAGGCACTGCGCGTCGAGCTCAGCGACCGTGCTTACCAGTACCAGGACAAGGCGTTCAGCGTCACTGCCAGCATCGGCCTGATTCGCGTGCTGGACGACATGCGCCCCGCCGATGCGCTCACCGCGAGCGATCGTGCATGCTCCGAGGCCAAGGCCTCGGGCGGCGGAACGGTCGTCGCCTACGACGCCAGCAGCAACGAGCTGCTGGAATATCTCGACGAAATCAAGCTGATTGCAGGCATGAAGGAGAGGCTGCCGGTCGAGAGCTTCTTCACCCAGCTGCAGCCGATCGTCTCCTTGCGCAACCCCGAGTCGAGCCTGTGCTACGAGGTGCTGATCCGGATGAGGGACAGCAACGGCCAGACGGTACCGCCGTCGCGCTTCATTCCGGCGGCAGAGCGCAACGGATTGATGACGCAGATCGATCGCTGGGTGCTGCGCAGCACGCTCGAATGGCTCGATTCGCAGCCGGCGCACCGGGACAACGTCGACTTCTGCACCCTGAACCTCAGCGGAGCGTCGCTCAACGACGAGCGATTCCTGCAGGACACGATCGCGCTGATTCGCGCCCATGCCGAATCGACGCGGAAGATCTGCTTCGAGATCACCGAGAGCATTGCCCTGTACGACCTGAAGACGACGCGCCGCTTCGTCGACCGCGTCAAGTCGTTCGGGGCGATGGTCGCGCTCGACGATTTCGGTGCCGGTTACACGTCGTTCAGCTACCTGAAGGAGCTGCCGTGCGATCTGGTCAAGATCGACGGGCACTTCATCCGTGACATGAACCTGAACTCGGCCAATTTCGCGATCGCACGCGCGGTCGTGGAACTGACGCACGAGCTCGGGATGGGCTGCGTGGCCGAGTGGGCGGAAAACGCCGACATCGTGCGTTCGCTGATCCGCCTGCGCGTCGACTATGCCCAGGGCTACGGACTCTCTCGTCCTCTCGATCGGGAGCAGTTGCTGACCGCGTCGCATAGCGCGATGCTGATCCGCGACCAGGAGACCGCCAGCGTGGTCATGGGCGGCGCGACCGCTTCACGCGAGTCGGCGCGCCGCATCACGATTCCCATCTAGTCGACGCCCCCTGGCAGCGGACGCCGCGCGGCGGCGTCGCCGCGTCACATGCGTCCGGCGGTTGGCGCCGACGGTTTATGATTGGGCGCTTCCCCCCGTGCCCCAGCCGGAGACCGCATGTCCAGCATCCGCTACGAGAAGGACGCCAACGGCGTCGTGACGCTCCTTCTCGATGCTCCCGACCAGCCGGTCAACACGATGAATGCCGCCTTCCAGGCCGACCTGCGATCCAGCGTCGCGCGGCTCGAAGCGGAAAAGGAGGGCCTGCGCGGCGTGATCGTCACGTCGTCCAAGCCGACCTTCTTCGCGGGAGGCGACCTGCGCGCGCTGTTGGCGGTGCGCCCGGAAGACGGTGCCGCCTTCTTCCACGAGCTGGAGGCCATGAAGGCGTGCCTGCGGCGTATCGAGAAGCTGGGCAGGCCAGCCGTGGCGGCGATCAACGGCAGCGCGCTCGGCGGCGGGTTGGAGATCGCGCTGTCGTGCCACGCGCGGCTGTGCATCGACGATCCGTCGATCCGGATCGGTTTGCCCGAAGTCACGCTGGGCCTGTTGCCGGGCGCCGGCGGCGTGACGAAGACGGTACGGCTGCTGGGGCTGCAGAACGCACTTCCGTTCCTGACGGAAGGCCGTCAGGTCGCACCGGCCCGGGCACTGGAGATGGGGCTGATCGACGGCCTGGCCCGCGATCGCGGCGACCTGCTCGCGCGCGCCCGTGCGTGGATCGATGCGAATCCCGATGCGCGTCAGCCCTGGGACGATCCGAAGCACCGGATTCCGGGCGGCTCACCGTCCAGCCCGGCGGTCGCGACCATGCTGGCCATCGCGCCCGCCATGCTGCGGCAACAGACCCGCGGCAATTACCCTGCACCGGAGGCCATTCTCTCGGCTGCAGTCGAAGGCGCCCAGGTCGATTTCGACACGGCGCTGCGCATCGAGTCGCGCTACGTGACGCGGCTGGTCACCGGCCAGGTGGCGAAGAACATGATCGGCACGTTCTTCTTCCAGCTCAACGACGTGAAGGCCGGCCGGAGCAGACCCGCAGGGCCGGCCCGCTGGCACGCGACACGCGTGGGAATCCTCGGCGCCGGAATGATGGGCTCGGGCATCGCGTGGGCCTGCGCAAGCCGGGGCGTGCCATGTGTGCTGAAGGACATCGACCTCTCGAAGGCCGAACAAGGCAAGGGAGGGTCGCGACGCCTGCTGGCCGGCCGCGTCGAGAAGGGCAGGATGGCCGCGGCGGATGCCGAAAAAGTGCTCGCCGCGATCACGCCCACCGCGAATGCTGCCGACCTGGCGGGCTGCGATCTGGTGATCGAAGCGGTGCTCGAGAACCGCACGCTGAAAGCCGAAGTCACGCGCGAGGCCGAAGCCGTCCTGCATGTCGATGCGGTCTTCGCATCGAACACGTCCACGCTGCCGATCACCGGACTGGCACAGGCTTCGAAGCGCCCCGACCGCTTCATCGGATTGCACTTCTTCTCGCCCGTCGACCGCATGCAGCTGGTGGAAATCATCGAGGGCAAGGCGACGTCGGCCGAGACCCTGGCGCGCGCGTACGACTTCGTGCAGCAGATCGGCAAGACGCCGATCGTCGTGAACGACGCGCGCGGCTTCTACACCAGCCGCGTGTTCGGTACCTTCGTCAACGAGGGCATGGCGCTGCTGGGTGAAGGCGTGCCGGCTGCCATGGTCGAGAACGCCGGCTGGCAGATCGGCATGCCGGTCGGGCCGCTGGCAGTGCTGGACGAGGTGTCGCTGAAGCTTGCCGACGATGTGCTGCATCAGGAGCTGGCCGACCTGGAACGCGAACAGCACGAGAGCGAGCATGGGCATGGGCACCAGCATGCGTCCGGGCATGGACACCAGCATGCGTCCGGGCATGGACACGGACGGCAGGGACATGGGCATGGACACGACGAAGAGGATGCTCATGATCATGGCCACGGCCATGCGCACGAACATGGTCACGGTCACGGGCACGCGCATGGTCACGAGCACACGCATGATCACGAGCACGCGAGGCCGAAGGCGGCCGGAGCCGGGGCCGCGCATCGGCATGCCCACAAGGTCAAGAGCCGCCGGGTGCCCGAATCGGCAGTCTACGTGCTCGAAAAAATGGCGCACGGCTTCAGGCGCATGGGCCGATCGTACGGAGGCGGCTTCTACGACTATCCGAAGGAGGGCGAGAAGTCACTGTGGCCAGGGCTGAAGGCGTTCGAGCGCGGCGGACGCTCGATCCCCTTCGATGACATCAAGGACCGGATGCTCTACGTGCAGGCGATCGAGACGGTACGCTGCCTGGAGGAAGGCGTACTCGAATCGACGCGCGACGCGAACATCGGTTCGATCTTCGGCTGGGGCTTTCCCGGCTGGACCGGCGGAACGGTCCAGTTCGTCAACCACGTGGGTGTGCGCCGCTTCGTCGCGCGGGCGCAGGAACTCGCGCAGCGCTACGGCGAGCGCTTCGCGCCGCCGGCGTTGCTGATGCGGCACGCCGAGCGGAACGAACCGCTGTAGGCCCGCGGGAAACAAGCCATGAGCGGATCGACGCCGGCCACTTCATCGTCCGATCGACGCGCCGTTGTGATCGAGCACGACGGACCGGTCACGATCGTCACGCTGTCGCGCCCCGAAGCGCGCAACGCGGTCGACCGGCCGACCGCCGAAGCGCTGGCCGCGGCGTTCGCCGCCTTCGATGCCGATCCGGCGCGCAGCGTCGCGGTGTTCCACGGCGCCAACGGACACTTCTGCGCGGGTGCCGACCTCAAGGCGCTGGCCGACGGCGCGCGCCGCAACCGCCTGGCGCCGGACGGCGACGGGCCGATGGGCCCGAGCCGGATGCTGCTGTCCAAGCCGGTGATCGCGGCGATCTCCGGCTACGCGGTGGCAGGCGGCCTGGAGCTGGCGCTGTGGTGCGACCTGCGCGTGGTCGAGACGTCGGCAACGCTGGGCGTGTTCTGCCGCCGCTTCGGCGTGCCGCTGATCGATGGCGGCACGGTGCGGTTGCCGCGGCTGATCGGCCTGTCGCACGCGCTCGACCTGATCCTGACCGGGCGGGCGGTCGGCGCCGACGAGGCGCAGCGCATCGGCCTGGCCAACCGCGTGGTCCCCGACGGCGCTGCACGGGCGGCAGCGATCGCACTGGCGCATGAGCTCGCCGCCTTGCCCCAGACCTGCCTGCGCAGCGACCGGCGCTCCACCTACGAGCAGTACGACCTCACGCTGCATGAGGCGCTCGCGCGCGAATTCGCGCTGGGCCTGCGCACGATCGAGGACGGCGAAGCGTTCACAGGCGCGGCCCGCTTCGCCGCGGGCGAGGGGCGCCACGGCGCGCGCGCCTGATGCAAGCCGCGAGGACGAGATCGTGACGAGCGTACGACCCGAAAAACGGCTGCGCGGTTCGTACGAACCGGTGGTTCCGCGCCCGGCGGCAACGATCCTGCTGCTGCGCGACACCGCCCGTGGTCCGCAGGTGCTGATGACGCGCCGCTCGGCGAAAGCCACCTTCGGCCCCGGTGCGTACGTCTTCCCGGGCGGCGCGCTCGACATCCGCGACGCCTCGCCGCGAGTACGCGAGCTCGCCCACACCCGCCGTGACCAGGACGAAGAGATCCTGTCGTACGCCGCTGCCGCGGTACGCGAAGCCTTCGAGGAACTCGGCATCCTGCTCGCACGCGGGCGCGGCGGCGCGGCCTCGGTCGCCGAGCTGGCATGCCGGCTCGATCGCCGCCACGATGCCGATCTGTTCGGACAGATCGCCGCGCACGAACTGCGCCTGGCGCTGGACGAGCTTCACTGGCTCAGCCGCTGGATCACCGACGGCGATCTGCCGAAGCGCTTCGACGCGCGCTTCTTCGTCGCCCGCATGCCCGAGCACCAGGAGCCGACGGCCGACGAGAGCGAGCAGTTCGAGCCTACCTGGGTGACGCCGGCCGAGGGTCTGGCCCGCCACGCGGAAGGAAGCTTCGACCTGATGTTCCCGACGCTGTACACGCTGCGCCAGCTCCAGCGTTTCGGCAGCGTCAACGAGATCATCGACTACTCGGGCAGGCAGACGCAGGTAAAAGTGTCGACTTCGCGCGGCGGTCGCCTGCGCGGACGCATCGAGCGCTTCAGCGAGGAAGACCTGCCCTTCGGCGAGCTGGAGCTGGTCAGCCCGGACGGCAGCCACGTCGAGCATCCGCTCGACTGGCAGTCCGAGCGCGTCGTGCCGCTGCTGCGCCACGTACACCGCCTGACCGCGCCGAACCCGGGACGGATGACCGGACCCGGCACCAATACCTACCTGGTCGGCGCACCGGGCGACTGGCTGGTGATCGACCCCGGACCCGCCGACGAGGCCCATGTCGCGCGTATCGCCGCCTTCGTCGGAGACGGCCTGAAGACGATCGTCTGCACGCATGCACATCCCGATCATGCGCCCGGCGCACAGCTGCTTCGACAGCGCACCGGCGCGCCGATCCTGGGCCGGCCGACCGGCCCGGATTTCGATCCGGCGTGGGCGTTCACCCCCGAGCGCGTGCTGGCCGACAGCGAGCGCCTGCAGGTTGCCGATTCGACGCTACGCGTGCTCCACACGCCGGGACACACCGAACATCACATCTGCCTTCTGCTCGAGGAAGACGGCCTGCTGTTCTCGGGCGATCACATTCTCAGCGGATCGACGACGGTGATCACGCCGCCCGACGGCAACATGCTGGCCTACGTCGAATCGCTGCGCCGCCTGACCGGCGAACCGTTCCGCTTCATCCTGCCGGCGCACGGCCACGTGATTACCGACGGCAAGCGCGAAATCGAGCGGCTGATCGCGCATCGCTTCGCCCGCGAGGCGAAGGTGCTCGGCGCCCTTCGACGCCTCGGCGGCGGAACGCTCGACGAGCTGGTCGAGCTCGCCTATGACGACGTCGATCGCATCCTGTATCCGGTCGCCAGGCACTCGCTGCTGGCGCACCTGCTGAAGCTGCGCGACGAAGGGCGGGCATGGGAGGACGATGGACGCTGGACGCTGGCGCCGCCGTTCGCTCCGAGCTAAACGCGCAGCGCCCGGCGGCCGTCGATGGCGGTCTTCGTCATCATCGTCCCGTCCTCGACGAGAACAATTCGGCCCAGTATCGGTCGTTCGGAAGAATGCTGCGCCCATGGACATCGATCCTGTCCATGTATCCATGGAAGACTTCCTGCTCCGGCTCTGAAAGAACACCGAGCAGTTCCGATTCGACGATTCTTCTCATTCCGTCGATCTCCGCGTAGATCTTTTCCCCCTGCGCGGTGAGTGCGAGTACGCTGCGACGGCCGTCGGCCGCGTCGCTGTTCCGTCGTACGAGGCGCTTGGCGACCAGATGATCGACCGCCCGAGTGACCTTGTCGGCTTCGATGCTCATTCGCTTGGCGACTTCGGTCGGCGAGGTCGGCTGCAGGCTTCCGATCGTGATCAGTGCCCGCCAGGACGGCACGGTCAAGCCGAAACGACGCAGGAACAATCTCGCCACGGGCTTCGTGCTCAGTGCCGCGAGCCGGGAGAAGCGGAAGGTGATGCGCCGCTCGAGCGGCATGGCGACGCGACCGTTTCCCGGCCACTCGGGCGCCTTGGCGGACTGCGCGGTCGGCGCGTCCGCACCGTCGACTTCCGCCCGACCGGCGCCGCCCGCCAACGGTTCGTCGACGGCGGCAGGTCGGCCGTCCCGTCGGCTCACCAGTCTCGCCAGCAGGGCGACCAACGTTCTCTGCTCTTCCTGATCGAGCGGCGACAGCAACTGCAGCATCGTCCGATCGACCGCCTTCGCGGAACGACGCACCAGTTCGGCGCCCTCTTCGGTGAGCTTCACCGGGCGACCGTTCCTGCGCGCAGCCGCGCCTGCCCTCTGGACGAGGCGGCGCGCGGCGAGCCGCTCGATCAGTTCGCCGGTGGTCGCGCGGTCGTATCCCAGGGCCCTTCCGATCGCTGCCTGGCTGAGTCCCGACCGCTGCGCCAGCACCGACAGGACGCCGTGCTGAGGCGCCGTGAGCCCGAACTCGGTGAAGTTTCCGTTGAACAGGGCCGCAGCGACCTGATGCGCATGCCTGAGCAGGAGGTCCGGACGCGTGCGGACCATCGGCGACAGGCAGCGCTCGATCGCTGCGTCCGTCTCAGCGGGGTCGGTCAGCATCTCGCCGTAGGCATCCGATGAACCGGCCACCCGCGCGAAGTCCACCTCCGGCGCCACCGTCGCGCCGAATTCGCCCGCGTAGCGGTGCGATGTTGCGTGTCCGCCATCGGCGGTCAGTCGATCCTGATCCCGTTGGCCCTGATCAGCGATTTCCATTTCTCGTTCTCGCGGGATATGAGCCTGGCAAACGCCTCCGGGCCCTCACCGCCGGCATCCGAACCGAGCCCCGCCATCCGCTTCTTCACCTCCTCGTCGGCGAGGATTCCCGTCACCACGGAACTCAGCCGCGTGACGATGTCACGGGGCGTGCCTTTCGGTACGACGAGGCCGAACCACGCGCTGAACTCGAAACCGGGCACCGTCTCGGCAACGGTCGGGACATTCGGCATGAGGGAAGTGCGGGCCGCGGTCGAGACGGCCAACACCTTGATCTTTCCGGATGCCACGTGCTGAACGATCGGCGGCGCATCGATGAACATGGCAGACACGCGGTTGCCCACCAGGTCTACCAGGGCGGGTGCGCCTCCCTTGTATGGGACATGCACCATGTCCGTTCCGGTGGCAGATTCGAGCAACTCGCCGCCGAGATGCGGCGGGCTGCCGGATCCGAACGAGGCATAGGTCAGAGTGCCGGGCTTCGCCTTCGCCAGCGAAATCAGATCGCTCACGCTCGATGCCGGGGAATCGGCGCTCGTCACCAGGAAAAACGGCTGGTAGACCACGAGCGTGACGGGCTCGAAGTCGGTCAGCGGCGAATACCGCAGGCCTTCGCGCAAGTGGGGAGAAACGGTGAGGATGCTCGTCGTCGCCATGAACAGCGTGTAGCCGTCGGCGGACGACTTCGCCACTTGTTCGGCGGCAATCGTGCCCGTGGCGCCCGGCTTGTTCTCCACGACGACGTTCTGCCCCAGCGCGACGCTCATCCGATCGGCCAGAATGCGCGCGATGATGTCTGTTCCGCCGCCGGCCGCGTAGGGCACGACGAGCCGGATCGGACGCTCCGGCCAAGGAGCAGCGGCAGCGGCGCCGACGACCAGTCCCGTTGCGGATGCCGCGAGCACGATTCGAGCAAGCAGTCTGCGGATCATCGATACCTCCTGTGGCGAGCCGTATGGGTGATGGAATCGCCGCTAGCTGCCCTCGGGCCGATCTTCGGCGGTGTCGCCGGCAGCGAGCAGACGCTCGATCGCGCTCGTGGCGGGCAGGCCGAACTCGGACCAGCGCCGGGCGACGCTGCGAAGCGTCGTCGCATCCAGGGTCACTTCGCGAGGCTTGACGTCCCATTCGAACGGAATGCAGGCGTCCATGATCACCTTGCTCATGATGTACCGGCTCGACCTGTCGAGACTCGGATCGAGCGCGGACGCCCGTCCACGATCGATGATCTGGATCGACCGCTTCGGATCGAAGCGCACGGAAAGCGCCCACCAGACTCGCCCAAGGTCGTCCGCAGCAATGTCGTCATCGACCAGGATGACGCCCTTGAGCCCGTAATGAGCGATGGCTGTCAGGCCGACCAGATTCGAGTGTCCCGGATACATCTGCCTGATCGAAACGACGGCCCAGAACCAGCCGCATGACTCGGGCAGAACGTAGACGCCCGAGATGCCCGGAATCTTCCTCGTCTCGAGTTCGTGCCACAGCATCGCGCTGCGATTGATCGCCTGGATCATGTGGCAATCGTTCACCGGCTTGCCGATGGTGCTGATCCAGAAGACCGGATCGTCGCGATGAAGCACGCGTTCGATCGTGATCGTCGGCTCCATGCCGACGCCGCTCGTCCCCTTCGCGCTCGAGTAATAGCCCGTGAACTCGCCGAGCGGCCCTTCCTCGCGCAGATCGTCCAGATCGAGCCAGCCCTCGAGAATGATCTCGGCCTTCGCCGGCAGCATGAGCCCGGTCAGGTCCGACTCGAAGACCTCCACCGGGCGCCCTCGCAGCGCGCCAATGACGCCGTACTCGCTGACGCCGGTCCCCACGTGCGTGGAGCTGACCAGGAAATGCAGCGGATCAGCGCCGATCACGATCGCAACCGGCATCTTCTGACCGCGCGCCGCGTACTTCCTGTAGATGATCTCGGCATCCTTGCCACGGGCGATCATCACGGTGACGAGATTCCTGCCCTGCAGTTGCACGCGATACGTGCCCAGATTGATCCAGTCCGAATCCGGATCCCTGCAAACCAGATAGTGGGCGGTGCCGATGTACCGGCCGCCGTCACCCGGATAGAAGTGCGGGGACGGAAACTTGAGCAGATCGACCGCCTCGCCCACGGCCACGTTGCTGAGCACGGGGGCGTCTTTCACGACGCGCGGAAGAACATCCGATCCGCCGGCCAGCCGCGTCTTCCATTTCCGCGCGAGCTCGCAAATCGTCGTGTCCGGATCTTCCTCGAGACACACGGCCATGCGTCGGCTCGTGGTGAATGCGCTGGCGAGGACGGGGAGAGCGGAACCCCTGACCCGCTCGAACAGAAGAGCCGGGCCGCCCGCATCTTCATTCAGTGTCGCGATATGCGAAAGCTCCAGATTCCAATCGACCGGCGCGTCGATGCGATGCAACAGGCCGTGTCGATCGCAAGCCGCGATGAAGTCGCGCAGATCATCGATCACGGATGTCTCCTGTACACGGGTTCGGGCGAGCAACACGCGAACCGCCTGCACCGACGTCGGCTCGTTCGACGGCAACCCTGCTTCGGAGCATTCTAGACGCGATACTTGTGTTTAACAAACACTTCTGCCCATCTTCTCCCTATGCTGCTATCCAGCAGGCAACAATTATGTATGTTTACTTACATTAAACACGCTGGGAAGCTGCTCCGTCGCCGATACGCGCCGCGGCTTCGCGCGGCGGCACACGGCCGCTGGTCCCGAATGTCCTGCAAATGAAAAAGCGGCACGCTTTCCGAACCGGAAGCGTGCCGCCCAGGGCACGAATCAAGGAAGCGCGCAGCGCGGGCGTAACCGCCGCGCCGGCAACTTCACGGGGTCGTCGATTCGCCTTGCACCGCCTTCATCGACAGGCGCAGGCGGCCCTTGTCGTCGGCCTCGATGACCTTCACGCGCACCATCTGGCCTTCCTTCACGTAGTCGGAGACCTGGTTGACGCGCTCGTTGGCGATCTG
>JAHDYE010000053.1 GCA_023383035.1 Burkholderiaceae bacterium | reverse complement strand
ATCGTGCCGCCGGTCGCGTAGTCGAAGCCCAGCATCAGGCCGGTCTGCGTCTGCTTGCCGTAGGCCTCGAGCGGCCCGGTCTTCGAGTAGACGTGGGCGATGCGCAAGTCCTTGGCGAGGACCGGTGCGGCCAGCATCGCGCCGGCCACGAGCGGCAGCGCGTATCGGCTTGCGCGCTTCAGAAGCGGAAAAAGCTGCATCGAGTCTCTCCTCGGTGGCATTCTGGAATGCCGCCCGACGTTTCGGGCGGGTGTACAAGGCCGATGCAAGGGGCATGCCAGATCACGGTGGCGTGCAAGTCATTGATTTCCTGGAGGCACCGTTGCCGTGGATCGATGATCGTCCGGAATTCGGACAATCGTCCATGAAAGAATCGTCTTGAATCCGGACGATCGCGATGGGTGCGCACAAGATGGTTTCGATCACCGCTAGACAGATACGATTACCGATCGCCCGAAAGTCGGCATTGAGTCTCTGATGCGTCATACGCTGTCTCGAATTCGGACAATCCAAGACTAAGCACGCTCTTCAGAACAGTTTCATCGCTCCGAGCAGCAGAGCCGTTTGCGTGGTCAATGCAGCGAGCGTCCACTTGACGAGATCGGCTTTGGATTCGGCGATGCGTGCATCGGTTTCCGCGAAACGCGTGCTGATTTGCGCAAGATCACGGGTCAACCCGGTTTCCAGCGCGGCGAGATCGCGCGCCAGCCGTGTATGCAGCTCGGCGACGTCGCGTTTGGTCGCCAACACTTCGGCATGCAGGCTGTATCGTTCGTCGACCGAGCGGTCGAACAGGTCGACCACCGCGCGCGCCCGGTCGGGGGCGACGCCTGCCGAAAGCAGCGCTTCGAGCAGCGCAACCGAGAACGATCCCATGTCGTCGAGCTTAGCAGCGCTACCCCTGGCTCACAATCGGCCGGGCGGCCGAGCCGACCATGCCTGTCACCGCTCCGGCGCGCCGCCTCGCGGCGACAGCGTCGCGATCAGATCGTCGGGATCGCCGATCGGTGCCAGGCATTGCGTGCCGCGACACACCCAGGCGCGCGGCGCGGCATCGGTCGGCCGGGCAAGCGTCGCCGGCAGGCCGGCGACATCGGACGGCAACTGCACCGCCAGCTCGCCCGGCGCATGGCGACGCGCGAGCGCCGCGCGCCAGGGCGCCAGCGCATCGGTCGCACCGGTCAGCACCACGATCGCCGGCGGCGACACGTACTCCGCCATCGCGCTTACCAGCGTCGGGAACGCGTGCGGCACCCGCGCGATCTCCGGCGCGAACAGCGACAGCGTGCGCCGCGCGGCCTGCAGGTAGCGCGCCTCGCCCGCCAGATGGCCCAGCCGCTGCAGGTGCCGCGCGGCCGCGCCGTTGCCCGAAGCGGTCGCGCCGTCGTGACCCGACTTCGGCCGCATCACCAGCGTCTCGTGATCGTGGCTGGTGAAGAAGAAGCCGCCGTCTCGCGGATCCTCGAACTGCGCGAGCAGCACGTCGGCCAGCGCGCAGGCGAAGCGCAGGTCGTCGACGCGCAGCGTGTCGTTCTGCATCAGCTCGAGCATCGCGCCGAGCAGGAACGCGTGGTCGTCCAGATAGGCGTTCAGGTGCGAACGGCCGTCCTTGTGCGTGGCCAGCAGCCGTGCGTCGCGCCACAGCTGCGCGCGCACGAACTCCAGCGCGCGCCGCGCCGAGTCCGCCCAGCGCGGCTCGCCGAACACGCGTGCGGCGAACGCCATGCCGTCGATCGCCAGCGCGTTCCAGCTCGTCAGCACCTTGTCGTCGCGCCCCGGCCGCACGCGCGCTTCGCGCGACGCGACGAGCCGCGCGCGCGCAGCAGCGACGAGCGCGGCGCATTCGCGCTCCGGGCGTCCGGTATGCGCGGACACTTCGGCCAGCGTTGCGGACAGACGCAGGTGCCAGGCCTTGCCCTCGAAATTCGGCGGTCCGTCGAGGCCGTAGCGCGCGGCGAAGACCTCGAACTGCACGGGGTCCAGTTCGCGTGCCACCTCGTCGCGCTGCCAGACGTAGAAGCGCCCTTCCTCGCTTTCGGAGTCGGCGTCGAGGCTGCTGAAGTACCCGCCCTGCGCCGACTGCATCTCGCGCATCAGCCAGCCCGCGGTCTCCTCGCACACCTGGCGAAACAGCGGTTCGCCGGTGAGCTGCCACGCTTCGGCGTACAGCCGCAGCAGCGGCCCGTTGTCGTACAGCATCTTCTCGAAGTGCGGGATCGTCCACTGCGCATCGGTGCTGTAGCGGAAGAAACCACCGCCGAGGTGATCGAAGAGCCCGCCTTCGGCCATGCGGCGCAGGCTCGCCAGCACCGCGTCACGTGCCTCGCCGTCGTTCGCGCCGACCGCATGGCGCAGCAACGCATCGAGGGTCGGCGGCTGCGGGAACTTCGGCGCGCCGCCGAAACCACCGTGCACGGCATCGTAGGTCGGCATCAGCGCGTCGCGCAGCCCGCGCGATGCCTGCGGCGCAACCGGTTCGAGCGGATCGCCGCGCGCTCCGCCTTCGGACGGGGCTTCGCCCTCGTACCGCTCGGGCAGCGTTGCGGCGAGATGCCGCACCAGCTCGTCGCCCTGCGCGAGCACTCGTTCGCGCTGCGTCGTCCACACCTGCGCGACCCGCTGCAGCAGCTCGTCGAAGCCGGGCAGGCCGTGGCGCGAGCGCTTGGGGAAGTAGGTGCCGCCGTAGAACGGCTTGCCGTCGGGCGTGAGGAACATCGTCAGCGGCCAGCCACCCGGACGCCGCGCGATCAGCTGGTGCGCGACCTGGTAGATCTGGTCGATGTCCGGCCGCTCCTCGCGATCGACTTTCACGTTCACGAAGAGGCGGTTCATCAACGCCGCCGTCTCGGTGTCCTCGAAGCACTCGTGCGCCATCACGTGGCACCAGTGGCAGGCGGAGTAGCCCACCGACAGCAGGATCGGCCGGTTGCTGCCGCGTGCGAGCGCCAGCGCTTCCTCGCCCCACGGATACCAGTCGACCGGGTTGTCCGCGTGCTGCTGCAGATAGGGACTGGTTTCGTTCGCGAGATGGTTCGGCATGGGTTCACCCGGAACGGGCAGGAGCAATCGGGCCGTGCGCGGGCCGTGCCGTTTCCCGTTCGATTCTGCGCCCGATCCAAGCCGACCGCCACTTCGCCCCAATGCCGGCATTCGCATGCCGGGCATCTTTGACAGCGCAACAGGCGCTGCGGTATCACTTTGCGGATGCCCCGCCTGATCTTCACCCAGCAGCTGCGGCGCTTCACCGAGGTGCCCGAGATCGATTCCGATGCGCTCACGCTGCGCCAGGCACTGGAAGACGCTTTCGCGGTGAATGCCGCATTGCGCGGCTACGTGCTCGACGATCAGCGGCAGCTGCGCCCGCACCTTGCGGTGTTCGTCGACGGCCGGCGGCTGCGCGGCAAGGGCGCCGACGCACTCGACGTCGCGCTGCCCTCCGATGCCACGGTATACGTGTTGCAGGCGCTTTCCGGAGGATGAACACGATGAGTCGGCGCGCCTGGGTCGCCACCCGCAAGGGTCTGTTCGAGCTGCGCCGTTCCGGTGGGCGCTGGGAGATCGCCGCGGTGAATTTCCTCGGTGAGCCGGTGACCGCGGTACTGCCGCCCGAGCCGTCGGCACCCGGTCGCCCGATGATCGCGGCATTGAACCTGGGCCACTTCGGCGTCAAGTGCCATGCCTCGGACGACCAGGGCCGGAGCTGGCACGAGGTGAGTACGCCGGCCTGGCCGTTGCAGCCGCCCGAAGCGCAGGACGACGTCGCGTGGAAGCTGATCCAGGTCTGGACGCTGGCCGGCAAGGGCGATGACATCTGGGCCGGCACGCTGCCCGGCGGACTGTTCCGTTCGTCCGACGGCGGCGCGTCCTGGTATCTGAACGAGCCGCTGTGGAACCATCCGCGCCGGCGCGAGTGGGCCGGTGGCGGCTACGACGCGCCCGGCATCCATTCGATCGTGCTGGATCCGCGCGACCGCGACGATGCCGGCCAGCGCCTGCTGGTGGGCGTGAGCACCGGCGGTGTGTGGGCCAGCTCCGACGGCGGCGCCACCTGGGCCGTGCGCGCGCGCGGCATGCGCGCCGACTACATGCCGCCCGAGCAGGCCTACGACGAAGTCGCGCAGGACGTGCACCGCATCGTCGCCTGCGCGGCCAGTCCCGACCACCTGTGGTGCCAGCATCACAACGGCATCTGGCATTCGGTGGACCACGCAGCTTCGTGGCAGCAGGTGACCGGCGTCCCGGTGTCGGACTTCGGATTCACCGTTGCGGTCGACCCGCACGATCCGGCGCGCGCCTGGTTCGTGCCGGCGGTGGCCGACCAGCGCCGCGTGCCGGTGGGCGCCGCCCTCGCGGTGCTGCGCACCGACGACGGCGGCCGCACGTTCACCGCGCTGCGCGCAGGCCTGCCGCAGTCGCATAGCTACAACCTCGTCTACCGGCACGGCCTGGACGTCGGCACCGACGGCCGCACGCTGATGATGGGATCGACCACCGGCTCGTTATGGGCCAGCGGCAACGGCGGCGACCGATGGCAGACGGTCTCGTCGTCGCTGCCGCCGATCAACGCGGTCGTCATCGAGCCGTTCTGACCTGCGCCAGGCGCGCCCCTGCAACAGCCGGAATTCGACCGGCGCACGCCGTCCACGGGCGGTCGTCCGCGGACGGCGTGCGCCGGTCACGGACACCGCCCGTGGTACAAGGACAAGTCCGACGCCGTCGACCGCCTGTTCAAGCACGTGACCACCCGGCCCACCATCGAGGTCGAAGGCGAGAAGGAAGAGCACGTGGCGGTGAAGTCCACCGACGAGCGCGAGATCAAGAACCTCATCAACTGGATCCTGTCCCGCTGATCCCGCGGGCACCGTCACGACGGCGACACCAAAGCCGCCGTGACGGCGCCCGCGCGGATCGCCGCGCCAGGGGGAAAAAAGCCGGATCGCGTCGTCGGGCCGCACCGCAACGGTCCCGATCCCGACGCGCGAAGCCGGGTCCTACGAGAGTCGTAATCAGGAAAACCGGGAAGGGGG
Source organism: Burkholderiaceae bacterium (assembly GCA_023383035.1). Classification (GTDB taxonomy): domain Bacteria; phylum Pseudomonadota; class Gammaproteobacteria; order Burkholderiales; family Burkholderiaceae_E; genus Zeimonas. Next base: position 14,486 of record JAHDYE010000053.1, on the reverse strand, counting down.
AGACGACCATGAAGACCCCGTTTGCTCGATTCTGTGCCGCCGCTTCGCTGATCCTCGCCGTCGCGGGTTGCGGCGGCGGTGGTGGCGGCGACTCCGAGCCGGCACCCCCGCCGCCGGCGGGGTCGGTCAAGGAGGCGATCGCGAGCGCCGCCGCGCTGCCGGCGAACGACACGTCGGCCAACTCCTCCGCGTCGTTCGCGGTGCTGCAGAACGCCGGCGTGCCGGCGGTCGTCGTGAACAGCCCGCCGAAGGTCAACTTCACGGTGTTCTCCGACGGCGCGGTGGTCCGGACGCTGGCGCTGTCCAACATGAGCTTCGCGATCGCCAAGCTCGTGCCCGGCACCAACGGCGACATCGACCAGTGGGTCAACTACGTCTACCGCACCGAGACCGCAGCGGCCGGCTTCGGACCCGGCGGCACGCCGGTGCTGCCCACCGCCCAGCAGGCCACGCTCGATCCGAAGACGGCTTCCACGCTGGTCTTCAACGAAGACGGCTACTACACGTATACGTTCACCACCGACATCAAGGACTCCACCAAGACCGGCGGCGTGGTGTTCGAGCCCGATCGCACGCACCGCATCGCGATCCAGCTCAGCTACGTCAACGCCGCCGGCGAAACGGTGCGCGTCAACCCGAGTTTCGACGTCACCTTCGACGCCAACGGCAACTCGGTGCCGGTGACCGACCCCGCGAAGACGCGCAAGATGGTCGACGTGTCGTCCTGTAACGGCTGTCACCAGAAGCTGGGGCTGCACGGCGGCGGGCGCGTCGACACGCAGTTGTGCGTGATGTGCCACAACCCGGGCACCACCGACGCCAACAGCGGTCACGTGGTCACGTTCCAGACGATGGTCCACAAGATCCACGCCGGCAGGCTGCTGAAGTCGAAGCTGGCCGAGGGCGGCGAGGAGTTCGTGATCTGGGGCAACCAGAACTCGAAGCACGACTTCTCCGAAGTCGGCTTCCCGCAGGACCTGCGCAACTGTACGAAGTGCCACTCGGGCACCAACCCCGCCACGCCGCAGGGCGACAACTGGAAGACCCGCCCGAGCAAGGAAGCCTGCCTGACCTGTCACGCCAACAAGGCGGGTTCGCGCTGGGATACCCGGCACGACGCCTTCGCCAAGGAGATGGTGGGTGCCGCGGCCGTGGCCAGGGACCTCACCAATGCCCAGTGCGCGGACTGTCACCGGGTCGGTTCGGCGATCTCGCCGGAGCGCGTGCACTGGAACCAGAACGAGGAGCACGCGGCGAAGTACAAGATGAACATCGAGAGCGTCACGTTCAACGACACGCCCACGAAGACCGGGCGAACGGTGACGGTGAAGTACTTCGTCTCGGATCCGACCAACGGCAACGCGGCCTACGACCTGATCACGCCGGACTGCACGGCCGCACCGCCCAACATCTGCCCGAACACCGCGAAGTTCGGCAACCTGCAGCTGCGCGTCGCCTACCAGAACCTGGTCGGCCAGTCGACCGGCGTGACCGAGTTCACCGCGTACAACAACGGCGGCAGCGGCGCGGTCGCCAATGCGTACCGCGGCACCAACGACGGCAGCAACCACTACACGGTGGACATCCCGCTGCCGGACGACACCGCTACCGCTGTCGCGGCGGGCAGCGCACGCGTGGTCAGCGTCGGTCAGGTGAAGGAGCCGCTGCTGCAGGTCAAGTCGGCGGCCGACCCCCGGCCCGAAGTCGAGCCCAGGGTGCTCATCGACACGGCGATGCAACACGACTTCAAGGAGTTCGCGATCAGCGGCCCGCTGAACCCGCGCCGCAAGATCGTCGCCACCGAGAAATGCAACGTCTGCCACGGCAAGCTGGGCACGGCGTCGGGCTCCAACACGCTGCCCACCGCGTTCCACGCCGGCGCGCGCAACATCGTCGAAGCCTGCGTGGTCTGCCACGATGCGGGCCGCATGTCGTCCACCGTGATGACCAACGGCCTGACGCTGCAGGAGTCGTACCACTTCAAGCGCAAGATCCACGGCATCCACGGCAACGGCAAGCGCATCTATCCGTTCACGCACGGCAACCGGATCTTCGGGCAGTTCGGCAAGGACGGCCTGCTGCTGACCGACGGTCTCGTCGTCAACGGTACGGCGCCGAACCAGACGCTCGATCCGGTGCCGGCCGGCTCGCCGCTCACGGCGGGTACGCTGAACTTCGCCACCGAGGTTGCGTGGCCGGGCGGCACCAATCTGAACTGCAACGCCTGCCACGTCGACGACTCGTACAAGGTCGACCGCGGGACGATCGGCTCGGTGGTTTCGAAGCTGACCGTGGCGGGCAACCCGCTGAGCGCGGCGAAGACGGATCCGAAGGAGTGGATGGTGATCACGCCGAAGGCCGCTACCTGCACGTCGTGCCACGACTCGGCCAAGGCGATCGGCCACGTGGCCAACTTCGGTGGCGCAGGATTCGGCAACCTCACGCAGGCGCAGGGCTGGAACACGCAGGAGATCTGCGCCGACTGCCACTCCAGCGGCGGCATCAAGGGCGTGGACGTCGTCCACGGCCTGAAGTAGCGATCGACGGCAGGACGAACGGGGGCGCCGCATCGGCCCCCGTTCTTCCGTTTCCGGGGGCTTCCCATGCGACTGACGATTGCACTGGCCATCGCCGGCCTGTGCCTTTTCGGGACGATCGACACCGCCTCGGCCGCCCGCGACGCCGAGGCGTCGGCCCGCTGCGTCGAGTGCCACGACGAGAACGACCTGCCGGACATGAGCCGCAGCGCGCACGCCTTGAGCAGCGACGCGCGCACGCCCACCTGCGTCACCTGCCATGGTCCGAGCAAGCCGCACCTGCAGCGCGGCGGCAAGCGGCCGCTGGCCGACCGGGTCTTCCGCAAGAACGGCGGACTGCCGGCCGCCGAACGCAGCGAAGTCTGCATGAGCTGCCACGAGAAGGGATCGCGGCACACGTTCTGGGCCGGCAGCCAGCATCAGGCCGCCGACGTAGCCTGCACGTCGTGCCACAAGATCCACACCAACCAGGACCGCACGCTGGTGAAGTCGACGGAGGCCGACCTGTGCCTCGGCTGCCACAAGGAGCAGCGCGTGCAGCTCAAGCGGCCGTCGCACCACCCGATTCCCGAAGGGAAGATGAGCTGTTCCGACTGCCACAACCCGCACGGATCGACCGGTCCGAAGCTGGTCAAGCGCGACAGCGTCAACGACACCTGCTACACCTGCCACGCCGAGAAGCGCGGCCCGTTCGTCCACGCGCACGAGCCGGTGGTCGAGAACTGCGCGAACTGCCACAACCCGCACGGCAGCACGATCGCGGCCATGCTCACCGCGCGTCCGCCGCTGCTGTGCCACCAGTGCCATACGCCGCACGTGGCCGGCAACGTCGGCGCGCTGGGCGGCCAGACCGGCGTATTCACGCCCGCCGGGCCGGGCGCCGGACCGCAGATCACCGCCACGTCGGGCGGCAAGAACGTGGTCAACATCTGGCAAGGCCGCAGCTGCCTGAACTGCCATACCCAGGTCCACGGCTCGAACAACCCGGCCGCCACCAATCCGACGCCGCAGTTCATGTACCGCTGAGCACCGGAGCGACATGATGAGCACGACCCACTGGCATCCCGGCATCGGCCGGACGGCCGTTGCGCTGGCCCTGCTCGCGGCCTGCGGCGGCGCGCACGCGCAGGCGGGCAAGAAGGATGCGACCGAGGCCGAAGGATCGGTCACCGTCGGCGTGGGCGTGGCCGGCGGCGACAGCGCCGACCGGGCGATCTTCGGCCAGTACAACGGCCTGCGCGACGACCGCAGCTTCGGGCTGCTCGATTTCGAGTATTACCGCCGCACCGAGTCGGGCAGCTCGTGGACGCGGCTGCAGGGCACCGGCGTGCTGGGCGAGAACCGCGAGCTGGAGTTCCTCTGGAAACGACAGGGCGACTGGAAGTTCTCGGTCGACTACAGCGAGCTGGTGCGCCACGAGCCGTACACGATCAATACCGGCCTGCTCGGCGCCGGCACGACCGCGCCGCAGGTGGTGCATCTGGCCGGCGGCGCCGGCAGCGGCTCGAACCTCGACCTGCGCACCAGGCGGCAGGGGCTGGGTCTCGGATTCACGAAGTGGCTCGGGGAAGCCATGGAATTGCGGGTCAGCCTGAAGAGCGAGAACAAGGACGGCGCGCGCCTGTCCGGCCGGGGCTTCAACTGCCCGACGCCGGTCGCACCCGGCTGCGCGCCCACCACCGGCGCCAACCCGGGCTGGGCGGTGCTGATGGTTCCCGAGCCGATCGACGCCAACCACAGCCAGGTGCAGGCGCGGCTCAGCTACGCCGGCGACCGGCTGCGCCTGAACGGCGGCTACTACGGCTCGTTCTACAACAACGCGCACGGCGCGCTGGCGCCGGGCGTGCCCGGCAGCCTGAACAGTCCGCTGGGCGTGCTGCAGCCGCTGAACGCCGGGCTGCAGCCGATCCTCAACCAGGCGATGGCGCTGCCGCCCGACAACCAGGCCCACCATTTCGACGTCTCGGGCGTCTACGTGTTCACGCCGACCACGCGCGCCAACTTCAAGCTCGGCTACGCGCGCGCGACGCAGGACCAGGGTTTCGCCGGCGCCGGCCTGCTCGATGGGCCAGTGGCCATCACCGACCTGGACGGCAGGGTCGACACCACGCTGGCCCAGATCGGCATCACGTCGCGCCCGATGCCCAAGCTGTCGCTGCTGGCCGAGATGCGCCACGAGGACCGCGACGACAAGACGCCGCTCGCGCTGTACAACGTCGAGGGCGCGGTCACCTACACGAACCGGCACTATCCGTACACGAAGACGCGCGGCAAGCTGCAGGCGAGCTACCAGTTCACGCCCGACTACCGCGGCGCGCTGGGCGCCGACTACGAGGCGATCGATCGCGGCGTGTTCACGCCGAGCAGCTCGGTCTCCGGCATCAGCGCCCTGCGCCAGGAGACCGAGGAGATCGGCTACCGCGCCGAGCTGCGGCGCCGGATGTCCGACAACGTCAGCGGCGCGATCAGCTTCGTCACCAGCCGCCGTGACGGCTCGGCCTGGCTGTGGCCCAACACCGGCCTGGGCGTCTCGCCGGTCGAGCCTGGCGCGATCATCACCAGCGCGGCCACCTTCATGCCGTCGCTGGCCGACCGGCGGCGCGACAAGGTGCGCGTGTTCGCGGTGTGGCAGCCGAGCGACGCGCTGACGCTGCAGGCCGGCGTGGACACCGGCCGCGACCGCTTCTCTTCGCCGAGCGACCACGGACTGCGGCGCACCGGCATGGACACTTTCAGCGTCGACTGGGATTACGTGCTGTCGGCGCACTGGACGCTGAACGGCTACCTGTCGCGCGGCAACCAGACGCTCGCGCAGTCGCGCCCGGGCGGCTACGTGATGGCGTTCGACAACGACAACACCAGCATCGGCATCGGCGCCGTGGGCAGGCCGACCGGCAAGCTCGAGATCGGCGGCACGCTGTCGTTCTTCAACGACCGCAACGAATACGCGCAGACGCTCGACCCGACCGCCAATGCAGGCAGCGCGGCGTTGCTGGCGGCCACCGGCGGGCTGCCGGACATCGTGTTCCGCACGACCGAGATCAGGCTGTTCGGCCGCTATACGGTTTCCAAGACCTCCTCGCTGCGCCTGGACCTGATCCACTACCGCGCGCGGTTCAACGACTGGGCCTACGGCTACGACGGCACGGCATTCCTGTTCAGCGACAACACCACGCTGACGCAGCAGTACAGGCAGAACGTCACCTTCGTGGGCCTGACCTACACGCACCGCTGGCAGTAGCGGAGATTGCGCCGCATTGACGGTCGACCGGAAGGCCGGTGATACTCTAGGGGGTGTCTTCGAGATAATCCGCCCGTCTGCCCGGACGCAGGCCGGCTCCTATACTCCCCTCCATGGCCCGTCACTGGCTGCTGCGGCTCTTCCCGTTTCTCGCCTGGTTTCCGATCCACCCGGCGATCCTGCGTGCCGACCTGATCGCCGGCATCACCGGCGCGCTGGTGCTGGTGCCGAAAGCGATGGCCTACGCGCAACTGGCCGGGTTGCCGGTGTACTTCGGCCTGTACACCGCCTTCGTGCCCGCGTTCATCGGCGCGCTGTGGGGCTCGTCGCGCCAGCTGGCCACCGGCCCGGTCGCGGTCATCTCGCTGATGACCGCCGCGGCGCTGGCGCCGCTCGCGGTTCCGTTCACCGAGGAATACGTCGGGCTGGTGCTGCTGCTGACGCTGATGGTCGGCGTGATACAGCTGAGCCTGGGCGCGCTGAACCTCGGCACCATCGTCAACTTCGTCTCGCACCCGGTGATCCTCGGCTTCATGAACGCGGCCGCGATCATCATCGCCCTGTCGCAGCTCGACAAGCTGCTCGGCATCCCGAAGGGGCGCAGCGACTCGTTCCTGGTCGACATCTGGGAGATGCTGGGCTACCTGCCGCATACCCACCTGCCCACGCTGGCGATGGCCGCCTTCTCGCTGCTGCTGATGCTGGGCCTGAAGCGCATTCCGCCGCTCGCGAAGCTGAGCGTGCTGCTCGCGGTGGCGATCACCACGCTGACGAGCTACGTGGTCGGGTTCGAGCATCGCACCGCTGTCGCATCCGACGCGATCGCCGACGCGCCGGCCCGCGAGACGGTGGCCGCCTTCATCTCCGCCCAGGAGCGCATCGAGAACATGCGCGCCGAGAGCACCGCGCTCGGCACCCGCCTGCGCGCGATGGAGAAGGAACGCGACGCGCGCGGCGCGGCCGAGCTGCGCTATCGCATCGATCTGCTCAAGCTCGACGCCGCGACGCTCGAAACCCGCAACAAGGAGCGCCAGCAGCACCTGCGCAAGCTGGAGTTCGAGCTGGCCGGCGCCAATGCCGGCGAATCGAAGCGGCTCTATCTCGCCGACACGGTGCCCGAGGGCGTGGCCACCGACGGCCGCTTCTGGCGCATCGCCCGTATCGCACCGGGCGAGCTGCGCCTGGTCGGCGGCGGCGAGGTGGTCGGCGTCGTGCCCGAAGGGCTGCCGTCGCTGCGCGTGCCCACGCTCAGCCTGGACGCCGTACTGGCGTTGTTCTCCGCCGCGCTGGTGATCGCGCTGGTGGCGTTCATGGAATCGATCTCGATGGCCAAGGCCATGTCGGCGAAGTCGCGCCAGCGCATCAACCCCAACCAGGAGCTGGTCGGCCAGGGCCTGGCCAACTTCGGCGGCGCGTTCTTCCAGGCGTACCCGGCCTGCGGTTCGTTCACCGGCTCGGCGATCAACCTGCAGGCGGGCGCGCAGACCGGCTTCGCGATGGTGTTCAACGGCCTGTTCGTGGCGTTGACGCTGCTGTTCCTGACGCCCTACCTGTACTTCCTGCCGCAGGCCACGCTGGCCGTGATCATCATGCTCGCGGTCACCAGCCTGATCACGCCCGCGGCGATCCGCCATGCATGGAAGGCCAGCCGGGCCGACGGCATCACGGCGATCGCGACGTTCGTCGCCACCCTCGTCGCCGCGCCGCACCTGGACAAGGGCATCATCTTCGGCACCGCGCTGGCGCTGATGCTGTTCCTGTACCGCACCATGCATCCGCGCGTAGCGAGGCTGGGCCGCTACCCGGACGGCACGCTGCGCGACATCAAGGTCAATCCCGAGCTGCCGACCAGCGAGCACGTGGTCGCGGTGCGTTTCGACGGTCAGCTGTACTTCGCCAACGTGGCCTACTTCGAGGACATGCTGCTCGAGGCGATCGCCGAGCACCCGAAGGCGAAGTACCTGCTCGTGGTGAGCGACGGCATCAACCAGCTCGACGCCTCCGGCGAGGAAACGATCAAGAGCCTCGACCTGCGGCTGGCCGGCATCGGCGTCAAGCTCGTCTTCTCGGGCCTGAAGAAGCAGGTGCTCGACGTGATGCGCAACACCGGCCTGTTCGACCAGATCGGCCAGTCGCGCATCTTCCCCGACGAGGAGCGGGCGCTGGCCGCGATCTACGAATGGCTGGGCGACGAGGCGGCGGAAGATCCGTTCCGGCCGGCGCGCGCCGCAGCTGCCGATAGCCCGGCCTGACGCCGGCCGCGTCGGGCCAGGGGGCCCGTTCGTCCTTCGATCGTTCCCGCGCCCCTACCTGCGCGCGTTCGCCGCGCTCCGGCACGCGGTGCCGCCGGGTTAGCATGCAGACTCCACCGCGTCGCACATGCCCCCAACCGCGCTCTTTCTCGTCGGCATCGCACTCGTGCTGCTCGGCGCCGAGTTCGTGCTGCGCGGCGCCTCGCGGCTGGCGGCCCTGCTCGGCGTGAGCCCGATGCTGGTCGGCCTGACCATCGTCTCGGTGGGCACCAGCACGCCCGAGCTGGCGGTGGGGATCACCGCCGCGGCCGAAGGCCGCGGGACACTGGCGGTGGGCAACATCGCCGGCGCCAACATCCTGAACCTGCTCTTCATTCTCGGCCTGAGCGCGCTGATCAGGCCGCTGCCGGTGAGGCTGCGCAGCATCAGGCTGGACGTGCCCGTGATGATCGCCTCGGCGATCGGACTGATCGCGATCTCGTGGGACGGAATGCTCGGCCGTTTCGACGGCAGCCTGCTGCTGGCCGCGGCGCTCGCCTACACCGTGGCGCTGGTCGTGCAGAGCCGGCGCGAGACCGCGGCGACGAAGCGCGAGTTCGCCCGCGAGTTCGGCGTCGCCGCCGCGGCAATGCGTCCCGGGCCATCGGCGGCCTTGCGCAACCTCGCGCTGCTCGCCGCCGGCATCGCGATCGTGGTGTGGGGCGCCGACCTGCTGGTGGCGGGTGCGGCGGACATCGCGCGGGCACTGGGCGTGTCCGACGCCATCATCGGGCTCACCATCGTTTCCATCGGCACCACCGCGCCGGAGCTGGCTACCACCGTGGTGGCCACGCTGAAGAACGATCGCGACGTGGCGATCGGCAACCTGATCGGCAGCAGCGTCTACAACATCCTGGCCATCCTGGGGGCCGTCTGCGTGGCCGCGCCGGCCGGCGTCGAAGTGGGCCGCGACATCCTGCTGGTCGATCTGCCGCTCGCCGCCGCGGCGGTGCTGGCGTGCGTGTCGACCTTCGTCACCGACCGGAAGATTTCGCGCCGAGAAGGCGCGTTGCTCATCGGGCTCTACCTGGTCTATCTCGGCTGGCTCGTGCTGGTGCGGGCGTAGGCAGCCGTCTTTCCGCGGCCCGGCGACTCGATCCGCGCAGCGAAGCACCGGCTCGCGGCGTCAGCGTGAGCGCCGGCACTCCCGGATGCGCTCCTCGAGATACTCGCGTTCGCGTGCGTTTCGCGCCAGCGCCGCGGCGTGCTCGAACTCCTGGCAGGCCTCGTCGGGGCGCCCCAGTTTCGCGAGCAGGTCGCCGCGCACGCTGGGCAGCCACTGGTAGTGGCGCAGCGACGGTTCGTCGCGCATCGCGTCGACGATCGCCAGCCCGGCCGACGGTCCGAACGCCATGCCGACCGCGACCGCGCGGTTGAGCTCGACCACCGGCGACGGCGCGATGCGCGCGAGCGCGTCGTACAGCGCCACGATGCGCGGCCAGTCGGTATCGCCGGCGCGCGCGGCGCGCGCATGGCAGGCCGCGATCGCCGCCTGCAGCGCGTACGGGCCGGGCGCTGCGCCGATCGCCTCGGCGCGGGCGAGCGCCGCCAGGCCGCGGCGGATCAGCAGGCGATCCCAGCGGCCGCGATCCTGGTCGGGCAGCAGCACCGGCCGGCCGGCGGCATCCACGCGCGCCGCGGTGCGCGATGCCTGCAGCTCCATCAGCGCGAGCAGGCCGTGCACTTCGGGCTCGTTCGGCGCCAGCTCCGCGAGCATGCGTCCGAGCCGCGTCGCCTCGTCGCACAGCGCCGGGCGCATCCAGTCCTCGCCGGCCGTCGCCGTATAGCCCTCGTTGAAGATCAGGTAGACCACCTGCAGCACCGACGCCAGCCGCGGCGCCAGCGCCGCGGGCTCCGGCAGATCGAACGGCACGCGCGCGGCGCTCAGCGTGCGCTTGGCGCGCACGATGCGCTGCGCGATCGTGGGCTCGGGCACCAGGAACGCGCGCGCGATCTCGGCGCTCGACAGCCCGCCGAGCAGCTTGAGCGTGAGCGCCACCTGCGCCTCGGTCGACAGGACCGGGTGGCAGGCGGTGAACATCAGCCTGAGCAGGTCGTCGCCGATCCGGTCGGCGCGCGCCGCATCCAGGCCGTCGACGAAATCCGGCACGATCGTTGCCTCCTGCGCCTCGAGATCGTTGCCGATCTCCTGGTGCTTGCTCGCGGCCAGCTTCGCGTGGCGCAGGTGATCGAGCGCGCGGTTCTTCGCGGTGGCCATCAGCCAGGCGCCCGGCCGCTCCGGCATGCCGCTCGAAGGCCAGCGCTCGAGCGCCGCGACCAGCGCGTCCTGCGCCAGGTCCTCGGCGAGCCCGACGTCGCGCACCATGCGCGCGATCGCGGCGACGATCATGGCGCACTCGATGCGCCACACCGCCTCGATCGCGCGATGGGCCGCCGGGGCCTGCGTCGCCGCCGCGTCATGGCCGCCGGGTGCCGGCGCATCGCGCGAAGCGGGCTTCACCGGCCGGTCCCGGCACCCGGCATGGCGGCATCCGGCACCACCATGCAGGTCGCCGACGTCCGTCGCGTCATGTCACGCTCGCGCTTTCGGTTGCCCGACTGCCGCGATGTCGCGGAAGCGCTCCATCGCCGCGCTCGGGCCGAAGTCGTCCAGCTCGTAGAGCTGGCGCACCTCGATCTCGCTTTCGCCGTGGTCTCCGTGCGGCGCCGGGAAGCGCCGGCTCCACTCGAGCGCTTCCTCGCGCGAACGCGCCTGGATGATCGTGTAGCCGGCGATCAGCTCCTTGCTCTCGGCGAACGGCCCGTCGATCACGGTCGGGCGGCCGTCCGCGTAGCGGATCCGCCAGCCCTTCGCGCTCGGCCGCAGCCCCGAGGCGTCCAGCAGCGCGCCGGCCCGGGCCAACTGCTCGTGGTAGTCGGCCATCGCGGCGATGAGCGTCTCTTCCGGCATCACGCCGGCCTCGGTCTGCGGCGTCGCCTTCACCAGGATCATGAATCGCATGGTCGGTCCTCCTTGCGCGCGGCGTCATTCGCGACGCTCACCTGGACGACGAACGGGGCGTACCGGTTTCGACACCGCGCCGCGGCCGGGACGTCGTGCCGACGCGGCGGCAGCGCCATGCCGACGCGCGCGGGGTACGGTGCCGGCGCGGTCTGCGGCGCCGGCCGGCTATCGATAGCAGGGCGCGAGCTCGCGCACCTCGACGGCGCACCATTCGGCGGCCGGGCAGCGCGCCGCGATCGCGATCGCCTCGTCCCGGCTGTCGCAGTCGACAAGGAAGAAGCCGCCGACCATCTCCTTCGCCTCGGCGAACGGGCCGTCCAGCACGCGAGGCCGTCCATCGCGCACCGCCACGCGCGCCGCTCCCGCGTGCGAGGCCAGCGACTCGGTGGCAAGCAGCCGGCCCTGCGCCTTCAGCTCGTCGCCGAAGCGCAGCATCCGCGCATACAGCTCGCGACCTTCGTCTTCGGTGCGGGCGAGCCGCTGGTCGGGCGGCTCGATCACAAGCAGCATGTAGGAAGGCATCCGGTACCTCCGCCTCGCGCGCTCGGGTGCTTCGATCTTACGCCGGCGCAGGCAGGACCATGGCGGATCGACGACGACCGGATGTGCGGCAGACGGCTTCGGATCGGCTGCGCCGGACGCACCGCGCGAAGCCGATTGCGTCATCATCGCGCATGTCTTCCCCGCCGCGCCGCTCCGCCGCCGATCCGCTGGCTCTGCTCCTGCCCGCCGGCACCGATCCCGCGGCGCTGCCGCTGCTGCTGGCGCGCGCGTTGCGCGCGTTCGCCGACGGCTACGTCGCGGTGCTGCTGCCGGCTTACCTGCTGGCGCTGGACATGGGCACGCTCGAAGTCGGCATCCTCAGCACCTCGACGATGCTCGGTTCGGCGCTCGCCACGCTCGCCGTGGGCGCGTGGGGTCACCGCTTCCCGCGCGCGCGGCTGCTGCGCGCCGCCGCGCTGCTGATGCTCGCCACCGGCATCGGCTTCGCGTCGATGTCGTCGTTCTGGCCGCTGCTGGTGGTGGCTTTTGTCGGGACGCTCAACCCCAGCTCCGGCGACGTCAGCGTGTTCCTGCCGCTCGAGCAGGCCTCGCTCGCCGGCGCGGCCCGGGGCGATGCGCGCACCGCGCTGTTCGCGCGCTACAGCGTGACCGGGGCGCTGTGCGCCGCGGTCGGCGCGCTCGCGTCGGCGGCGCCCGATTGGTTCGCCGGCCATCTCGGCGTGGCGCGTCTCGACGCGCTGCGCGCGATGTTCGTCGCGTACGGGGCCATCGGCGGACTGGTCTGGTGGTTGTATCGGCGCGCGCCGTTGCGCGCCGACGAAGCCGCTGCGCCCGCGGCACCCCTCGGCCCCTCGCGCGCGACCGTGGTCCGGCTCGCGACGTTGTTCAGCCTCGATTCGTTCGGCGGCGGGCTGGTCGTCAACGCGCTGCTGTCGCTGTGGCTGTTCGAGCGCTTCGGGCTGAGCCTCGCGCAGGCGGGGCAGTTCTTCTTCTGGGCCGGTCTGCTCAGCGCGACCTCGCAACTCGCCGCGCCGGCGGTGGCGCGACGCATCGGGCTGCTGAACACGATGGTGTTCACGCACATCCCGGCCAACGTCTGCCTGGCGCTGGCCGCGCTCGCCCCGAGCATGCCGCTCGCGCTCGGGTTGCTGCTGGTGCGCAGCGCGCTGTCGCAGATGGACGTGCCGACGCGCACCGCTTACGTGATGGCGGTGGTCACGCCGGCCGAGCGCGCCGCGGCCGCCAGCTTCACCGCGGTGCCGCGCAGCCTGGCCGCTGCCGTCAGCCCGTCGCTGAGCGGCGCGCTGTTCGCCGCCGGCTGGCTGTCGGCGCCGCTGGTTGCCGCCGGAGTGCTCAAGCTGTCGTACGACGTCGCGTTGTGGCGCGCGTTCCGCGCGCATCCGCCGCGCGAGCCTTGAGCCGCGGACGATCTCGCCGATCGGCGCCCGACGCGCCCGACGCGCCCGACGCGTCCGACTCGCACGGCCGCACGGCGCGTGGCGCTCGACGCCTGCGCGGCAGTCGTCGCGAAGCGCGCTACGGCCGCCGCGCGGTGATCGTGCCGCCGTCGGCAGCGTGCAGCACCAGCGCGCCGCCGGCGTCGATCGTGAACCGGTGCACCTGGGCCAGCAGGTCGAAGAAGCGCCGCTCCTGCTGCATCAGCGCCGGCGCGCAGGCCATCATGGTCGAGGCCGGCTTCGAGAGCGTCATTCCCTCGCCGGTCAGCGAGTACGAGGCGGTGTAGCGGTTGCACGAGCCGCGCCCCGACACGCGGTCGTCGGCCGCGAACGCGAGCGTCGCGCGCGAGCGATCGACGACCCCGCCGCCGCGCAGGTCTTCGACCACCCATTCGGCGCCCTGCAGCAGCGTCGCCGGGTCGCCGCCGCATCCGCTCAGCGAACGGCCCGCGAAGGCGACGGTGACCGCGTTCGGATACGGCATCCCGGTCATCGTGTCGGCGCAGCGCCGTTCGAAGACCGTCGCGACGAGGCCCGCGCCGGCAGCCGGGGCGCGAAAACGGCTGTAGCCGACGCCGGGCTCGGCGACCGGCGTGGGCGCCTCGATGCGCGTGCGGCCGTTGTCGGCCAGCAGCGTCATCGTGTGCGCGGTGATGTCGAGCCGCCAGCCCGGCTCGTTGCCGGTGGCGCGATACGGCAGGCTCGGCGCTCGCTCGGGCACGCACTCCGGCCACGGCTTGCCGCGCACCACGACGGTCGCGCGGTCGCCCTTCGACCAGAAGCTCGTCGACGGGTCGCCGACCGCCTCGTAGCGCGCGCCGGAGGCCGAGCGCACCGGCCGCAGCTCGAAGGATTGGCCGCCGGCCTCCATGCGCATCGTGTCGCCGACGTGGCCGACCGTGACGCTGCGGTCGCCGCAGGCGAGCGTGGTCGCGAACGCCAGCGGCTGTGTGCGTTCGGCGGGCGGCTGCGGCCGCTCGGGGCGCGGCGGTGCGCCGCCCGGGTCGCCGCGCGTGCCGACTCCCGGGGCACACGCGCCGAGCGCGAGCGCCGTTGCGAGCGCGATGGCGAGGCTGAAGCGCATCGATCCTCCGGGTCGGGCGATTGCGGGAAGGGGCTTCGTCGCGGCGGTTCGCACCGGCCTACTTCACCGGGATCGGCGTCGCGCGATCCACCGGGACCGTGGCCACCGAGTTCTGCGGCGAACCTTCGATCAGCCGCTCGGCATAGGTCAGGTAGACCAGCGTATTGCGCTTGCGGTCGACCATTCGCACGATGCGCAGTCTCTTGAACACCAGGCTGATCCGCTCGCTGAACACTTCCTCCTGCTCGGGCAGCGGCCCCGCGAAGGAGATCGGCCCGACCTGCCGGCACGCGATCGACGCCTCCGAGCGATCCTCGGCCACGCCGAGCGCGCCCTTGATGCCGCCGGTCTTGGCGCGCGAGGTGTAGCAGGTGACGCCCTGCACCTTCGGGTCGTCGTGCGCCTCG